>SHUW01000026.1 GCA_009694465.1 Ilumatobacteraceae bacterium
CCACAGTTTCAACTACTTAGACGCAGGGGTCGGCTCACGGGAAACCGGAAACCGGCCCCTGTTTCGCGTCCTCAGTCAGTTCATCGAGCAGACATGACCGACGCTGGGATCAACTCGTCCTGCCAATAATTCCTGGAACAGCGCTTCAACACCTGCTGCCCCAGTAGTCGCAGCGATTTGCAACCACGTCCCTGTCCCCTCCGAAAAACGTTGCCATGCTTCGCTCACCCGCTGATCAAGTCCTACACGACCCCACTCTTTGTTGCGAAGAGCGATTTGGGTCGGGGCGAAAAAGGGCTGAGGTTTGGGGCCAGCCAGCGACCTACCTGGGACTCGGGCTCGAGCATCCCAATGTGTTCCGCCGACCGCCAGGCTGTACGCCAAATCATCTCCATAATGCTCGTGCACTCCCCATGTCACAGCACTATCTCCGGCGACATCGACATAGGCACAAACGTCAGCCGCAGTCCCTGAAGGTAAATCGCTCATCATGTCGTACGTCACCACTCGGTGATAACAGTCCAAGGACCGAACAAAATCAGCATTTTTAGACGATGTCAAGCCAACAACGCTCACTCCAGGACGGCGTGCCAAAAGATGCGCCGATCCGATAGCGGTCTTGCTTGAAGCGCTAGAAATCACCACCGATGCAACGCTATTGGGATCACTTTCCAGCACATTTTGCCCCAGGACATCATCCACCATGAACGAAGTCATAAATAATGGCCACAACACCATGTGCTGAGCCTCACGATCGGGGTGATAAATCGGATCTTGATCAGTGAATACATAGCGGTTGTAGGCCGCTGCCATCGGTGCACGATGCTCCGACATATCCACAAAACTCCGCTCGTCAAGGCGACCTGCCTTGACAATCAGTTCGTTACTCATCGGAAGATAGCCGTAGATACGCCGTCCGACCAGCAGGTCTGGCACACGAGTTTCAATGACCTCGGCGAAGCCCCATACAGGAATCCGGCCCCAAGGAGTCTCGGCATCTGGTGCTCCTGGAAAAAAATTCCAATATCCCATTGCGTCGCCGAATACGCCGTAGGTGATGTTGTTGCTTGTTAGCGCAAAGGCCTCGACGCGCAGTCGAACTTCGCCATCTTGAAGTACAACTTCGGGCTCAGAGTGGATACGCGATCTACTAATTTGCCGACGATCAACTTCAATAGTGGTAACAGACATCGCAGTAGTATCCCACAAACTAAGTGGTGTCGGGGCGGCGCTCACGTGCTGCGGGCATCCAATTCGGTCCAGCAGTTGCATCAATGCGGTCCAGCAACCTTTCACCGATGGATTCAATGAGATGCAGGAACCGTTGCGTGTTTATGAATCCAAACGATTCCCATCCCCGATGGCAGATGTCATTGGTGCGTTCTTCGATCAGTTCACGTACCGCGAGTCCCGCACTAGAAACAACTCCATTTTCAGCCAGACCTCTGTTTTCAAGATCGGCAAAAGCATGCGTGATGGCCTCGGCATCGGCTCCGCGACTTTGAGCGATCCACCCGCCATAGTTGAGATGGGCATCATGCAAGATTCCAGCCTGAACACGCGAAATATCTTCCGATGTCAAAATGGCGAAGTGAGTGTCGCCTCGCCATTCTCTAATGCAGTTCACGGCCAACCACGCTGAGACCAAAGGATCTTTATCTCGTGGGGCTTGACGATGCGCAGCGAAGCACACTCTCCCCGATTCAGGCAGGGCATCGGCGACTCGCCACAGGTCACCATCGAGGGCCGCGAGACCTTCGCAAATCTCTGGCACATACTGACGCAGGCCCTCGCCTACTGCTTGATTGCGGGCCCCGAAAATATCTTGCCATGATGTGTGCTGATTGGCCAAGGTCACCGCAAACTCAATGAAATCAGCCCGAATCGAATAAAAAGCAGCGGATATGGTTTGATGCCCAGCGGGCAACAAGGGCGCACCGCGACTCGTCACGTAATACCCGACACCATTGGGTATCCCCAGCCCCGCGTATAACTCAATCGCCCGAGGATCCCAATAGATCCAGCCAATAAGACGGTGCGATGCGAATGCACTTCGCCGAGTGAGTTCTATCCAGTCTGTTGTCACCCGATAAGCATGACATAGAGAGCGTTAGATCAAGTTGTCTGAACCTTGCGCTTGCGAATCTTGGCAAGGCCCTTTTGGCTGGCCAAGGAAACCGCAATGATTAGCGTCGTACCTTGGAACATGGGGTTCACCCAATACGAGTCAGTTCCGACAACAAGTTGCAGACCCTTGATACCGAAGGCCAAGGCATAGAGAGCAATGAATGTTCCGGCCACATTCGGGCGACCCTTCAGTTGTGACGCACCAAAGAACACTGCGGCGATCGCTGGGAACAAATAGTTGGGACCAGTCGCCTGAGGGCCGGCAAACAAGCCGAGCTTGGCACTAAACACAATGCCCGCAACCCCTGCCAAGAAAGACGAGGCGATCAGCGAACCCCAGACCATGCGATCAGTCTTTACACCTGCCAAACGCGCTGCCTCTGGGTTGCCACCAGTGGCATAAATAAAACGTCCGACTGGCGTGTGTTCCAGTACATACCAAATGATGATTCCAGCCACGGCGAGGTAGAAAAAGACCACGGGGATTCCGAAGTATTGATTGCGACCAAATTTTTCAAATGTCCCCGAGAAGACATCGGTGATCTGGCGATTGAAGGAAATCTTCAACACGATTGCAGTAATCACTTGCCCCAAGCCCAGCGTGGCAATAAATGAGTTGACCTTGAGTTTGACAACAATGAATCCAGAAATAACACCAATCAAGGTACACACCACAAGGGTGATAACTGCCGCCACACCCACTGGCATATTAAATGAGCGTGATTTCTCATCGGACAAGAAACACATCGTCACAACCGACATCGACATCACAGCACCGATTGACAAGTCAAACGTTGCTGCACAGAACGGCACCAGGAAGGCTAAGGCTAAAATACCAGTGCTGACATTTTCGCCCAAGACCAACTTGGCACTCGTCATACTTAAAAAGGTGTCAGGTTTCCATAATCCGAAAATGATCATGAATGCTCCCCAAAGATAAAGAGCGCTAAAGCGATCCAATCCGAGACGGTTCAATAAAGATCTCTGCGGTGTGGCTAAGACCCCTGATTCACTAGTCGACATATGTCTTCCTTTCACTTCACATTTTGTTTGGGACGAATTTCAATGATTAATTGCTTGCCAGGCTTGAGCCTGCCAGTAAAACCTTGTCGATACTTTGAGCCATTGACCCTCCACCGCGCACAATCGTGTCCACGATCCGACCACGGTGCATCACAATGACGCGGTCACAGAGACGAGCTAACTCAGCAGAGTCGGTCGAGGCGATGACCACAGCCGAACCGCTTGCTGCTGCTGCATCAACGAAAGAATGAATCTCTTCTTTGGCTCCGACATCGACGCCTTGAGTGGGTTCATCAAGCAACAAGACTTTTGGATCTAAGCGAAAACTTCGTGCCATCATCACTTTTTGTTGGTTGCCGCCCGACAAGGTTGAAATTGGCGCCTCACTGCTGGTCGTCACGACCGAAAGCCGTGCAATCCAATCCCGAGTTTCAGCACGTTCTTTTATGTGATTCAGTCGCAACCCTGTCTTATTACGAGCCACATTGGCGATCGTTGTATTTGAACGCACGCTCATCATCGAGATGATGCCATTGCGTAAGCGATCAGCAGGCACGAAAGCAAGTCCCGCGGCGATAGCCGCACTCGGCTTACCCGCACGAATTGTCACTCCATCAATCGAGACATCTCCGAGACGCTCCATCGCTCCCGACAACATCGGAATCAATGTGTCTCGCCCCGAACCAGTCAGGCCCGCCACGCCTAAAACCTCTCCTGGTCGAACTTCGAGACTGACATCGTTCATCCCTAGACCCCATAAATCCGTCACCCGTAAGCGCGGTTCAAGGCTTTGATCAATGAATCGATCAACTGTCGCCGCAGTCACCTTGCGACCAACGATCAGTTCAATGAGAGACGACATATCCAATTCACTGGCTTCAACAGTGGCGACTACCTTGGCGTCTCGCAAAACAGTAACTCGATCAGCGATTTCAAAAACTTCCTCAAGGTGATGCGAGACAAAGACGACTGCGATGCCACGAGTCTTCAGACGACGAATGGCATTAAAAAGTCTGTCCACATCTGCCCCAGGTAAGGAAGCCGTCGGTTCATCAAGAACCAAAATCGAAATATTCTGCTCGGATTCTTGCAAAGCCCGAGCAATTGCCACACCCGTTCGGGCTGCGCCACCGAGCGCGGCAACTGGAACGCGAACATCAATATCAAAGCCAAGATCGAGCAGAGCTTGTTTGGTCTTCAGTGTTTCTTTCTTCCAGTTGATGCGTCGGCCAAAACCAGTTCGATATCCAAAACCAAGAGCCATGTTCTCAACTGCGCTCACGGCCTCCACAAGACCCAGATCCTGATGCACGAAACGGATACCTGCACGATGGGCTGCCGCAGCATCGCCAATATCGAAGACCTCGTCGCCCATTGTGACGTTATGACCGGGATCTGGCTGGTGAAAGCCCGCAAGTACTTTGATCAGAGTCGACTTGCCGGAGCCATTTTGACCCACCAGGGCATGAACTTCGCCTTCCTCAACATCGAAAGTGGCATCTTGCAGGGCGACTTGGCCCGGAAAGGACTTTGAGAGCGACCAAATGTGAAGAATTTTTGCCATGGTTCTTTACTTTCCCCCTGAAACACGCATGCGAACTTTTCACTAGTTCGCTAATGCTACTTAATTTACTATATGATCAATTCGCTCTCGCCACCAAACTAATCGTGAACAGTGATGAGAGCGAACCAGATTGGAATCCTTCCAATCAATAATTAAAAGGGGAAATAATGCGTAAAGGAACTCATAGAGTTGCTGCTGCCATTTTTGCTTTGGGTTTGATCGCTGCTGCTTGCGGTAGCGATGACGCAAGTACCGATGCGCCAGTAACAGAAGAAACAGAAGCACCAAGCACGGACGCACCAAGCACGGACGCACCAATGGATGATGCTGCTGCTGAAACTGCCGCCGCACAGGCGCTTGTAGACACCTACATGGCCATACCGACAGAAATCGGCGTCACTGTTGGACCATCGGCTGCAGTACCGACTGGCAAGAAAGTTGCTTGGCTCGCTTGCGAACTCCCAAGCTGCGCCGAAGTTGGCGAAGACTGGGGCAAAATCACTACCGCTCTCGGCTGGGAACTGAAGACGATCAACGTTGAAAGTGCAAGTCCAGGAGCAGGCGTGCAAGAGGCCATTGACTGGGGCGCAAACTACATCGCGATCTCCGGTTCACCTGTTGCTACATTCGCCGAGCAGTACGCTGCAGCCGTAACCGCTGGTATCAAGTTCGCTTTCGCCTACAACGGTGAACTACCAGCGGACGGCATTTTGACTTCCATCAGTGGCAACGATGCTGTTTATGCTGCTGGAGCAAGAATGGCTAACTACATCATCGCTGACAGTGGCGCTGCCGCCAATGTGTTGATGGTCAACATTCAACTCTTCCCTGTGCTCGTCGCAGAAGAAGAGGGCATGAGGGACACTTTCGCCGCCGGTTGCGCCGCTTGTACGTTTGACGTGCTGCCGGTTCAAATCGCTGACATTGGTGTCAACATTCCAAGCTTGGTGGCTTCGTACCTCCAAGAGAATCCAGAGACAAACTACGTTTCCTATGCCTTCTCGGCTTTGCCGATCGGTGTAACAGCAGGCCTAGAGGCTGCTGGCGTGGCCTTGCCTAGCCAGGTTGGAGTCGACTTCGACTTGACCGGTTTGAGCGAGATTGTGGCTGGAACTCACACAGCTTGGACTTCGAACCCGAAGGCCTACGCCTCATGGGTCATGGCGCACGCCATGGTTCTTGACGCAGTCGGCGACGAGTTCACCGAGCGTGCCGCTGGCGAAGAATTGCCAAACTTCATCTTGGATGACGCAACAGTCGCACAAGAGATCATTGACAGCAGCCCAATGAGTAACTGGAAGGGACCAGAAGGCTTCGCCGAACAGTTCCTCGCTCTTTGGGGCGTTGCCTGATTTAGGTAGTACTCCACCGCAAGGTGTGTAAAGGGGCGGGTGCGAAAGCACCCGCCCCTTTCGCGTCCCTGCTGCGCGACGACCGTGGTAGCGCATATAGTGTCACCCATGGTGTCAAAAAAAATTGTCTATGCCTGCGCTCTTGCCTTGGCTCTGTCCTCTTGTTCATCTGATGCTTCGTCATCTCCCAGTTCGGCCGAGGACGTGAGCACGACGTCGAGCAGCGCTCCTGCGGTCACGACAGCCGTTAACCCTGCGTCACTCAATATGCACGGAAAACGCTATTGCGAAATCTTGTTATTAAATCTCAAGAGCGATGGTATTCACGCTGAGGTTTTCAACACCTATCCACTCAATGATTGCCCACAAGCGCAATGGGAAGCCATTGATACTGCCGCTGTCGCCACGGCAGAGAATGTTGTCTTTGCCGCACCCAATGGACCGCGCTACTGGGCCATGGATTCAGTTGTCAAGTCAGATATGACCGAAGTTTTTATGAAGAGTTTTGGTGGCATGGAAATGAATCGTTATGCCAGCGTGTACGTCGGAACTTCCCCAGCAGATCTCATGCTGCCGTATAGCCCGCATGCTGTTAATCGCAAAGCAGCGTTTACTTTCAATGCTGGAACCACCGTGTATCTGTTGCATGACGCTGAAGGAAAGACCTACGTGATGCAAAGTTGGAGCCAGCAGATCGACTCGGCTCTCACCGAAAAGGACTTGTTGACTCTTGCTGATCGTCTACAACTCCCCGATGGCTGGACCTACGACTACAAAACGTTAGAAGAAGACTTCGTCGTTGAAACTCGTGCTGAAGATGCACAAGTTTTAGGAGATGACTTGCGCAACACATATTCATATGTTGCGACCGCCCCCTGAGCAACCCACAACCCCATGAGGGACAAGGTTTCGCGTTCTATTTCCGCTCCGGGATTACTAGCGGCGCGCTCCTCGCCGTTGCTTCGCTATCGGCGAATCGGTTGTTCGTTAAGAGGGCTTCGTAGCCACCAACAGGAACTGCTTTCCGAGCACTCGCCAAATGGGTGAGAACTTTAGGTACGCGCTCGTGGTCCAGCGCCAAGCTGGAAGGCGGGATCGAAACGAGTATGGGAGGAATCGAGGCACGGTGCGACGAATCTCAAAGCCGGCCGTGTAGAGATGCTCCTCGACGGCTACGTGAGTGAGGATCACCGTGTGATCAGCGCAGTCGAAGTACTCCTTCGGGCAATACCGAAAGTTCGGACCCATGACGACAATCGTTCCACCGGGCCTAAGTTTTGCCTTGGCTCTCACCAGGCATTCATTCACTTGTTCCTGGCTGTGCATGTGTTCGAGCACGTTCGAGAGAAAAATCAGATCGAAGTGTGAGTCCGGCAGATCGACATCGAAGAAGGAGCCACTGAGGAAGTTGATTGACGAATCGAGCGTAGATCCGTCGAGCCCTAAGTCGGCGGCCCATCTTTCGGATGCGGGGCAGGAGTTGATGAATTCCCCTAGACCACAAGCCGGATCAAGCACTCGCTGGGGCTCGCCAGCCAATGCCGTCACGAATCGACTGATGGGTGCCCAGACCTTGATGCGCTGCTGCTGGTCGACATCTTTAAATCGATAGGTGTAAAGCGCCGCGTAGTCCACCCCTCAATGTTAGCCGGGTTGTCTAGATGCTTGCGGACAGAAAATCCGCCCGCCGAAAGCTTGTGGCCCCAAGAATATTCGAATGTAGTTTTCCTGTCCGCGGCAGGGACTCTCATCAATAGTTCGAATTTGCGGCAAAACACATGGAGGGATTTAGCGACTTGCACTTGGTAATAGCAATTATGTGCGTATCTATTCCGCATCCTTTGTGGTGACTGCCGTCGTTGTGATGCCTGTTCGTAGTCGCTCGACTCCGAACTTGCTGCGAGATTCTATTTCGGAGTCAACCCCTCAAAAATGACCTGGGACTTTGTACGTGGAGCTGAGGGGAATTGAACCCCTGACCTCTTGCATGCCATGCAAGCGCTCTGCCAACTGAGCTACAGCCCCTTGCGGGACATGCCAACGATACCAAGTAACGGCGCCCCACTGAAACCCGCTCAGCAATACTTCAACATTCTGATGACTCAGGCGCGCCATTCCAAGCGCGGCACATCCTTGTACAAGCGCTCAATTTCGTAGAACTCTCGAGTCTCATCGAGGAAGATATGGACGATGACATCGCCGTAATCCAGTAGCACCCACGACTGCTCGCGATGGCCTTCGGTGCGACCTGGCGAACGACCGCATACTTCGCGAATGCGATCTTCGATCTCAATTGCCACGGCGCGCACTAATCGTGGGTTTGAAGCACCAGTCACAACAAAAAGTTCGGTGATCGTGAGAACATTGCCAACCGACAACACAATGGTGTTCGTGGCTTGCTTATCGTCGGCAGCCCGAGCTGCTATACAAGCCAACTCGAAAGTCTCTGGCCTGACCGAATCATCGCTATCAGAAGAAGATGTTTGTTTCGGGGTAGTCGCCATTACGGAGTCGTTTCTGTTGGTGGAGCATCAGTCGTTGGAGCGACTAGATCTTGCGGAGCAATATTTGGATCAGGTTTGGCGCCGTCACTCATGAACGTCACAAATGAGTCGCCAAGCACGATTTGTATATCGACGCCATCCACCCGTTCAGTGGCTTTTTCAAAAACGACATCACCCAACATAGTGGTCAATGGCTCGGCAATAGCACGATCCATCTCATCTGAATATTTAATGATCGTGATCGGGGGTGGCACCGAAGCCACTACGCGGACCAAAACGACGTTCGTTCCCATATACAAAATACGAAATACCGAGTCTTGAGTGACAGTGGAGTCATCAAATGGGCTATCAACCTGGACGGTAAGAGTGGGTAACACGGCGACCATCGCACTCGGCGCAACACTGGCCATCACCATCACTACCTCACCAGCGTTATAGCGGTAGACATCAATATCTTTGGGGTTGCGTTCAGCATCGATGATGCGTTCGGTATCAATCTGCCAAATGTTGATCGGTCCAGCGAACAAAGCCGACATAAATGCAGGCATATCTGCGGGCGATTGCGCCCCCACATCGGGGATGACCACGGCGGGAACTGCTCCTGGTCTGCCACTACCAACTGCTGCCGAGATGCCCTCCCAAGTCGCTTTGATACTTGGGTAGCGCCCTGCCTCATCAACCGAAATATCGCGCGCCGCCAAGACCGCTGACATCTCCATCGGAGTCAGATCAACTGACCCTTTCTCGGCGATCACATCAGAAATTTCTGAATCAGTGTCCGTCACATCAGTACTAAATGTGGCGTTCACAGTCCCAACACGCGCCAGCAGTTCAGCAGTTCCATCAACACCGTTGACGGTGATTTGGTCAATCTGACTGTTCGTCATCGCCTCAACGGCATTCTTTAACGCCTCGACCCCATCTGAACCATAAACATCAGCCAGGCGTCGAGGTTTACCCACGGGCCTTCCTCCCACGAGGGCACCCACGGGGATCAACATCACGGTTCCGCCGGCACCTTGCGGCGTCAGTGCCATCACCGTCAAAGAGGTCAAGAAATTCTCCTCATCAGTGACTGCGAAAATCGCTGTCGGAGTCATAGGGACTGCTCGCGATGGCAAGGAAATAACACCCTGGGCGGCGTTTGAATCACGAATTGCACGCCACGCGATGACCCCGGTAACGGGCAACAATGCCAGCACGATTAAGCCTGCGCCAAAGTTCAACATTGTTTGGCGACGACGCTGTTGCAACAAACCATTCATGAGTTCACCTTGAGCGACGCTCCGTACAAATTCCGTTGGCTGATGACATCGAGAACGGGTTGCGTCACCAAATAATCAAGTGGTCGTCCGTCAGTAAAACGTGAACGAAGATCAGTGCTTGATACCTCAAGTCGAGGAACTTCAACTCGCACCCAGGCAATATCTTTTGACAAAGCAACCGGCGCACCAGGACGATCAACGACAACAACTTGACTCAAACGCACAACATCCTCGTAGCGCTCCCATGTCGTCAGTCCACTTGCGGCATCATCGCCCACGATCGTAAAAAACTCACCGCCAAGATATTCATCATGCAGTGCAGTCAAAGTGTCTGCCGTAAAACTGGGACCACCATGCTTGATCTCCCACCCGCCGGCAATCAAGCCAGGCACAGTGGCCACGGCAGCTTGAACCATCGCTAAACGGTCGGCTGCCGGAGTAATGATTCGCGAATGCTCTTTTTGCCAGGGCACATTAGCCACCATCAAGATCACTAGATCCAGCCTCAGCGCCGACATGACATTGACAGCCGTGACTAAATGACCGACGTGGGGAGGGTCAAAAGTGCCACCAAAGAGCCCTATTCGAGGTTTGCCCGAGATAGAAGGGGCCAAAGAAATATCCACTCTGTGAGTCTATGGGCGCACACATCAGGCTGGTCAGGTCGTTTATCACTATGGAAATACCGATTGAACTGCGACTATTCAAGATTTTCAAAGAAATAATCGCTTTTCCTCAGAGAAATTACTCAAGGAGAGGACCCTAGATACCGAAGAATTAAACGACAATAAGTGCCATAACAACCCCCTGACTCTATACAAACCCATTTTCCTGTGATAGCCTCATGACTCCTTCTCAAGACCATTTCCCCCCCAGCCATACCGGTCTCGTCACAAGTTGTCAGCCCGAATACCCCCCGTTTTCCATAATCCACGAAGCCCTGTTTGCCTTGTGCCCCAAATCGGTTACGCCGATTCTCCCGGGCTCCTGCTCACAGAGTTGAAGTGCACAAACCACGAACAGAGACAAACATTATGAATGATTCAATCGGCATCTATCTCAACGACATCGGCAAGGTTCCTTTGCTGACCGCTGAAGACGAGCGCGTCCTTTCACGTGCCATCGAAAAAGGTCGTGAAGCTGCCGGCAAGCAAGCAAGTGGCGACAAGACCGTGGCCGTCAAGCGCGATATTCGTGAAGCTGGTCGAGCAAAAGACCGATTCATTCGTGCCAACCTTCGTCTCGTTGTCTCAATCGCTCGTCGCTACCCTCTGCCCCAGGGCATGGACTTGCTAGATCTCATTCAAGAAGGAAACCTCGGTCTCGAGCACGCAGTTGACAAGTTTGACTGGCGCCGTGGATTTAAGTTTTCTACGTATGCCACATTCTGGATTCGCCAGGCTATTGGTCGAGCCCTTGATCAAAAGGCCAGCCTGATTCGTATTCCTGGTGATCGTTCGGCCAGCCTTCGCGCTGCTTTGCGTCAGGCCAGCGGAGATGGTGAGACCTTGGATCTTTCCAATGCCGAACTCCATCGCCTCACTACCCCAGTCTCGCTAGATAAAACAATCGGTGACGATGGCGATGCAACTCTTGGTGACCTGATGGCCAATGGTGACCCAACCCCTGAAGATCACATCATCGCTCAGGGTGAGACCGAGCAATTGAACAAGTTGCTTGACACTCTCGATACCCGTGCTCGTTACGCAGTTGAAGCCCGTTTTGGTCTCATTGACGGCGAGCGCAAGAGTTTCCGTGAAGTCGGCGAAAAACTCGGTGTCACTGCCGAAGCCGCCCGTCGTTTGGTCTCACGAGCCGTTGCCGGCCTCAAAGAAGAAGCCGAAGACATATTCGCTTACTGAGCATTCCAGCACCTTGGGGAAGACTCCAGTGAAAACGACCCGATGGCTTAGCGCCTCGGGTCGTTAGGCTTTTTTCATGGCCTCAACTTGGACCCCAACATCGTGGCAATCGTTCCCCGCCGCCCAGCAACCGAATTGGCCAGATCAGGGCGCATTGGACCGTTCGCTGAAGCAGATCGCTTCGTATCCCCCACTCGTCTTCGCAGGTGAGGCGCGGTCATTACAAAATGCACTCGGTCAGGTCTGCGCTGGGAATGCCTTCTTGCTCCAAGCAGGTGACTGCGCTGAAAGCTTTGATGAGTTCACAGCAAACAACATTCGCGAAAAGTTGCGCGTCATTTTACAGATGGCTGTCGTGCTCACCTACAGCCTTGGAGTACCCACTATCAAAGTCGGTCGTATGGCGGGGCAATTCGCCAAGCCCCGTAGCGCAGACACTGAGAAGATCGGTGATCTCGAAATCCCATCGTTTCGCGGACATATTGTCAACGATCCATCTCCCACTCTTGAAGCACGTATCCCTAACCCCGATCGTTTAGTGCAGGCCTACCACCAGTCAGCATCCACATTGAACTTGTTGCGCGCTTTCGTCAAGGGTGGTTTCGCCGACCTCTCACGTGTTCATGCATGGAACCAAGAGTTTGTCGGTTCAAGTCCTGAGGGTCAGCGTTACGAACAAGTCGCTACTGACATTGAACGCGCTTTGCGTTTCATGCACGCCTGCGGTGTTGACACTGAAAATACCGCCGCTCTGCACGAAGCCGATGTGTACACCAGTCATGAAGCTTTGCTACTCGGTTACGAAGAGGCTCTCACTCGTCAAGACTCGTTGACTGGTGCGTGGTATGACTGTTCGGCACACATGTTGTGGATCGGCGAGCGCACACGGCAGTTGGATGGTGCGCATATTGAATTCTTACGCGGAGTCGGCAACCCCATTGGTTGCAAGATCGGTCCGTCGACGACCCCAGAGTTCATCCTTGAGCTCTGCCAAAAACTCAACCCAGCGCAGATACCGGGACGTCTCACACTCATTAGTCGAATGGGTGCTGACAAGGTTGAGGATTCATTACGACCACTCCTCAAAGCCGTCCGTGAAAGTGGTCATCCTGTGGTCTGGGCTTGCGACCCCATGCACGCCAATACCTTCACCTCAGTCGGTGGACGTAAAACTCGCCACTTTAATGAAATCATTCGCGAGATCACCGGCTTTGTTGCTGCTCATCGTGCCGAAGGAACATGGCCAGGCGGAATCCACGTTGAACTCACTGGCGACAATGTCACCGAGTGCTTGGGTGGAGCCGACGATCTCACTGATGCCGATCTTGATGTGCGTTATCAAACCGTGTGCGACCCGCGTTTGAATGCTCGCCAAAGCCTTGACTTGGCTTTCGGCGTGGCTGAACTCATACGCTCTGCCGGCTTTGCCTGATTCATCGCTCCCACAGATCCTGTCCACCATTGATTCGTGGCCTGTCCCGCATGCGGCATGCGCCGTTGTTCGCTCGGGCGAGATTGTTGCATCTCACGGAGAGATCAACCGAGTCTTTCGCTTGGCATCCATTTCCAAAGTCATCACCACATGGGCTTGTCTGATCGCTGTCGAGGAAGGATCAGTCTCCCTAGAGGATGCTGTTGGTCCACAGAGTTCAACATTGCGTCACTGCCTCGCCCACGCTGCGGGCTACGGGTTTGATACGAGCAATCCCATCATGGGCGTGGGCAAGCGACGTATCTATTCCAACACTGGAATTGAAACTGCGGCTCGACATATCGCCGAACGAACGGGCATGACTTTTGCCGACTACATGAACGAAGGGATCTTCGCTCCACTCAAGATGCATGACACGGCATTAAAGGCATCACCGGCTTTCGGCGTGTTGAGCACAGTCGCAGATATGGCTCTGTTCATGAAAGAACTGATGCAACCAGCATTGATCAGTGTCACAACTGCGCGTGAAGCGGTGACGATTCAATTTCCTGAACTTAGTGGAGTCATCCCAGGGCTCGGATCCTTTAAACCGAATCCATGGGGACTGGGTATCGAAATTCGCCAACACAAAACTCCACACTGGACTGGAATCAAAAATTCACCACAAACATTCGGTCACTTCGGGGGATCGGGATCAATGATGTGGATTGACCCGCAAGTGGACATCGCCATGATCGCTTGCACAGATCGCAACTTTGATGAGTGGTCGGGTGAAGCGCTCAGCGCATGGCCTAGCCTGAGTGATGCAGTGCTTGATTATTTCGACCGCGCACGCTGACTCCCCTTTCCTCTGATGACCAATACCCGCCGAACTGAACGTGTCCTCCTCGGTGCTGTGTTCACTATGGAGGCTGGCGGAAGTGTGATCTTTGCTTTAATGGGCAACCTGCAAGATGAATTCGGTTTCAATGATGGTGGTCTGGGACTGATCGCCGCCGCCGGATTTCTCGCATCCTTCGTCATGCAAATCGTCGTTGCCCCGTACGCCGATCGTGGTCACGCTAAACGTCTGCTGATCATCGCCACTGTCCTAGCCCTCGTTGGAAACGCTCTTTTCGCTGCCGGCTCATCGTTAATCGTGTTCATCGTGGCGCGCTTAGTTGCTGGTGCAGGTAGCGGATTATTTCTTCCACCCGCGCGTGCACTGATTGCCTCACTCGATGAAAAAGGTGTCTCCGAACGACTCGGAGCAATGGGCGGAGTTGCCCTCGCAGGATTCGTCACTGGGCCAGTGATCGGCGGGTTCTTAGTTGGGCCACTCGGACTGCGTTGGCCATTCATTATCTTTTCAATCTCGGCGCTCATCTCGCTGGTCATCGTCAGCACTCAACGACTTCCGTTACTGATTCCATCAACGCACCCACAACGTTTGGCATTTGGCCTGTTGCGTCAACGACAGGTCCTTGTTCCGATCTTGTTTTTGACTTCGCTGGCTCTTCCTGTCGGAATGTATGACGCTTTGTGGGATCGCTACCTCACCGACCTTGGAGCCAGTGACATTGTTGTTGGCCTCAGTTTGGCTGCGTATGCCTTGCCGTTTGTTTTGCTCTCACGTTTTGGTGGAAGACTCGCCGACCGCAGTGGCAAGATCAAGATCGCTTTCATTGCTGTCTTGTTCGTGGCCCCATTGACCGCTTTATACGGTTGGTTCGCCACTCCCCTGATGCCAATCGTCTTAGGAATTATCGAATCCGTTGCCCAATCTGCTGGTTCACCAGCGGGACAAGGAATGTTGGCTGAAGGCGCCCCTGAAGGACGCGCCAGTGCAGCCCAAGGGCTCGCAGGGGCCTGCAATCAACTCGTTGCTGCAGCAGTAGCAATCTTGGCAACATGGGGTTATGGACACATCAGCCCAAGGTTGTTGTTCAGCCTTGCTGGTCTCAGTGTCTTGGTATTGGGAACTGTGGCGCGACTTCTCGCACGCAACATGTCAGTTTCAGCTGAGGCGCTCAATAATCATGGCTAGACCCTGACCGCCACCAACACACATTGTTTCCATACCAATGTTCTTGTTGCGATCCTGGAGTCCATGAATCAAAGTGGTCATGATGCGCGCACCGGTCATACCGAATGGGTGACCAAGAGCGATTGCTCCACCGTTGACATTCAGTTTGTCCATGGAAATTCCGAGATGCTTCGCTGAAGGTAACACCTGAGCGGCGAATGCTTCGTTGATTTCCACCAAGTCGATGTCATCAATGCTCATACCAGCACGACGCAATGCCTGACGGCAGGCTTCAACTGGTCCGAGCCCCATAATTTCTGGGTTCAACGCTGACACTCCACTAGAAATGAAACGCGCCAACGGCGTCAGGCCGAGAGCCTTAGCTTTGGTGTCACTCATCACCAAAACTGCAGCAGCACCATCGTTCAATGGGCAAGCATTTCCCGCGGTGACTTGACCATCAGGACGAAATGCTGGCGGCAGGCTGGCGAGTTTTTCCAATGTCGTTCCAGCGCGCGGGCAATCGTCTTTGCTCACAACTGTTCCGTCTTCAAGAGTCAACGGAGAAATTTCTGCATCAAAGAAACCATTTGAGACATTGGCACTCGCAAGATCTTGGCTGCGCTTGGCGAACCAGTCCATATCTTCACGGCTCACACCTTCAACTTCACGAACGTTTTCAGCCGTCTGACCCATCGCCATGTAGGCATCGGCCAATCCATCTTGCGGAGTCCATACTGGCTGTCCACCAAGGGCACGTAGCTTGGTGCGCTCGCCTGGACCTTTGAAGATTGGGTTGGGAGCAGTGTCGGCGGCTCCAAACTGGTAACGACTGACAGCCTCAACACCAGCGGCGATGAAACAATCTCCCTCGCCCGCCTTGATGGCATGAGCAGCCATACGAATGGTCTGCAAACTTGATGAGCAGTAACGGTTAACAACAACACCAGGCGCCTCAGGAATGCCAGCCAACAAAGCGACCATACGTCCCAAGTTGAAACCAGCTTCGCCGGCGGGCTGACCTACACCAATGATCAAATCCTCAATGTCTGAGCCCTTGACCGATGGAACTTTGGCCATCAACGCGCGCACGATTTGGGCGGCCATTTCATCGGTGCGCAATGACATCAATGAACCTTTATTGGCTCGACCAATTGGACTACGGGCGGTAGCAACAATGACTGCTTCAGGCATGGGATTCCCCTTATTCGGGCACATGTGTGCGAAGAAGTAAGTTTAGCCAAAGGCACCCTCAGCCCCATATTTCCTGAGAAGTTTTCTGCCTAACCCGTGCCCTCACGCGCTGTTTCATTGAAAGAGCGCAAGACCGGCCCTCTCGGGGTGACGCCAATACGGGTGATCGATGCGGTGTCTAGATGAGATTTCCAACCCACCCCAACATCAACTCCTAACGCCCAAGCCATAGCCGATTTAATCGGCGAGACATGAGTGACCACGACCGCAGTGCGTCCCGAGAGTTGCACAGCAAGGTCCTGGCAGGCCGCGGTCACGCGAGCATGCACTTGATTCAAGGATTCCCCGTTAGGGGCCGCAAAGTTATTGTCGCCGCGCCACTGCTTCCACACTTCTGCCGGGATATCACTTTGAGGGCGACCTTCATAGGAGCCGTAGTCAAGTTCAATCCAGCGCTCATCAATCACCACACCGGCGCCACACAATGTGGCAATCGCCTCTGCAGTAGCGCGGGCGCGGATCAGCGGACTGCAGACAATGAGCGAGTCCGCATTAAGTTCTGGTGCCAAATGATGAGCGACGCGCTCGGCCTGAAGTACACCAACTTCATCGAGAGGATTATCGGCACGCCCCTGCAGACGTCCAGTGGCATTGAACGCGGTGCGACCATGGCGCACGATGATGATTGAACCCGTGGCAGTCATTGTGGCAGAGTCCCTTGACGAATGAACTCACGACGACGCTGCGGATTGGCGAGATCAAACTTCTTACAAGCGAAAACGCACAGTAATAATCCCGCGACTTCAAATCCGATGTTGAGCATCCCACGATCAACTACTGGAAGTTGGTCTCCTGAAAACGAGATGCCAGTAAATGGCCACCAAAAAACTTTCGTGTTGTTGAAAGCGCCATCAAAGACTAAATGCAGGAAGGCGCCGATCGGAATCGCCAAAAAACGTTTGCGCTGTGGTCGACGACCAATGGTTGTCAGCATCACCACGATCAAAAGAAGCACGCTGCCCGCCAACGAATGCAGTCCACGAGCCCCACCCCAGATCCCGTCCACGACATCGGGTAGGAGAACACCGATGATCAGGGCCCGATAATCAAAAGCGGAATCGCGAAAAACAAACCATACAGATAACACTGAAGTTCCGATGAACCAGAAAAACATTGGCTATCGAACGAGGAGACGATTGCAGTTGGGACATTCGGCGGCTTGATCTGCAGGCAAACGCTTGATCATGTCAAGTTCCGATACAGAAATATCCATGTGGCATCCCCCGCAGACCCCGTGTTGGATGACAGCCACAGCGATGCCTTTGTAGGAAGCACACAAGCGGTTATAAACGGCTATGTCATCTTGCGCAATTGTCGACACGACGACAATTCGTTGCTCTTGTAAGATGCTGATATCTGCTGTCTTACTATCAGCGGCGCTGGCGAGTGCCGCACTGGCAAGAGATTCATTGCTCACAGCGTCGGCTTCGGCTTGCGCTAACTGGCGGAGTTCGTCATCTGTGGCGGCGCTGGTTTCAAGTAACAACAAACCGCGATCATCAAGTTCGTTGCGTTGCGTTTCAAGGGTCTGCATCTCGTGTTGCAATGCTTCGGCCTCGCGGGCAGCAATGATGGTTTTCATTTGTCGCTCAAGTTTGGCGTGATGGGCATCGATACTTGCCGAAGCTTTTTCAATGGTCGTCAGTTCGGTTTCCATGGCCTGTTGCTGCGCTCTCATCTCGGCACGACGGCGACAAATGCCAGCGAGATCGGCAATAGCGCTTTGCAGTTGTGAACGCTCAGGCAATTTCTCCAAAGCCACTTTGCCCTGCTCGATAGCCGTATCTACTTTTTGCAATTCGTAGAGCGCCTTGACATCCATAGCCACGACTGTACGCCCTAACTCGGACAAGCAGCCACTGTGTACACAGTTGGATCAATAGTTGGCACCGGCCAGGTCGGGTCAACCTGACCACGAGGAACTGTGGTGTTGAGATCGGTGATCGTTCCAGGCTTTGGCGGAACCAAGGTCGTTGAGGTTGTG
>SHUW01000027.1 GCA_009694465.1 Ilumatobacteraceae bacterium
CGCGGAACGGACATAAACCACATGGGTTGCACCTGGCAATGCGAGGTTGTCAATAAATGTGCCGCGGCCCATCACCAAATCTGGATCTTCAGTACGTAGTACCCGCTCGCCAATCATTCCCATACTCGTCTCCCATCACTCTTCGGTCATTAGTTGCCGTTTCGGCTACCTATCATGGCCACCTCTCAGCGTAGATTAGAAGCCATGACTGTTACTGAGTCCGCACCCGTAAAAGCCGAACGTTGGACACACCAATGGAAAGAACTCTACGAGGAGGTCATCACCACTGGTCTGTGTACTGGCTGTGCCGGCTGCGTCGTCACCTGCCCGCATGATGTCATCGGCTACGAGCACGAAGAGGGCAAGTACATCCCTTTCCATATTGAGGAAGAACTCGGTCTAGACAATTGCATCCACGGTGAAAAGGGTTGCACGACCTGTACCCGCGCCTGCCCACGTTTTCGTAAATGGGAAGAAGCAGCTGATACTCACCTTTTTGGTCGCACGCGTGAGCCAGAAGAAATGTCAGGAATTTGGCGCCAGTTATTGTTGACTCGGGCAACCGACAAAGTGCAACACGAAAAAGGTCAAGATGGTGGCTTTGTTTCAGCGATGCTGATTTGGTTGATGGAGAACGACTACATCGAAGCAGCCCTGGTCAGTGGCGTTGAACCCGATGACGCATGGAAAGCGAAACCAGTTTTAGCTCGCAATAAAGAAGAAGTTTTAGCCACTGCTGGTTCGCGTTATACCTATTGCGCCAATCCATTGGCTTTACGTGAAGCCAAGGAACAAGGACTCACGAAGTTGGCCCTTGTCGGCATGGGATGCCAAACTTCATCGCCACCAGTGATGTGGGATCGCAAAGCAGGAAAAGTCGGCAAGCCATTTTTGTTCAACATTGGTTTGCTCTGTTCGAAAACTTTTGACGATGCCATTTTTGTCGAACTCTTTGAAGCCAAATACGGCTTAAAGAAACAAGACATGGTGAAGATGAACATTAAGGGCGCCTTCCAGATTTGGATGAAGGATGGTTCATTCCACGAAATCAATCTCAAGGAATGTCACCAATGGACGCGTCAAGGTTGCAAGAGTTGTCCAGACTTCGCTGCCGAACATGCAGATATTTCTACGGGCGGTATCGGTAAGGACAATGACTGGACGCTCACCATCGTGCGCACCGAGTTAGGCGAAGAAGTCATCAACCGCATGATTGCTGATGGTGTCATCGAGTCACGACCTGCTCAAGAAGACGAGGTAGCGATGAAGTTGCTGCGTACCTTAAGCATTGTCAGTCGTCGTCGTTGGCCAGAGTGGGCAGAGGCCTCGGTTTCCATCGGAGTGCCACCGCCGAAGAAAAAAGTTGAAGGCACGGAACCAGCCGCCCACTAACCACAAACGGTCAACCGAGGGTTGGATTTTCGGCGATTGAGGCACGCTTCATACGCTCAACAGGCGCTTGACGAAAATCTGGATGAGTCAAAATCCAAAACTGATTAGCCACGACCGCATCATGAACCTGTTGCGCCACATCACTGGCGGCGATTCCGCCCTCAACGCCAGCCTTCAACATTTCATTCATCATTGAGGCGATGGGGTCAGTCGGTTCGGCAGGTTGTGCACCAAGACGATCACTCCACTTAATATCTGTCGTCAAATTTGTCTTCACAAAACCAGGGCACAACACGCTGCAACTCACACCCGAACCTTTTGCTTCAAGTTCCAGAAACAAACCCTCACTCATGGCCACCACGGCATGCTTAGTGGCGTTATAGGGACCGAAGCCTGGCATCGCCACAAGTCCAGCCATGGAAGCCGTGTTGACGATGTGACCCTCGTTTTGATCAAGCATGATCGGAAGGAATGAACGGATTCCGTGGATGACTCCGTACAAATTGATGTTGATCACCCAATCCCAAACACTCATGGGTCCGGTCCACTGATCACCAACACCAGCAACTCCGGCGTTATTGCAGAGCACATGTGCCGCGCCATACTTCTCCAGCGTCTTGCGGGCCAACTCTTCAACACTCTCGCCCAAGGACACATCAACCGTGACCGGAAAAACATCGGCGCCATTTTCCGTCAGTTCTGCTTCCACATTGCGCAGTTTCACCTCATCCACGTCGGCAAGAACGATTTTCATGCCAGCCGCAATGAAACGGTCGGTCATCGCCCGACCGATACCACTGGCTGCTCCGGTAATGACCGCTACCTTGCCCTGAAGATTTTTCACAATGTTCTGCCCCTCTGAGATATGCAACAACCCTAGGCGAGGCGTAGCGTCAGAGTCGTGGGCTACCGCTATTTATGGACACCTTTACAACTTGGACCAGTTGAGGCTCGCAACCGCATCGTCTTTAGTGCGCACCTGACGAACTACGCCAAGGATGGCAAGCCGACAGATCAACACACCGATTATTACGCCGCCCGTGCCGCTGGTGGAGCGGGTCTGATTATCACCGAGGAACACAGCACCCATCCCACTGATTGGCCCTATGAGAAACTCATTCACGGGTTTCATCGGGATGTCATCCCCGGCTACAAAAAGATCACGGATGCCGTGCATCGCCATCGAGTGCCGATCTTTGCACAAATCAATCACAACGGCGGCCAGGCGAGCAGCATGTTTAGCCGCCTTCCTGTGTGGGCTCCCTCTGCAATCGCCGACCCACTTTTTCGCGAAGTCCCCAAGGCCGTCACCCACGCCGAGATTGAAGAGATCATCGCCGGCTACGTATTAGTCGCCCAACATTGTGCTGAGGGTGGCTTTGATGGCGTCGAACTGCAATGCAGTCACTCATCAATCGTGCGCGGTTTCTTATCCCCCGCGACCAATCGCCGCACCGATGAATACGGCGGTTCGCTCGCCAATCGGGCGCGTATTTTGGTTGACATCGTGGCTGCAGTGCGTCACGCCATCGGAGATGGGTTGGCTCTTGGAGTGCGGCTGTGCGGCGATGAATTCATTGATGGTGGAACAACTATTGATGAGGCAGTCGAGGTCGCCAAAATTGTCGAGGCCACCGGAAATGTTGATTACATCAACACATCAATCGGAGTCGCCACTGCCAGTTTGTTCATGATCGAAGCCAGCATGCATATTCCTCCTGGCTATGCAACGTTCATTTCCAGTGCGATTCGCAAAGCCGTTGATCTTCCAGTCGTCGGTGTTGGAAGATTCAAGGATCCACTGCAAGCCGAACGTGCATTGGCTGAAGGGCACTGTGATTTGGTAGGTATTGTGCGTGGGCAAATCGCCGATGCCGACTTCGCCGCTAAAGCCCGTGCCGGAGCGACCGACGATATTCGTCTGTGCCTCAGTTGCAATCAAGAGTGTGTTGGACGTATGGGACTCAACCGCTGGCTTGGATGCATTGAGAATCCTCGCACTGGTCGTGAAAATGAGTGGCGAGTCAACGACCATCTAGCGATCACCGCCAAGCCGAAAAAAGTCATGATTGCTGGCGCAGGTCCAGCTGGTTTGCAGGCCGCAATTGCAGCGGCACGTAAGGGTCATCAAGTCACCGTGTATGAAAAAGAAACTGTCGCTGGCGGGCAGGTGCGCATTGCCGCAAGTGTTCCTAACCGCGCCGAGTTCGGCGACATGATTCGTAATCAACTCACCGAATGTGCACGACTCGGTGTCACCATCATCTACGGCTCGGGTGTCTGGCCAGGATTGATTGACGAACAAAAACCTGATCACGTCATCGTCGCCACTGGCGCCGAACCATCTCGTCCATGGTGGGTCGCTGATCCAGAACACGACGAATCAGCACTGCGCGTGTGTGATGTGCGCGCCATTTTGGATGGATCTGCGCCAATGGGCGGACCACAATCGGGAGACAGTGTGGTGATAGTTGATGAAATCGGATTCCATCACGCCACATCCACCGCCGAGGTCTTGGCGGATCGCGGATGTGTCGTTGAAATCGTGACTCCCGGCATGGTAGTTGGTCAAGATCTCGGGATCACACTTGACATGGAGAACTGGTGGATCCGCGCTGGTGCCAAGGGCATCGTGCAGACAACTGACCTCGTCCCGATGGGCTTTGCCAATGGGGAATTGACGTTGTTGCATCACCCCACTGGCATCAACCAAACACGTCATCCCGAGTGGGTCGTCTTGGCGGTACCGCCAAACCCAGTTGAATGGTTATACAACGATCTGAAGAACACTGGGGTTAGCGTTGAACGCGTCGGAGACTGTGTTGCACCGCGACGAGCGCATGCTGCCGTTGTTGAGGGCGAACGCGCTGGCTCGTCGGTATGAACTCAATTTCAAAACTCTCCGCTAAATAGATCACCCCAAGATTAACGTGCGGACAAATTATTCCGACTAAGGTCGTCACGTGCTCGCAGCCTCTGGAGTTATTAATAGTCTCACCGATTGGCTTGATCGAGTCTCCGGAAATTGGTGGTTTTTAGCGGTCATTTTGGTGATCGCTCTGCTTGACTCGGTGATACCAGTGGTCCCTAGTGAGACGACTGTGATCATTGGTGGAGTGGCAGCAAGTAGCGCTGGCGTGGCGCCGTACAACATTGTTTTTGTGATCATCGCAGGAGCCGTGGGGGCGTTCCTTGGAGACAACTTGAGTTATCAAATCGGCCGTCGCGCGAGCGGATTCGTGGAGCGTCGCGCAGCCAAGAAAGAGTCCACCGCTAAGAAACTGCATTGGGCCGCTGAGCAAATTGAAGAGCGCGGCGGATTGCTATTGATCACTGCCCGATTTATTCCGGGCGGGCGCACGGTTCTGACTTTGTCTTGCGGTCTCACCCAGCAACCACAACGGTGGTTCATGGGATGGGTTGGTGTCGCCACCATCATTTGGGCCTCATATGCGGGGATCTTGGGGTATGCCTTCGGAACCAAATTTGAAGATGACCACACAACAGCCTTCCTGCTGGCTTTCGGCGCGGCGCTCGCCGTCACAGCGTTCATTGAACTTGTGCGCTTTGTGAATAAAAAACGATCCTCACGATCCAACCTCTGACTCCCCATTGGGCACATAGGGGCAGAAGAGGCGTAATCTGAAGGGGTCATGCTTGCTGTCATCCCTGTCCGTCATGGAGTCGCCCCCGTTGGCTCAGATGAAACCGTCTGCGAAGCCTTGGGCAATGTTCTGCTCGTCGGCACAGGCACCGCTGCCGCCGCAACCTCACTCGCCCATGTGGCCACTCATATCTGGCTGGTTGAGTCCTCACCTACCGCACACGTCATCGCCGCAGCCATCGCGCAGGTTGGTCTGACCGCAGACTCTCTCATTCTGCCTGCCAGTCCCGATGGTCGAGATCTCGCTCCGCAACTTGCTCATCATCTGCAGCGGACACTTTTCGCGGGCTCCATTGCCGTGACAACGGACAAAGTCAGCGTGGCGCGCCAAGGTGGACTAGCAATCGCCGACTTCGCCCCCACGACACCATTCGTTGCCACATTGCAGATCGGCATTCGCGGTATTGACACACATGCTGACGAACCAGTCATCACCACCGTTGAAGTCTCTGGTCTTTCTGCTCCAGCGCGCACATCTAGCGTTTCCTCTGTGGCAGTGCTTCCTCCAGATGCGTCAACGATGGACCTCTCCGAAGCCCCACGAATTGTCAGTGGCGGTGCGGGTCTTGACAGTGATCAACGCTTCAGACAACTGCAATCTGTTTCCACTGCCCTCGACGCATCAATGGGTGTCACGCGTGTCATCACCGATCGCGGATGGGCCGAGCACGAACGTCAAATTGGTACGACTGGCGTCATCGTGCAACCTGACTTGTATATCTCCTTTGGTGTCAGCGGTGCAGTGCAACACACCAGTGGTCTCGGCCAACCTGAACACATCATCAGCGTCAACACTGATGCCCATTGCCCGATGATGCAGATGTCTGACCTAGCAATCGTTGCCGATGCCAACGCAGTACTTGATGAACTCGCACAATTACTCGGCGCGAATGTCAAAGAAGATGCCTCGTGACTGACGCTGACATCATCGTCGTCGGAGCGGGTCCCGCAGGTTCTTGCGCTGCCATCGCCGCTGCCCGTTCAGGAAAACGTGTCGTTCTCATTGAGCGTGGACCTTTTCCAGGTTCTAAAAATATGTACGGCGGCGTGATCTATCCGCGCATCCTTGATGAACTCATTCCACATTGGTTTGAGACTGCCCCCATTCAACGTTGGGTTGTACGTCGCTCGACGATGGTGCTCTCAGATACTGGCGCCTTGAACATTGACTACCGCAGTAATGCTTGGGGTCAGGCGCCCTATAACGGGGCAACTGCGTATCGTCCCGATTTCGACAACTGGATATCGCAGCAAGCCGTAGCAGCGGGAGCAGATCTCATTTGTTCGACAACTGTCACTGGGCTACTGCGCGATGATCAAGGTCGAGTCTGCGGAGTCACTACTGATCGCCCCGATGGCAATCTCACGGCATCTGTCGTGATTGCTTGCGATGGAGTGAACAGTTTCTTGGCCAAGCAAGCTGGCCTCTATCCGAACGCTGATGCCGACAATTACACTCTCGGCGTCAAGGAAACACTTTCACTTTCAAAGCACATCATTGATGAGCGCTTCGGAGTACGCGATAACCAAGGTGTTGACATAGAAATTCTTGGCGGTACATCTGGAGTCAATGGTGGTGGCTTTATTTACACCAACCTTGACACCATCGCTGTCGGAGTTGTCCTCAAGCTTTCTAAATTGTCTGCACAGAAAAAACGTCCAGAAGACATCATCGCCGAACTCAAACGACATCCTGCTATCGCTCCCCTTGTTGAAGGTGGGCAAGTCGTTGAGTACTCCGCCCATCTCATCCCCGAAGCCGGCTTAGAGATGATGCCCAAGATGGTGGCTGATGGTTTATTAATCGCTGGTGATGCTGCGGCTTTGTGTTTGGCGGCCGGCATCTGGCTTGAAGGTGTCAATTTCGCGATGGCAAGTGGAATGTACGCAGGTCAATCCGCATCTGCGGCGATTGATGCCGGCAATGTCTCTGCCGCCTCTCTAAAGAGTTACACAAATCGCCTCAACGAAACATTTGTTTTGCAAGACCACAAGAAACTCCGCAAGATACCGCATCTCGTGCTGTCTGATCGCGTGCAACACAAATACCCCGCCTTCGTGACAGGCGTCGTGGAACGGATGTTTCGCGTCGATAACCCCACTCCCAAACCTGGCGTCCGTCGCATCGTGCGCGAAGAACGCAAAAAAGCGGGCATTAAACTAAGCGAACTCGTACGTGACGCTCTCACCGGCTTGAAAGGATTTGGCTGATGACTATCTGGCCCGATATTTCGTTTCAGGATCGCATTGATACTTCTGAATTCCGTATTCATGAGCGTGCCCACATCACGGTCAATGATGATTCTTGTCGGGGTTGCACTACCCGCGAATGTATCGTTGCCTGTCCCGCCAATCTTTTTGTGCCCACTAGTGATGGTGGCATTTTGTTCAACTATGAGAACTGTTACGAGTGTGGCACCTGCTATCTCGTTTGTAATAAAGAAGGCGCAATCACTTGGACCTACCCTGAAGGCGGCTTCGGCATCGTCTTTCATCGCACGTAATCGGGTGATCGCGTCATGACGATTGCAGTGTGCATCAAATGGGTGAATTATTCCGGTCCTGTTGAGTCAGACACGCCCGACGAACGATTCGCTGGTTTCTCCTTCGCAGATCAGGCCGCCCTTGAGTGGGCCTTGCGGATCGCGGAAAACTCTTCCGACGAGGTACTGGTGCTGACCGCTGGTCCAGAGGGAGCCGAAGCAGTTTTGCGAGACGCGCTTTCGCGAGGTGCACATCGCGCACTGCGTATTGATATTGATCTGACAAATGACAGCGCCGTCATTGCCCGCAGCCTTGTCGGCGCAATGTCTCAACCTCGCATGGTGTGGTGCGGCGACTATTCAAATGATCGTGGATCGGGTTCGGTCCCTTCTTTCATCGCAGCCGAATTAAACATTGATCAAGCACTTGGCCTAGTGGCTCTTGATTTACCAGAAAGTGCCAACGCTTCATTCACTGCAGTCCGCCGACTTGACGGGGGTCGCCGCGAACAACTTTTGATCAGTGGTTCAGCGGTGCTTTCCGTCGAAGGCTCAACGGCACGGTTACGGCGCGCGTCACTGAAAAATACGATGTCCGCCAGTAAACAGGAGGTCCAAGTCATCACTGCGACCGGCGACCGAGTGGAGACTCCTGCCCTGCGGCCTTATCGCCCGCGCCCCAGAGTGACTCTTGCGCCTGTCGGCCTCACCGCCCTCGAGAGGGTCAAGCACATCACCGATACATCATCCAGCAAAGGACACGGAGAAACAGTTCATGCCGAGGCTTCGGCAGCGGCAACTTTGATCCTCGAATCTTTACGCAAGTGGGGTTATCTCCCATGACCTCTCACGATGAGGCGCACAAGGTACGCCCCGTCTTGATCATTCCCGTCGGTTCATGGGAACAGCATGGCCCTCACCTACCTTTCGACACAGATACTCAGATCGCTGTCGAGTTAGGTCAACGTCTGCTATCGGCTCGCCCACATCATTTTCTTGCACCACCAGTCACTGTCACTGCAAGTGGCGAACACTCTGGATTTGAAGGCACATTGTCGATCGGAACTCGAACCACCACTGATGTTTTGGTTGAACTAGTGAGGTCAGCAACATGGGCATACGGAGTGATCTTTATCAACGGACATGGTGGTAACTCACAAGCCATATCTGACGCCATGAAAATCCTCACCCATGATCAACATAAGGTCCTCTTTTGGTCGCCACCATGTGTTGACAATACTGATACACATGCAGGTCACACAGAGACTTCGGTGATGTTGATCATTTCGCCGAAGCAAGTTGACATGAGTCGCGCAACGAGTGGTGATACTCGACCATTGGCGGAAATCATCGGCACAATGCGCACACATGGCGTCAAAGCCGTGAGTGCGAACGGAATTCTTGGAGATCCAAGGACTGCCAACGCCGAGGCGGGTCTTCACATACTTGACACTTGGACCCAATCATTGCTCACAGCATGCGACCAATGGGTGTGAAAAAGTGAGCACATACATTGTTGACTCATCGTGGTGGCGATATCAATCTGCCCAGGGTGACACCGTTTCTGCAGGTTCACCACTCAAAGTTTTTCGCTTCTCCTCTGCCGCTCGTGAGATTTTAGAGGCCCTTGAAAAAGGTGACAAACTTCCCGCGTCGGCCAGCACTGTCATCACACGACTTGTTGCCGCCGGAGCGATTCACCCGAAACTTACGCCCACGCAACAAGTTGCGCTTCACGCCACAGATGTCACTGTCGTCATCCCCGCACACAATGAATCTGTTGATCATCTCGCAGCCCTCGTCACTTCACTGGGCGGTGTTGGCAAAATCATTATTGTTGATGATGGTTCAACGCCACCGATTGCGAACATTGAAGGTGCGCAACTTATTCGCCGCGAGGCGTGTGGTGGTCCGGCGGCAGCGCGCAATACCGCTCTAGCCGCAGTCACATCTGAGATCGTCTTTTTTCTTGATGCTGACGTTTCGCTCAGCATGATGCAACGACCTTGGGCTGATTTGCTTTTCCACTTTGACGACCCGCTGATCGGGCTTGTAGCCCCACGAGTTGCGAGCCAACAGGGACCTTCAATTCTTCAACGCTACGAAGAAGCAGAGTCACCTCTTGATCTTGGCGAAGAGCCGGCTCGAGTTCGTCAGGGCACGCGAGTGTCTTATGTCCCCAGCGCGGCGATGATGGTCCGCACAGCGCTCGTGCGCGAACACCATGGGTTCGATGAAACCTTGCGTTTCGGAGAAGACGTTGATTTGGTGTGGCGACTCTCCAATGCCGGCGTCATCTGTCGTTATGAACCGAGCGTGATTGTGCATCACGCGCCACGTCAGTCTTTCGCGCAAGCCTGGCGTCAACGTGTTTCTTATGGTTCGGCTGCAACGCAACTAGACGCTCTCCACCCGGGGGCTGTGGCCCCACTGCGAATCAATCGTTGGAGCGCGCTTGCGTGGGGCGCTCTCGGCTTTGGTCATCCGGTAATCGCAGTTTGTATTGCGACTGGTTCAACAGGTGCGCTGTATCAAAAGATTGCCGGACATAAAGATTCGCCATCTTTGGCACTGCACTTAGCAGGTAAAGGCAATATTTATGCGGGACGCACAATCGCTTCGGCTATGACCCGCAGTTGGTGGCCGCTCACTGTGCTCGCAGTGCTGTTCTTACGCCGCAGCCGACGCGCTGTAGTGGCAGCAATCATCCTTCCTTCTCTGTGGTCTTGGTGGAAAAAGAAACCCAAAGTTGACCCACTCACTTATTGCACACTCAGACTCGCCGATGATGTCGCCTACGGCACTGGAGTCTGGAAAGGTGTGATTGCACGCCGCAATATCGGAGCCCTGAAACCTCGTTTTGATTGATTTGCAAGGACTTCTCGGAACTACAGCCACTATCTCGGCCAAGCAATGTGCGATACGGTGACTTTATGATCAACGAAGAATTCGGAAAATCACTTATCAGCACCTTTAACGACCCAGTCGGGCACGGTGTGCATTTGCTATTTAATGAGTGGTGGCAGCATGCCAGCGAGAGTGCAAAAGACAGTTACGTAACGATGATCAATAGCGATCCGCACTTTGCAGCATTTTCTCAAGGCGACCTGTACGCCGAACCTATTGATTTTGCAGCGACTAGTGAACTTCCTATCGGAACATTGGGTCGCACGTATCACGATTGGATAGTCGACAACAATCTGATGACGGCCATTGTCGCTAATTACAAACGACTACACGAATCATTTGAGGCTGATGGGACTCTCATTGGTATGCCCGTTGAAATGAAACACGCCATCTTGCGTTCATATCAAACACATGACTTCCAACATGTCGTAACGGGATATAACTCTTCGGGTTTTGGGGAAGTTGCCCTTCAGGCTTTTTGTCTTGCTCAATTCCCATATCCATATTTCGGAATGTGGCTGAGTGTTTCCACGACGCGTATGACGTTCACTCAACCGCGAACGATTGTGAAAATGATGGATGCCATTAGTGCAGGATGGACATATGGTCGCACCACCGGCAATATTCAATGCGAAAAATGGGAAACCATGCTTGATCAACCGTTGTCAGAGATCCGCTCACGATATGGCTTGAGTGGAATGCCTTCGTTACAGGTCTGACCGAAAAAGGTGGCACATCGCATGATCGCAGTCGGTCAACGAATTACTTGGCGCGCTGACCCTTCTTGCGACGAAAGATGAGTGAGTCGCCGGGCCGATGAATTTCGTGTGCCCGCCGCCATTCGGCAAATGTCTGCAGGACATGCGGCGGGTCACCATGAATCTCCGTGAAGCCACCATTGATGTGTCGTGTATCAAAGTATGAGGCATGTACATCGTTGGCGTACAACTCGCACGCAGGTTCTAAACCAAGATCAATAAGGCGTTGCCGCTCGGCGGGGAAGTCAGTCACCAAATAGGCACAGTGGTGATAGCCCTCTTGTCCGGCCTGATACATGTCTCGGTAGATCGACGGCGTCTCATCATGTTGCGAAATGAACTGAATCATCGTGTCGCCAAGATACCCAAAGGCATATGAAACATCGGCCTCTTGTGGCGTACCACGATATGTGAACTCATCACAAACATGGTGGTCTGTCACCGAAAAGGGACCAGCACCGAAAGTGTCATGCCAATATTTCATTGACTGCTCAATGTCATTGACGAAGTAAGCCTGCTGAAATAGCGGGTACGGAGTTCCAAGTGCGGCCATGTTCATCATCCTTTTGCTGTTCAGTCATCAGAATAATCACCAACATCACTACGCTCGTCACCGTAAGGCACAACAAAGGGGAGAGCCATGGGAGTCTTAGACGGAAAAGTAGCAATTGTGACTGGTGCAGGGCGCGGTATCGGAAAGGCGACAGCCAAGGTCTATGCCCGCGAGGGGGCGAAAGTTGTTGTCGCAAGTCGCACACCTGCAAATGTGCAAAAGGTTGTTGATGAGATCACAGCTGAGGGCTTCATTGCTATTGGAGTCCCCACTGATGTTGGCAAGAAAGATGAAATGTTCAATATGGTTGCCAAAACAGTGGAAGCATTTGGCACTGTTGACATATTGGTCAATAACGCTCAAGGTTTTGGAACCGAAGAAAACCCGCGTGCCTCAACAATTCCTACACCACTTGAAGATACCGACGACGCTGAATGGGATTACACATTTCGCACTGGTGCGTCAGCAACCTTATGGGGAATGCAAGCTGTCTTCCCGCATATGAAAGTCAATGGTGGACGGATCATCAACTTCTCATCGGGTTCAGGTATCGAAGGTTTCCCCGGCAATACGTGTTACAACGCAACCAAAGAGGCGATTCGTGCCCTGACGCGCACTGCTGCGCGTGAATGGGGAAAGTATGGTATTTCAGTGAATACCGTGAACCCATCGCTGAAGACAGATGCTTGGGATAACTGGATGGCGAACAACACCGATTTTGTTGAAGGCTTGAAAGACAAAATGCCGCTTGGATTTTTAGGTGATGCCGAAGAACATGGTGGACCTTGGATGGTATGGCTGGCCAGTAAGGGCGGCGAGTACGTGACTGGAATGACTTTTTTCCTCAACGGTGGTCGCTACATGAACTGAAAAAAGGAAAGCGCAGACCTCAATCGGAAATTCTTTGAACCCGAAAGCCCACCGCTGGTCCTGATACGAATTTCGGTGCCCCTACTGCTCCCTCTAAAAATCTCCATGGTTCAGGTAAATCTTCATCGTCCTGGAGTTGAAGAAACTGACTGAAGAGACCTGTATCACCCATCACTTCCTCGCAAGGAATGCCGAAAGCGTTGATTTGGTATTGACCTGGCGAAAATTGCTGGCCGGCGATCAGTTCGGTGGTGACGACTTCAAATGTTCCACACGGAGGAGTTTTTGGTCCTCCTGTTGAGGAGGAGGGTGCAGTAGTCGAGGGCGATTCCACAGCAACGGTCGTCGTGGTGCTGGGAACAGTTGACGTGAGAACCTCCTTATTACTGCCACATGAGATGGCAATCGTGGAGAGCAACAGAACCACGACAGTTGATTTGAATTGTTGAACTGTCAAAGAAGCCATTCTTACCACCCCGCTTGGCGTGAATCGGATATGCGAACTGCGACTATTTAAGTTTTTCGTTGAAGAACGAAATCACCCGTTGCACGCTGGGCTCATCACGTTGCTCGGTCAAGACTGAGTGATCTTTTTTACTCTGCGACGGCAATTCAACGGCGATAAAAGCATCGCCAATCAGTGTGCGCAGTGAGGCAAAGCGATCCCCCACTAATTTGTCCCCAGTAAAGCGCAGTCCGAGCACCTGACATCCTTCTTGCGCACGTCGAACAATCGTTGCTTGATCATCAGCTGACAGATTTAAATCAGCAGCACTTTTCTTGCTGATATTGAAAGGTAGCGATGGCTGACTGAGCACTGGAGCGACGAGATGATCGTCCACCATCATCCCCAACGCAAAGCCACCGCTAAAGCACATACCGAGTGCACCAATCCCCTTGCCACCAAGTTCATTATGTAATTGACGACCCACAGCGCGTAACCAAGCAATGACTGGTGATGTTTTATTCAGCGCCAGATTAGTGAACTCTTTCGAGATACACACTTTGGACATTGACGACAACATGTATCCACGACTCGCTACCTTGCCTGGCACTCCAATGAGGTCTGGCATCACCACAGTGAAGCCAGCATCCACAAGATCATTAGCGAATTTGGCGACAGCAGGTGTGATGCCGGGAATCTCGTGGACAACGATGATCCCAGGACCACTGCCTTTACGGTATGTGTCGTGAGTGATGGAGGCCGCAGTCAGCGAACTCTTCGACCAACCGCTGAGTACATCTGCGCTCATACCAATCTCCCGACTGCCTCAAGGGCGCGAATCGTCAGCGCGTCAACGCCCGCTTTCATGACCGTCATATCAATCCCTTCTTGATTGCCCATCGCACCGTGTAGGTATCGCGCGTAAACACCTTCACTAATCACGGCTAAACGCCAACACGAAAAAGCCACGTAGTAATCGACACCTGAAACATCGCGACCAGTTTTTGTGGCATAGCGCTCAACCAGTTCGCCGTAGGTCGTGAAACCTCCTGCGGGCGTCGGGTCATTGGCGCGCAATGCACTCGCTGGGCCATCGCTCCAATAGACACCGATATACCCGAGGTCGGCGAGCGGATCCCCCAAGGTACACAACTCCCAATCCAGCACCGCGGCGATACGACCAGTCGTCACATCGGTGAGAACATTGCCAAAACGAAAGTCACCGTGGGCAATGGAAACGTCTTGTTGTTGCGGAACTTTCGTCGAAAGTAAACGCACGACCTCATCAATTTCAGGCAACTCGCGAGTCTTCGAGTTTTCCCATTGGGTACTCCAACGCTTGATTTGTCGTTCGATGTATCCCTCGCGCTTGGCGAGATTGCCGAGCCCTACTGCATCAATATCCACATCATGAAGTTCACAGAGAACATCAATGAGATTGAATGACGCTGAGCGGCGTAAAGATTTGTCGAGCATTTCCGCTTTCTCGACATTGTCAAGAACTACTCCGTCCACAAAATTCATGACGTAAAACGGTGCGCCATTAACGCTCTCGTCGGTGCATAGACCGAGCGTGGCGGGCACTGGCACATTGGTTTGACCGACGGCAGAAATGATCCGATGTTCGCGAGCCATGTCGTGGGCTGTGGCCAAAACATGACCAAGTGGTGGTCGGCGCAACACGTAACGAATGCCGTTGTCGTCAGTGACAAGAAATGTCAGATTGGATCGTCCACCTGCGATGAGTTGAAAACTGAAGGGGGCTTGAGCACCTGCGACATTGTCAGCTAACCACCGGGACACCTTGGCGACGTCAATACCTTGCACGTGATTGGCTTCAGGCGCCATCAACAATCCCCATTCGAATATTCATTCCACTAGACCGTAGTCTGCGCCAGAAAATAGCTTCTCAGCCAGGACGAGAAACGCCTACAACTTTGCTAAAGGTCACGGCCGCGTACCGCACGAAACGCCCTGGACCCGGTGCATCAACCATCATCCCGCCGCCAATGTAGATGCCGACGTGGGTAATCGGGGAGTAGAAATAGATCAGGTCACCTGGCTCAATGTACGCAATTGGAACACGAGCGGTGGTGTTGAACTGCTGACGCGATTGGTGTGGAATCGAGACGCCAGCTTGTTCCCACGCCCATGCGGTCAATCCTGAACAGTCAAAACCCACGCCTTCGCGCGACATATATTTTATGTAGCGAACACCAACCTGGCTTTTGGCGGCTGCCACGGCAATAGCGCCACGTGAACTGCTCGGAGGCACTGAGCCGGGATCAAAGGGCTCGGGGTTAGATCCGCCACCGTTACCACTGCCACCGCCGTCACCACGACCGCCGGTAATCCGCTCTGCATCTTCACGGGCTGCTGCTGCCGCCGCCGCTGCTCGTCGGGCGCGCTCGGCAGATATTGCTTGACCAAGTTCTCTTTCGGCTTTGGCATTGAGAGCGAACAACTTGTCAATCTCATTTTGCGTCGTCACTTCATCTTGGGTGATTCGTGCGGCAAGATCTTCGGCGTCTGAGCGATCTCTTTCCAAACGACCCTGAAGATCGTCAAGATCAGTAATCAGAGCATCGAGTTGATCAGAACTCGCTAAACCAACATTCAAGGCGATTTCCGTCAAATATTGACGTTGTACGGATTCGTTTGGGCCACCACCAGGAGCCAACAATCCAGAAATACTTCCACCGCGTCCGCCGCCGACAAATGCTTCAATCGCGAGGTCTGACATTTGACCTTGCACGCCACCAAGTTCGGTTTGCTTGGCCGCGATTTCAACTTCGGTGCTGACAATTTCGACCTCAAGTTGCCGTTTATTCTCGACGGCGATCGCCAACTCTTCAGAGAGTCGGTCAACCTCTTCCTCAGCCGCCTCAAGTTGATCGGCGATTTGACTGACCTTACGCTTGGCGTCATCCACTGAGCCAGCGCTGGCAGGACTCTCCACGAGACTGATGCCCGCCCCACCCAAAAGCAGGGTGCAGACCAGAAAGCCGATGAGCAAATGACGCAACGGAGATTTGATGGAGGGCTTAAACATCATCCGTGCAGGCTACCAAATATTACGATTGTGTTGCGGTCGGGCTATTCCCACTCAATGGTCCCAGGTGGCTTCGAGGTGATGTCGTAGGCCACCCGATTGACCCCGTCAACCTCATTAATGATCCGACTCGACATCCGCTCAAGAAGGTCATAGGGCAGCCGTGCCCAGTCAGCCGTCATCGCATCATCGCTGGTCACAGCCCGAATAATGATCGGATAAGCGTAAGTCCGCTCGTCGCCCTGAACACCCACAGAGCGGATATCGGGCAGCACCGCAAATGCCTGCCAGATCTCGCGTTCCAGCCCAGCCAAGCGCACTTCTTCACGAACAATGGCGTCGGCTTCTTGCAGAATTGCCACTTTTTCGGGGGTCACCTCGCCGATGATCCGCACCCCTAACCCAGGACCGGGAAATGGTTGGCGCCAGACAATCTCGTCGGGGAGACCCAACTCGCTTCCGAGGCGGCGCACTTCATCTTTGAAAAGTGCACGCAGAGGTTCAATCAATTTGAGAGTCATATCCTCGGGCAGACCACCAACATTGTGATGGCTCTTGATCACCGCGGCCGTGCCGTCGCTGCCACCACTTTCGATGACGTCTGGATACAAGGTGCCCTGCACCAAAAATTCGGCATCAGTGACGCCGCCAGTGTGTTGTTCAAAAACGCGAACAAAAAGCTCGCCAATAATTTTGCGTTTCGCTTCGGGTTCGGTCGTGCCCTTGAGCCCATCAAAGAACTTGGCTCCTGAATCAACGTGAATGAGTTCGATCCCCATATTGCGCTTGAATGTTTCAACGACTTGATCACTTTCACCTTTGCGCATCAGACCGGTGTCAACATACACGCAGGTCAGTTGTGAACCGATCGCACGGTGCACAAGAGCGGCCGCTACCGCCGAATCAACGCCACCCGATAACCCACAAATAACTCGCTTATTGCCGACTTGGGCACGCACCAAAGTGATCTGCTCTTCAATCACCGAGCCCATCGTCCACGACGGTTCACAATTTGCCAAAGTATGCAAGAAGTGTTTCAGGACCGCAGCACCATGGGGCGTGTGGACGACTTCGGGATGATATTGCACACCCCAGATACAGCGCTCGGCATTTTCTAAAACAGCAATCGGCGCATCAGGCGTACTGGCGGTCGCGATGAAGCCCGTCGGAACCTGTGAAATCGCATCAAAGTGACTCATCCATACGTCTTGCACATCGGGTAAATCGGACTCAAGCAATGTGCTCTTCGAGTCTGCTATGCGAGCCATCTGCGCCCGACCATATTCTCCACGCGAACCACGACCGACTTCCCCACCAAGCTGATGGGCGATCAACTGCGCGCCGTAGCAGATACCCAAGATCGGGACACCGGAGTCGTAGACCGCTGGATCAAGACGTGGCGCACCCTCAACATGCACGCTTTTGGGACCACCAGACAAGATGATCGCCGACGGATTTTTGGCGGCAACTTCGGCTGCTGTGATCGTGTGCGGCACGATTTCGGAATAGACGTGATGTTCGCGGACTCGGCGAGCGATCAGTTGCGCGTATTGGGCCCCAAAATCGACGACGAGAACGGTACTGCGCTGATCCACACTGTGATCGTAGTCGGCGGCCCCGAAAACACCTAAAGACATCCTTTGGCCGTGGGCTTTAATGTAGCGAGTTCAACTGGCGCCCTCGGCAGGAATCGGACCTGCGACCTGCGGTTTAGGAAACCGTTGCTCTATCCACTGAGCTACGAAGGCGGGGATGGTGCGAAATGTGGAGCGAAATTCGCCGACACATCTCACGTCATCTAAATAGAGGTTACTAGTGCATGTTGAATGGCAAAAGCCAACAGGACCAAAATCCCTAGACCC
>SHUW01000028.1 GCA_009694465.1 Ilumatobacteraceae bacterium
GGGGCAATCAGTCCTGCCTTAGCGCCGGCCTCAATGGTCATGTTGCATACGGTCATGCGACCTTCCATGGACAGCGCGCGAATGGTCGAACCGCGAAACTCAATGACGTAGCCGATGCCACCGGCGGTTCCGATCGTGCCGATGATTGCCAAGATCATGTCTTTGGCAGTCACCCCAGCGGGTAAGGCGCCATTGACTTCAACGCTCATCCATTTCGGGCGACTTTGCGGGAGAGTCTGAGTCGCCAGCACATGTTCAACTTCGCTGGTGCCGATGCCGAAAGCCAGCGAACCAAATGCTCCGTGAGTTGCTGTATGACTGTCACCGCAGACAATAGTCATACCAGGCAGGGTGCGTCCCTGCTCGGGCCCAATGACATGCACGATGCCTTGTAGTGGGTTGCCCATAGAGAACAGTTCAACGCCGAACTCCTTTGCGTTCTCTCGCATCACTTCAACTTGACGAGCGGAAATCGGGTCCGCAATCGGAAGATGGATATCGGCAGTGGGAACGTTGTGATCTTCAGTGGCCACGGTCAGATCGGGGCGACGAATTTTGCGACCGCTAATACGCAGTCCTTCAAAAGCTTGGGGACTCGTGACTTCGTGTACAAGGTGCAAGTCGATGTACAACAAATCGGGTTCATCAATCGCCGCGTGAACGACATGGCTATCCCAAACTTTTTGAGCCAAGGTGGTCGGATTACTCATCATTTCCTCATATCGTTGTTTCTCACTATGTGAGATTGTAGTCTCGCTGTATGGACAGCATATCGGGAGTCGGAGTTGTTGACAAGGTCGTCGCCGTCTTACGTGCGCTCGAAACGAATGGTCCCTCTTCATTGCTTGAACTTCAGCAAGCCACAGCGTTACCGCGCGCTACGGCACATCGATTGGCCACAGCGCTTGAGGATCATGGTCTGATTCGTCGTGATGATGAGGGACATTTCGCTCTCGGCTGGGGACTGGTCAGTCTCGGCCGCGCGGCCTCGACGGCGTTGCCACTTATTGAATTAGCGAGACCAGTTTTAGATTCCTTGCGGACAAAAACTGGTGAATCGGTTCAGTTGTATGTCCAAGAAGGTGATGCACGACGGTGTCTGGTGTCTCTTGAATCTCCACATGGTTTGCGGTGGATCGTGCCTGAAGGCTCTTTGCTACCTCTTAACGCTGGTTCGGCTGGACATGTTCTTTCAGGTGAGCGGACTGATAAACACGGATGGATTCAATCTGTCGGCGAACGTGAGGCTGGCGTGGCCTCGGTGAGTGCGCCGGTACTCAACGCGCAGGGAAACATCATTGCTGCGATCAGCGTGAGTGGTCCAATTGAACGATTGACGCGCCGGCCTGGCGAGCGCCATGGAGCGGGAGTGGTACGCGCCGCTAGAAATCTTCAAAAGCTCCTGTAACTTCGCCTTTTTAGTAGCACCAGGCTCACTTTGGTGCATGCCATCCTCACCACACCTCATGAGTTCCTACGACGATGTCCTGCACATCGCCGAAGAGATCGACCTTTTGGTCCATGCCGAATTAGTAAGCCCGTTCAAGCTCGACAAGGCCCGCCTGTATGGCCTCAACAAAAACTCTGTACCTTCGCTATTGGGCGAAAATGAAAACCCCTACGAACTTTTAATGGAAACTGCGCGACCCCTGAAGTGCCACGCAGCTTGCCTCGTCGTCACTGGTTGGGCTGCGCCGTTTGAGAATGAAATGGGCAATAATCAAGAACCTGATTGTCGTCCAAGTGAACATCCAAAACGTCAACGGGTGCGAATCTGCGTGGCGATTCGTGAGGCAATGATCGTCACGGTGATGCGCACCAGTGAGAATCCCGAAGAAGTCATGTCGATGTCCGAGCGCGGCATGGGAGAACTCCCCGATGTGCTTGAGATGTGGTGGGCGCAAAGCCCTGATCGCTAGAAGGTCGCCAGTAAATCAATAATGACAACGAGATCTGTTTCTGGTGGCAGTCCCATTTCTTCATTGCCCTCTGGGCCAAAGGCGTCAATGAATGGAATGGCGATCTGACGGCGACCGCCGACCTTCATTCCAGCGATACCTTGTGCAAGTCCGGGAAGAGTAACGCCTTCGGAAAGTGCAAATGCCACTGGGGTTGGATCGCCCCATGTACTGACCAATAGTTCGCCTGTGTCAGCACGGTAGGCAATGATGTTCACGAGAACATTTGAGTCCACTATGGCTTCATTACCTTCACCGACAACCAAATCTTCGCTGACAGTCTCGGTGATATTGGCACTGCCCTCAATCGTGATCTTTGGTTCATCGGCAGGATCCACGGCAGGAACAATGGCGACTGCATCGACGATGAAAGAAATAGCTGAGTCGGGCGGTATTAACTCGCCGGAACCCATCGGCCCGTATGCCAGATCTGAGGGGATGTCCAACTGGCGCCGTCCGCCCGTCTTGATACCGATAAGACCTTGATCCCAGCCCTGAATGACTGAGCCTCCACCAAGTGTGACGGCATATGGTTGACCATCAAAGTTGCCGTCAAAGCGGGTTCCGTCTTCGGTGAGAACACCGACGTAATACACGAAGACGGTGTCACCGGAGACAGCGCCTTCGCCAGTGCCTTCGGTGATATCAGTGATGACTAATTCTGTCGGGATCTCATCGGGCAATGAGACCTTCGGCTCGACGCGAGAATCCGCAGGGTCGCTTGCGAGGATGGAATCCGTTGTGGCTGATGAATCGTCGCTCCCGCAAGAGGTGATGAACAAAGTGGACAAAACTGTGAGGGCAATCAAGGAGCGTGAAGTACGTGTGGACATCTGGGACACGCTAGCGGGATTGGGTCAGCCAGTCGGCTTCGCGACGACCCATTTCAGTGCTCGGCTGGCTATCCACAAAAGGCCAGATCTCTTTTGATATTGCGCGGTAATTGCCGCTTGCGCCGAGTTCCCCAAGGATCGCGTATAAGCCCAAATTGATCCGTTGAATAAACACAAATGGTTTGGGAACAGTGGCGTATTGGGCAATGGGACTACTGCGGTCAAATGTATGACGCACGATCCCAGTGGCGTAACTCGGAGTCCAGGTGATCTCTTGATCTTGGCGTACGGGTTCATAGAAGCGCCCGAAGTAAGTGCCAACCTCATCAGTGTCAACTGGCGCATTGAGTTGAAGCATCCCAGCATTTTCGAGAACTCTCCGAAAGGCAGGGATATCACTTTCATAAGCTGCCGATTTCACCATGGAGATGAATGTGTTCATTTCTATGTCGGTGAAGTTCTTGACTAAACCGAAGTCAAGAAAAGTTATCTGACCATCCTCATGGAAGATGTAGTTGCCAGGATGCGGGTCACCGTTGAATTTGTGCATTCCATAGAGGCTGCGAAAAACAAATCTGAACAAACATTCACCGGCAAGATTCTTTTGCTCTTGATCCGTCTCCATCAACTGAGCGAAGGACATACCGTTGACTAATTCGCTCGTTAGCACCCGCGAAGTACTAAAAGTCGGTAAAACTTCCGGCACGTTGATATACGGATGCCCGCTGTAATAGTTAGCGAAAATTGTCTGGTTCTGCGCCTCCCGCGAATAATCCAATTCTTCGCGAATGCGCTCTTTGACTTCTTGCACCATGTCACTGGGGTCAAGACCACTGAATCCTTGTTGCAGTAGTGCTCCCAAAAGGTCAGCATTTTTTAGATCGGCATCAATGGCTTTATCTACGCCTGGGTATTGAACCTTGACTGCCACAGCGCGTTCTTTGCCAGTCTTCGGGTCAAGAACAACGGCGCGATGTACTTGACCAATGGAAGCCGAAGCAATCGGGATTGGATCCCATTCGATAAATATCTTGTCAGGATCTCCACCTAGTTCGCGCTCAATGACTTCGGCAGCCAGATCACTTGACATGGGTGGGGCACTGGCTTGCAATTGTGAGAGAGCGGCGCGCATCGGTGCAGGGAGACCATCATCAAGGTAACTGGCCATTTGACCCAACTTCATGAGAGCCCCTTTCATGTTTCCGAGGCGTTCGGAAACTTGGGCTGCTGTTTTCAGTTCGGTTTGATGATCAATTTCGACTCGTCGTTCCGCTGAAGAAAAGACTTTGCGCGCTGATGCCGAGGCGTAAGTGGCACCGACCTTTGCCCCGAGTCGAACAAGTTCCGTATTTCGAGTCAACATTGATCCGCGCTTAATCGCCGAAGAAAGTTTGTTCTTGCCTTGCCGACTACGGAGTGCCACGAACAGTGCGCTGCCGCTGACTAAGAGAATCAAGTTGCGTATTGGATGCTTCATGCGGATGCTGAATGGGAACGATCGACAATTGAGTTCACGCCATCAATGATCATCTGTGCCATTTGTGGCGCTTGGGCCACAATTGCATCGTGCTCAGCGTCAATGCGTACAGCATGGGCATCTGTGATTCCGGAAAACAAAGCAAGTTGACGTTTCACGGGTATCACTGGATCACGCAAAGTGATGATGTGTGAAGTCGGAACATTAACTTCTTTGAGCCATTCCAGGCAGGAGAAGGCGCCGATTGCGTGACCCGCTTCCAAAACCATGCGCCAATCATGAAGTTCTACTTGGCTGATCGCCCATGGGCCCCATTTGCCGGTCTTGCGGCGTAAGAAGAGTCGTTCTGTGAGCCACACTCGGGCGTTGCTTGGTGTGAAGCGGGCTAATGCACCGAGACCTGTCAGTCCGAGGAATGTCATCCGCTCACCCCGACTATGAGAGAAACTGCCGGCGGTGGCGCACAACATCAATCCGTCAACCATCTCTGGATGGCGTCGCCACATCAAAAGTGCGACTGGTCCACCCATTGAATATCCAACTGGTATGACTTTGCGAATGCCTAGTTCGTTGAGTAAGCACGCGGCATCGTCGGCACAGTCAGCCAAACGAAATGGTGCAAAAGTGCGAATGCCCCGACCATGTCCTCGGTGGTCCATGGCGATAACACGAAAATGTTCACCGAGGGTCGAGTACACAGCGAACCAATTGAGGTCGGCACTAGCGGTCCATCCGTGCAACAACAACAACACAGGGGCATCAGGGTGTGGTCCCGGTAGTTCGCGGATGAACGTGGTTCCGCGGCCTGGAAGTTCAATGTCGCGCCCCGGTGGAAGCGGCGGTATTCCCGTGTCGTCGTTCAGGGCAACTCCACAGCGATGATTGTCACTCTCAACTTTAAGCCGTTCGGTGTTTCGTATTCAACGATGTCGTTGAGGCGTTTGCTGTTGATAGCCCGACCAAGCAGTGACTCAGGGGTCATCGTGGCAGCGCGAGATTTGTCAAATCCTTCTTCGTGTGAACCCAAGTAATACGTTTCTTGCGGGTCACCGTCAATTGACAGGGTCACAAGTCGACCTGGCCCGACTAAATCAGTTTCTTCAACTTCGACGATCTGATGGTTCTCAATGATCGACTCCAAGTGGCGGATCCGACCCTCCATGTGTCCCTGTTCGTCTTTGGCGGCGTGGTAGTCGCCATTTTCTTTGAGGTCGCCCATTTCGCGGGCGCGCTCAATCCTGTCCGCAACCTCAATACGACCGCGAGTGGTCAGGTCATGGAGTTCTTCTTCAAGGCGACTGAGCGCCGATTTGGTGAGGTGATGTACCTGGGCCATGCCCACAGGGTAACGGGAGGGGAGAAACCTTGCGCGGCTTGTCTTGAATGTTCCGTTTAGCCCCGTACGATATGGGTCTTATGGCATCAACTTCAGCGCATCGCATCGCCGTGATCGGTGGGGACGGCATCGGACCCGAGGTCATCACTCAGGCCCTGAAGGTGGTTCGCGCCACCGGGGTCAATTTGGATACCACTGATTTCGACCTCGGCGGCGCCCGCTACTTGCGCGATGGTGAGATTTTGTCTGATGCGGTACTTGATCAGTTGCGTTCCTTCGATGCGATTCTGCTCGGAGCAGTGGGAACCCCCGAAGTGCCACCTGGAGTTATTGAACGTGGGCTTCTGCTGAAAATGCGTTTTGAACTGGACCTCTATATCAATCAGCGTCCGTTCATCGGTACGGCCCCTGGTCACACTCAGCCTCATGACTTCATTTGTATTCGTGAGAATACTGAAGGTCCTTATGTCGGCGAAGGTGGAGTATTGCGTAAGGGCACGCCTCATGAAGTGGCCACTCAGGGGAGCGTTAATACTCGTATGGGTGTTGAGCGTTGCATTCGCTACGCCTTTGAATTAGCAAGCAAGCGTGAGCGTCGCCATGTCACGTTGGTGCACAAAACCAATGTCTTAACTTTTGCTGGCAACCTTTGGGAAAGAGCGTTCAACGAAGTTGCGGCTGAATATCCCGACGTTGGTACTGCCTATAACCATGTTGACGCGGCGTGCATTTATTTCGTCCAAGACCCGCATCGCTACGACGTCATTGTCACAGACAACTTGTTCGGTGACATCCTGACTGATCTTGGTGGGGCAGTTTCGGGGGGAATAGGTTTGGCATCTTCGGCCAATCTCAACCCCGCGCGCACTGGTCCGAGCATGTTCGAACCCGTACACGGTTCGGCCCCAGACATCGTAGGAACGGGCAAAGCTAACCCCACTGCGGCCATCTTGTCGGCCGCCTTGATGCTCGATTTCTTGGGTGAAGTGCCTGCTGCTGAGCGTATTCGGGCTGCCTGCGCTGATCCTGTCACAGGAAGTACCAGCGAAATCGCTGACATCATCGCCTCGCGAATTGTCGGCTGAAATAATCACACCATCAACTAATCTGATCTTTGCAACTTCTTGAACGGAACCCACCATGCCCACACTGATCCCCACACCAAAAATCTGGATGAACGGCGAACTCGTCGACTGGGATAAAGCGCAAGTTCATGTGTTAACCCACACTTTGCATTACGGCACCGGAGTCTTCGAAGGTATCCGCGCCTACGAAACATCTAAAGGCACGGCTATTTTTCGTCTCACGGAGCACATTGAGCGCCTGTTCCGTAGCGCTCACATCATGGGTATGGAGATTCCTTACACCGTTGAAGAACTCATTCAGGCAACAAAAGACACGGTCGCTTCAACTGGCTTGGCTTCGTGCTATGTCCGTCCATTGGCGTACTACGGCTATGGCGAAATGGGACTGAACACTTTGCCGTGCACGGTCGACGTGGCGATCGCTTGCTGGCCATGGGGAGCGTACTTGGGTGATGATGCGTTGACTAAGGGTGTGCGCATGAAGATTTCTTCATGGACCCGTCATGATCACAACACCATGCCACCTGCTGCCAAAACAGTCGGCAACTATGTGAACTCCTCGCTGGCAAAAGTGGAAGCACTGCGCGCCGGTTATGACGAAGCAATTATGTTGGCTCCTAACGGACTCGTTGCCGAGTGCACGGGAGAAAACATTTTCTGCTCGCGCAATGGAATCATCTTGACGCCGCCATTGTCTGCTGGTGCTCTTGAAGGAATCACTCAGAGTTCTGTGATGGCGATAGGTCGCGACATGGGCATCGACATGCGCATTGACAATATTGCGCGTAGCGATCTCTACATCGCTGATGAGATCTTTGTTTGCGGGACTGCCGCCGAAGTCAGTGCAGTGTCTTCAGTGGATGATCGTGCAGTGCCAGCACCTGGACCAGCAACCACTGCGATTGGTCAAATGTATGGTCGCGTCGTGCGCGGTCAAGAAGCCAAATATGCACATTGGTGCGAACTCGTCAAGTAATTAACTGATCGTGGAGCGGCGACGCGCAGCGAGACCAGCCAAACATTCAAAGGCCAATCGATGAGCCACATTGACAGTTAGTTCGCTGACGTCATAGACCGGCGCCACTTCAACAATGTCAATCCCCACCACATTGTGTTCGAGACACAGAGTGCGAACCATGCGCAACAAATCTGAGGACAAAATGCCACCTGGTTCGGGTGTCCCGGTGCCTGGAGCAAAAGCTGGATCCAAACTGTCGACGTCAATAGAGATATACAAACTTTCCGCGCTTTCGAGGGCCTCATTAACTGCATCGCGCATCACTGCTTGAAAACCACGTTGCCAAATTTCATCCATGGTGTGCCAACGCATACCTTGAGAGCGCATCCAGTCAAAGACTTCTTTGGGCGGCCAGTAACCGCGTAGTCCGACTTGCACAAAGTTTTTTCCTGGTATCGCCCCAGATTCAATCAGTCGACGCATGGGTGTGCCATGGCTTGCCAAGTTGCCAGCGATGATGTCGGCGGTGTCGGCGTGGGCATCAAAGTGCACCATTCCGACAGTTCCAATACCGCGAGCCTCGGCTACGGCTGAAGCAGCCGGCCAAGTGATTGAGTGATCTCCGCCGAGAGTGATGGGGATGATGCCGCGGCGGGCAACTTCTGCGACACGAGTTTTGATATTCGCCAGGCTGACACCTGTTTGACCGTGAGGGCAGTAGGCATCGCCAAAGTCAATGACCTCTAGCCAATCAAAGATTTCGATGTCTAGGTCAATGTGATAGGTGCCCGGCTCGTAGGCCTGCGAGCGAATTGCTCGGGGACCAAAGCGGGCGCCGGGGCGGTTTGTCGTCGAATTGTCGTAAGGCGCTCCAACGATGGCTACATGAGGCTGCCATTCATCAAGTTGGGAGGGTTCGGTGAGAAAGGGGCGCTGCCCAAAGGTCGCTAATCCGCCAAAGGTATAGCCAAGGTCAAGCTGTTCTTGCATACCTGGAGGGAGGTCTCGCTTCGGTTCGGTCATGCCCGAACCTTATCTTTTCAGAGGTGTTGAGGGACCAAACCCCGAAAAATGTGGGCTTGGCGTTGACTCAGGGCGCTCAATCCTGTTGACTGATAACCGATGAACGCCGTAACTACTCCGTGGAACACTGCCGCCATCATCATTATTCGCTAGCGCACGGGTTCATTCTCGTGCGCAGTCAGCCGCCCACCGGGCGGCTTTTCTGTTTCTTGGAATGAACTCTCATAGAGAAAGAAAACCCATGAGCAACATGATCGAAGTTTTTGACACAACATTGAGAGACGGCCTTCAGGTTGAAGGTGTGTCGGCGTCCGTAGAAGACAAGCTGCGTATTGCCGAGCAACTCGATCTTCTCGGTGTGCACTACATCGAAGGTGGCTGGCCTGGTGCCAACCCGAAGGACATTGAGTTCTTTGCCCGCGCTGCCAAAGAGTTGCATTTCACGACGAGTACGTTGGTCGCCTTCGGTTCAACACGTCGCCCCAAAGGCAAAGTGGATGATGATCCCACCTTGCGTCACCTCATTGATGCCGGCACAAGCGCAGTGTGCATCGTCGCCAAAAGTTGGGACTATCACGTCATCAACGCTTTGCAGACCACGCTTGATGAAGGCATCGCGATGATTGCTGACTCCGTTGAATACCTCAAGGGCAATGGGCGTCGCGTCCTAGTTGACATGGAACATTTCTTTGACGGTTTCAAGAACAACGAAGAGTTTGCTTTACGCGCTTTGGAAGCAGCCGTGATAAAAGGTGCGAGCCATCTTGTGTTGTGCGATACCAACGGTGGAAGTTTGCCTCATGAGGTCCAAGACATCGTGGCGAAAGTCAAGAGTCATGTGGGCAACGATGTGATTATCGGTATCCATTGTCATGATGACACTGGTTGCGCAGTTGCTAACTCCATGGCTGCAGTCCTCAGCGGTGCGCGCCACGTGCAAGGCACCTTGAATGGTCTCGGAGAGCGCACCGGTAACACCAACCTCACAACTGTCATTCCAAATCTGCAGTTAAAACTCGGCTATCAGTGTCTGCCAGAAGGGCGTTTGGAACATTTAACTGCGGTCAGCCATCATGTGGCCGAAGTATTGAATCGTCCGATGAATCCTCAGGCTCCCTATGTTGGTAGCGGCGCATTTGCTCATAAAGCTGGTCTGCATGTCAGCGCCATTGTCCGCGCCAAAGATGCCTATGAGCATGTTGATCCTTCTTTAGTTGGCAATGGAACTCGTTTCATCGTCAGCGAGATGGCGGGTAAGGCCACGATCACTATCAAAGCCGAAGAACTTGGTTTAACCATTGAGCCCCTAGCGATTAATCAGATCATCGAGGATCTCAAGCGCTTGGAGCACGAGGGCTACCACTTTGAAGCAGCCGACGCCTCGCTTGAGTTATTGATGCGCAAAGCGACGGGTTGGAAGCAATCATTTTTCCGAGTCGAGTCGATGCGCGTGATCACCGATGAGACAGTGGATGGTGAATTCACGACTGAGGCCACGGTCAAGGTGTGGGTGGGGCCAGAAAATGAGGCCACGCGTCATGTTCATACATCTGAGGGCAACGGACCGGTCAACGCCATAGACACTGCGTTGCGGGCTGCCGTCTCGCAGGCCTACCCACAGGTTGATCGAATCCACCTGACCGACTACAAGGTACGCATCTTGGATGGAGCAACTGCCACGGGTGCAGTCACTCGTGTGTTGATTGACGCCACCGATGGTGACAGATCGTGGACCACAATCGGCGTGAGTTCGAACATCATTGAGGCTTCGTGGAGGGCCCTTGAAGAATCTTTAATCTATGGACTTCTTCACTCGGGCGTCTGAGCGAATACGGTAGAAACAATGTCTGCACCAAAGTTCGCCCCGACCCCAGTCCTTGATGTCACCCGTGTCTACGGCTCGCCAGATGTGGCACCAGCATCATGGACCAATGATCGACCGACAGATATTGAAGGGTTCCAACCTGCTGGCGATCACCTCGGCTATCAGGGACCCGATCAGGGTTACGCGTTATTGCTTGCCAATCGTTTGCGATCTCGTTTGCAATTAATTGGTGGCGTGTCCAGTGATGACGCGGTGCGTGGATGCCTGAACATTGCATTGCGACGAGCATCGTTATTCAGTCGTGCCCCAGTCATTCACGATCTAACCATCGCTTTCACAATCTGGGGTTTCTTTGACGCTCATTCCCCCGATGATCTTGTTGACGCACGCGCCAAGTTATTCAAAGGTGTGGGCAACGTGCATCACTACGCCGAGGGACGCGTCATCGCTGACATGGTTCCCGAAGCCACATTGCGCATGACACCGACACAAGTCACCGCTGCTTCGCCAATTTCTTGGCGCTCACTCACGGGTGCCTGAAGATCTCCCTCTAAAGTTGTGGCGTGACCGATTACCGAGCGCCTCTCACTGATATTGATTTTGTCCTCAACCGCGTCTGTGGGCTTGATCGCTTGATGACCTTGCCTGGATTCGTTGATGCCGATTCGTCTGTCGTGCGTGACCTGCTTGCCGAGGCTGCTCGTTTCATGGAACAAAAGATCGCCCCTCTCAACAAAATTGGTGATACCCATGGCGTGAAATTAAATGCTGATCATTCGATCACCATGCCTCCTGGTTTTACTGAGGCTTATCAGGACTTTGTGGACGCTGGTTGGGGAGCAGTTCCATGTGATGAGGGTTTTGGTGGTGGTGGTTTCCCATGGCTGATCGGTATTGCTATCCAAGAAATCATGAACGCCTGCAACATGGCTTTTTCCATGTCACTGACTTTGACGCAGGGAGCCATTGACGCGATCATTCATCACGGAACCGAAATCCAAAAGATGACCTATCTCCCCAAGATGATGACGGGTGAATGGTCGGGGACGATGAATCTCACTGAGCCCGATGCCGGTAGCGATGTGGGAGCGGTGCGCACTAAGGCTGAACGCAATAGTGATGGAACTTATTCCATTTTCGGCAACAAGATTTACATCACCTTTGGCGAACACGATATGGCCGACAATATTATTCATTTAGTTTTGGCGCGCACGCCTGATGCACCGGCTGGAACTAAGGGTATTTCTTGTTTCATTGTTCCTAAATTTCTATTGAACGATGATGGTTCATTGGGTCGCCGAAACGATGTCGTGTGCACCGCTATTGAACACAAACTTGGCATCCACGCCAGCCCAACATGCTCATTGTCTTTTGGCGATAATGGTGGAGCGATTGGGTATCTCATTGGCGAAGAAAATCGTGGCATGCAATACATGTTCACGATGATGAATCAGGCTCGGCTATCGGTCGGTGTCGAGGGATTAGGCCTCGGGGATCGGGCGTATCAACATGCTTTGCAATACGCCAAGGATCGCCGTCAAGGTCGTGCCCCTGGTGCTCCAGCAGGCGAGTCATCGCCGATCATTGATCATCCAGATGTCAAGCGAATGTTGTTGACAATGAAGACAACGGTTGAAGCCTTGCGACGTCTGACATATTGGAATGCCGCCTGTCTTGATGTTGCTGCACATCATCAGGATCCTGCCGAGCGCGAGTGGGCTTCTGATCTGGCAGCGCTGTTGACGCCGATGTCAAAAGGTTGGGGCACCGACATGGGTGTTGAACTCACGGGACTCGCGGTACAGATTCACGGTGGCATGGGTTTCATTGAAGAGACTGGAGTGGCGCAGTATTACCGCGACGCGCGAATTACTACGATTTACGAAGGCACAAATGGGATCCAGGCGATGGATCTTGTGGGTCGCAAACTTGGTTTGCGCGGTGGCGAGGTTGTCAAGCGACATCTTGGCGCTATTGATGCATTGTGTGAAAAACTCACAGGGCATAGTGAACTTAGTGCCACTGGGGTAGCGCTCGCCAAGACCTTGTCAGCCACTCGTGCGGCCACGACTTGGTTGGCGGATCATTCAGGGAACCCGATCGATTCATTGTCGGGTGCAACTCCGTACTTGCGATTGATCAGCACTTTGACGGCGGGCTTTTTACTGGCCGAATCTGCTGTCATTGCGATTCAGGCCTTAGATGAAGTTGGTGCGGACTGTGTAGCCGAGCGAATTGCTTCGGCACGCTTTTTTTGTGAGCAATTGATGCCAGCCACTGATGGACTTGTGGCAGCGATTACTGGTGATTCGTCTTTATTGATGTCGGCTATTTAACAACATTTTCACGGGCAACAATATCGTTGCAGAAGGCATCGGCGAGTGGTTGGTAAATCAGTCGCAGATCACGTCCGAAGATGGAGTCCGAGAGTTCTTGAAGAAGCATCGTGCCTTGTAAAAATGTCTTAGCAAAACGCACGACAGGTTCTGAAATTTCTAGCGGGATGCTGAAATCCGCAAGAAGACTTTCAGCAGCGTGTGCTGTGCCTTGCTCATCAACCAAGGTATAGGCAGACCGAATCGCCAGATTGGTCATTGCTGCCAAGTCAAACTCCAGCATTAATCGACGAGCGGCGCGCCCTTGTGGTGCAAGCCAACCGTTTGTTGCGGCCGGTCCGTACATTTTGCTCTGCGAACGAAAGGCAATGAGTCGTGGGTCTGCAAAATATTTTGGCGCATCTGAGTCGACGATCGAAGCGGTTGAGTTTGCGGCGTTGTTAGGCGTACGCCGTGCCTCGTAAAGACAATGCAAAATCTTGGCGGCTGCATCGGCGAAGAGGAGATCGCGAGTGCGATATTCGTAAAACAAAGTGCTGGGGTTGAGCCCAGCGGCTCGACTAATGCGTTGCAACGAAGCGCGTTCAATTCCGCCACGGGCGATGATTTGAGCAGTGCCGTTGAGTAACGCTTCACGGTTCGCGTTGTCATCAGTGATTCTGATTGGAGGTGGCACGATGGGTTCGTGGAAGTGATCATCGTCTCGAAACGGATGGTCAAGAATGTGGTGCGCCATTGACTCAACGACTTTCCAGTCGGCTGGTTGCAACATGTCGATAGATGAGGCGTGGAGACAACCCAAAGTGAAGCTCAACACGCTGACTTTTTGCAGCGCTGCCACATCAGTGAGATCATCAGTGATTCCCAGTTCATGGAACCACTCTTGGATTTGTGGGGTAATGATTTCGGCTAGTTCGGCGATTCTCGTTGAGGCTATGAGAAGCCCGATTCCTGGACGTAGGGGACTGGCTGGGTCAAGAAGTGTCTGGGCAATGCTTGCTTCGGACTCTCGGCGCTGTTCGGTTGAACCGAGTACCCCGAGCGAGGTTTGCAGAAAAGCGCGCATCGGTTCGGCGATGCGTTGCTCCCACAAACCGACGAGGATTTCCTCGTTGTTTTCGTAACGGGCGTAGACGGCCCCCGTTGTCAGGCCTGCTGCACGCGAAACGTCGAGAGTTGACAGCCGGTCAGGACCCTTTTGACGGAGTAATTCGAGGGCCGCATCGAGAATCAGTTCGTCGTTGCGCAGTGCGTCGGAACGACGTCGGATCGGCTTCACCTCAGGATCCTAGCCAAGAATAAGAATTATAGATAATGTCTCGCGACATCTTTTGCCTGTTCTGAGGGCATTAGTCAATCGCATGAAGTTGAAGGTCTGCCAAGTTGCAGAACTCCAGAGCCAGCATGTGCGTGCCTGCGAGGAGGACTTTGGGCGCTACCCCAGCCTCAAAAGCCTCTTGCCAGCGCGAAGCGCATAAGCACCATTGGTCACCGCCGTTGAGGCCTGGAAATCCGTATTGCGGCATCGGCGTGCTGAGATCATTTCCCTGGGCTTTGCTGAACGCCAAGAACTCGTCGGTCATCACAGTGCAGACAACATGCACGCCTGGGTCATCGCCCCGAGACTCGCAACAGCCAGTGCGGTAGTAGCCAGTCATGGGATCAAAGGAGCAGGGAGTGAGGTCGCCGCCGAGAACATTGCGTTGGGTCATACTGCGACGCTACTAGTGCCCAACTCCACCTCAGCGTCGCGAGATAGCGTAACTATGTCATGTCCTCTGCACCGCGTTTTCGTTTTGCCCCATCGCCCACCGGTTTTTTCCATGTTGGAGGCGCCCGTACAGCGTTGTATAACTGGGCCCTCGCCAAACGTCTCGGTGGGACATTCGTTTTGCGCATCGAAGACACCGATGAGGCGCGCAATCAGCCTGAGTGGACTCAGGGAATCATTGACGCACTGTCGTGGATAGGGATTCGTCAAGATGACCCGACCTTTGAGGGTCCGTACTTTCAGAGCGAATATGCCCAGGCCCATATCGATGCCGCCAACCGTCTCTTTGAGCAGGGTCATGCTTATTACTGTGACCTCACTGGCGAGCAAGTTCAAGAGCGTGCCAAGATCAATGGCAAACAAGGTTACGACGGCTATTCGCGTGATCGTGGCCTTGAGGCTGCACCTGGACGCGTGTTGCGTTTTCGGGTGCCCGAAGGACAAACCATTGTTAATGATCTAGTGCGCGGTCGCGTTGAGTTTGCCAATGAAGTGATTGAAGATTTTGTATTGCTGCGAGGCAATGGTTCACCAATATTTCTGTTGGCCAATGTCGTCGATGACATCACCATGCGGATCAGTCACGTGGTGCGCGCTGAGGAACATTTACCCAACACGCCCAAGCAGCAGATGATTTGGGATGCATTAGGTCAGCAACCCCCAGTGTGGGCCCACGTGCCGGTATTGGTCAATGAACAGCGCAAGAAACTCTCGAAGCGTCGCGACAAAGTCGCCCTTGAGCAGTTTCGTGATGAGGGCTTTTTGTCTGAAGCGATGATCAATTACTTGATGACTCTTGGTTGGGCTCCAGCGGGGGATGTCGAAATTGTTCCATGGTCAACCGTAGAGAGAGATTTTCGACTTGAAGATGTCAATCACTCGCCGGCTTTTTTTGATCTCAAAAAGTTGGCATCATTTAATGGTGAATACATTCGCGCGATGTCAGTTGAGGAATTTATTCAAGCCAGTCAGCCATTTCTGACTGGCGACAATGTGCCGTGGACGCCAGCGCAATTTGATCAGGAAAAGTTTCGTGCGATGGCACCTTTGGCACAAACTCGTTTAGTCGTGATGAGTGAATTGCCTGAACTCGTTGACTTTTTGTTCTTAGATGAGCCCATTATTGATGAACAGTCGTGGAGTAAAACTTTTTCCTCAGCAGATGCAGTTGAAATGTTGAATGATGCGATTGCCGCCTTTGATACTGGACTCACATGGGATCATGATTCGTTGAAGTTATGCGTTGAAGTTGCTGGTTTGGCGCGTGGGCTCAAATTGGGCAAAGCACAGGCCCCCATTCGCGTGGCGATAACGGGGCGGACCATTGGACCTCCTCTGTTTGAAGCTTTAGAACTGATGGGTCACGATCAAGTGATGCGAAGACTGCGTGCCGCAGTGGAGCGTTTAGCCGGGGCATGACTGAAATGGGTTCGGACAACATCGGGACTCTCGATGAGACCCCAGTTGGAACAACATTGACGTCGACCTTGCAACGACGATTTTTTAAAGTTCCGACATGGTGGCGACGTGGTGGGTGGCGTCGGTTGCTCGGATGTTGCGCAGTCTTGTTGATGTTGATTGTGATGTATTTTTCCGTGTCACTGTTTCAAGTGTGGTCAACTGGACGATCGCAGCATCAGGGTTCGGTGGACGCGATAGTGGTCATGGGTGCGGCGCAATATGACGGTCGTCCGTCTCCGCAACTGCAAGCGCGTCTTGATCATGTTGTTGAACTTTGGAATCAGGGCATGGCCCCAATGGTGATCGTGACAGGCGGCAATCAACCAGGCGACCGTTTCACTGAAGCCGAGTCCTCAACGAACTATCTGGTGGAGCAAGGGGTGCCAGCGGCCGTGATCATCGCCGAAGACACTGGTCATTCTTCGTGGGAGTCTTTGCAAAATGTGGCCTCCCTAGCCCGTGAGCGGGGCATCACGAGAATTGTCTTAGTGAGCGACCCGTATCACACGTTGCGAGTGCGTTTGATGGCTGAGGAACTGGGTTTTCAGGCCTACACCTCGTCGACTCGGACAGGGCTAGTGAAAGGTTGGAACAACTTCAAGCGCCATCTTCAAGAAGCAGCAGGCGTGGTGTTGGGTCGGGTTCTGGGTTTTGAGCGAGTTGAATCTTTGGCGAGCTAGTCATCGGCGGGTTTTGGGAAAGTCGCTAATGCCTCTAGGATTGGAGTTCTCGTGAGTCTGCGGATTCATTGGGGAGTGGTGTAACTGGCAACACAGCAGATTCTGGTTCTGTTATTCAGGGTTCGATTCCTTGCTCCCCAGCCAATTGTTTTCTGAAGTATGGTTGCCCTTGTTGTCGTTGATTCTCACAAGGGGGAACCATGGATCGTCGCCATTTTCTGCGTGCCGGAGTTGTGTCAGCGGGGACTGGAGCAATGTTGCCAGTGGCAATGTTCGCTCGACCAGTTGCCGCCAATCGGCGTCCATCAATATCACTTGGGGTGAGTCCGTACGGTCCCTTGTCAACAGAGCCAGATGAAAATGGCTTGTTGTTACCTGCAGGTTTCACCTCGCGAGTGATTGCCGTAGGCGGCGACTTGGTGGGTGAAACTGATTATGAGTGGCACATTTTCCCTGACGGTGCAGGAACATTTGCCGATGACAAAGGTGGCTGGTACTACACCTGTAACAGCGAGGTTTTCGACTTTATGGCCCCGGCCGCCGGAGGGGTTTCGGCGATTCATTTCGATGCTGATGGAAATATTTTGGATGCCTATCGTATTTTGGAAGGAAGTAATTCAAACTGTGCAGGTGGACCGACACCATGGGGCACGTGGCTCAGCGGTGAAGAGAATATTGCTGGTATCGGACGAATATGGGAATGTGACCCGACAGGCGTCAAAAAGGCGGTGGCTCACGAGGCGATGGGTTTGTGGAGTCATGAAGCCGCTGCTGTTGATCCGAAAAATCAGCAGGTGTATCTCACAGAAGACAATAGAGAAGGTGTGTTCTATCGGTATACACCTACTGCCTATCCTGACTTGTCAGATGGAAGTCTTGAGGCCTGCATCGTTGCTGCAGATGGTTCGGTGACATGGGGAGCGATCACTGACCCAACGGGAGCGACCACGCCAACGCGTAGTCAGGTTGCTGGCGCAACGATCTTCCCAGGCAACGAAGGCTGCTGGTATCACGAAGGTTGGGTGTACTT
>SHUW01000029.1 GCA_009694465.1 Ilumatobacteraceae bacterium
CCTCATCCAATAACGAGGCGTTAGCGATCGGCAAACCAGTGAGGTCACTGACCATCGTTTGAAAATTCAACAATGATTCCAAGCGACCCTGACTAATTTCTGGCTGATACGGGGTGTACGAGGTGTACCACGCCGGATTTTCAAGAACGTTACGCCGAATGACTGGGGGAGTGATGGTGCCTGTGTAGCCCATACCAATCATGCTCCGCCGTGGGCGATTGAGATTTGCGATGCGCTTCAGTTCGCTGGTCACATCATGCTCCGCCATCGGTTCGGGGAGGTTCAAGTCGCCCCGTAAGCGAATCGTTTCAGGCACTGTTTTGTCAATCAATTCGCTCAGCGAAGCAACACCGATCGTGGCCAACATCTCGGCCAAATCCTCGGGCACTAAAGTGCCGATATGGCGCCGCGCGAACGCATCACGTTCAAACAAATCATCAAGGGAATAACGGGTCATAGAAGCCTCCAGATAATGAATTTCCTGTGCTTCCCCCGCTGTCTCTCTGCCTAGGGCAGACCTGAGAGCTTCAATTGATGTCTATGCGACATCAACCTTTCCCCGTCGGTGAGATCCAAAAAACAGATCTACTTTCCAGCGTTGTCTCACCCGTCCGGTCCGTGTGCCTGAGAGATTCCGGGGAGGTTGCTCCTTCGGCGTTACGGTGCTGGCTGCACTGCAACTCTTCCGGTCGGGGTTAACGACAAACTGACCTTAGTTCGTCTGAGCGCCAGGAAGCGCACATTCATAGAATGTTTGTGTGCCAGTGATCACCAACTCTCCCGACCGTGAACCCGGTGACCTACAACTCGCCAAACTCTTAGGCCAATCAGTGGGTGCCATAGGAGGAGCTTTCATGCTTCATCCCGACACCTTGACCCCTGGTAAGCAAGTAGGTTATCCAGGCGGATTTTCTTACTATGTGGTTGGGCGCGGAGGCGTGCTCGGAGATGTTGATGCCTCGGTGGTGATCAGCGGCTTTGCTTTTTTCGCTCCAGCATTGGTGCGCTCTCTGTGGGATGCGGGCGTTGCGGTGGAAGGAGCTCGCGCTGGTGCTGATCGCTATGCCTTGGCATGCGCTGAGTGGGGACGCTCAAGATTGGGTGCATTTGATCAAGCCGAACGCCTCGTCGAACTCGTGACTGCCGTGGTTGACGGAGCCGAGCTAGCGGGCCTGAGTTTGTTTGCCGGCTGGCAAAGTCAGACTCGGGTGAGCGACCCACAAGGTCGTTGCTATCAATTGCTCAATGTTTTGCGCGAACTTCGGGGCAGTGTGCACATCACGGCTGTCGTCGCTCATGGTGTCACGCCGCTTCAAGCGTTGCTCGCCAACCCAAAAAATAATGGGTCTGAAACGGCCGAGCGTTTCGGTTGGTCTGGTCCATTTGAAAATGTTGACCATCTGCACCACGACTTCACAGCAGCCGAAAATTTAACGAATGTTTTGATGGCTCACCATCTCAGCGTTCTCACACCAGATGAGCAAAATGAGTTACACAAATTAGTCACCGAAGTGCACACCATTTTATTTCCGTAATTCACTGAATCAGGAACGCGCCGCCTTCATTGCTTCATAATCGGCTATCGCCGTCATCTGTGCTCCCAAAGTCGCATCAACCCAATGATTCAACCCCAACCACTTTGTCGTAACTGGCTTGAGGGCCGGCTAAGCGATGAGTTCAGATCCAGCAGAATGGTGTTCACCAATCCATGCTTCGTGGTAGCCCAGTTTGTCCAGATGTTCCAAAAGTTGTAGATCACGATGCAGTGCCAGCGTCGGGTTCACGCCCGTCTTGTGCATGGGGGGCGTAAAGATTCCGAAGCGAAGACTCATCTCGAAATTCTGTCACGTGACGATCTATTCGATCGTGCCGTACGAACCACGCTCTCCTCGTGAATCATGCGTCAGGACCTCATCAACTGCCCAACGCAAGTCAATGAGAAAGTCATCAATCACAGCACCGTGAACAGCATTAACCGTGCAGTGCAGAGAGGCAGGAGGGGACTGTTTGTCGACATACCAGCCCCGTTGTGCGAGAAGATCGGCTACGGCATAAATATCAAACATCGGAGATGAATCATTATTTGATTCGCTCGCCCCGAAGGACAACAACGTGCTATCTGGGCGGGCCCGTAACTGCAGTTCTGGAAACTGTTCGATGGCGTCGGCTAACTGCTGGCACGCATCATAAGCGGCCTTCGTGAGTCGCAGGTATCCGGCGTCTCCGAGATAATTCATCACTGCCCAAGCAGCTGCCATGGGGCCACCACTTTTTGTTCCCAGCACACCCGAAGATCCGTAGAAGCCACCTAACCAGTTGTCAGTCACGAAGGTTTGGTACGAACGTAGTTTTTTACTACGGTGCAAAATCACTGATGCGCCCTTTGCGGTATAACCGTATTTGTGAAGATCAACTGAAATACTCGTCACTCCATCCACGCGAAAATCCCAAGGTGTGATCGGCACCCCGAGACGTTCCAAAAAGGGGAGGGTCACCCCACCCATACATGCATCAACATGAACATTGATATCCATGCTCAATCCAAGAGAAGCGATCTCGCTGATTGGGTCGATGACGCCTTGGGGATACTGCGGAGCCGAACCGACCAACAAAACCGTATTGCTGTCAATGGCCGCGCTCATCGCAGTGACATCGGCGCGCCACTCGGCGTCGACCGCAATTCGCCGACTCTCCAAGCCAAAGTAGTAGCAGGCTTTTTCGAAAGCAGCATGTGCCGATGTTGGTAACACAACATTTGGAGTCGTGATTCCCTTTTCCTGGCGACCTCGCTCACGAGATCCTTTGACTGCCAAGAGAATGCTTTCCGTGCCGCCACTGGTCATGAATCCTGCAGATTCATCTCCACCATGCACCCAAGCGCTCACCATCTGCACGACTTCACTCTGAAACTTTTTCAGACTCGGGAAAGCATCTGCGTTTAATCCGTTAGTTGAGGCATACATTGCTAACGCTTGATCCGCAACTTCTTGCACATCAGCTCCCGCGTAATAGGCAAGTGAAAACGCACGACCCTGTTTCCAGTTCAGGTCCTTGGCCCCGATCTCTGCAACCTGGCGCAAAACTTCTTGAGCGACATCATCCACGATCTAGAACTCTAGGCAAGAAATAGAGCCGTGCCTTGACTACGGTTAAGTAATGATCGATTATTCATCACCATCTTTAGTCTCTGTTGAAGAAATGAACACTTTCATCGGAGGCGCATTTGGGGGTAATCAAAATGCCTGCGAAGTGATGAGTTTCGCAATGGCGGTAGCGGTGATGTATCCAAGCGCTGCTTCATTGCGACCTGGAAAAATTATTAGTGGTCCAACAGTCTTCAGTATCTGTGATGCCGCTCTTTTTTATGCTGCGCTCTCCGCCACAGGGATGGAACCAATGACCCTCACCAGCGAAATGTCGATTCGTTTCCTCCGACCGGCAAGGGGAGAGGTGCTCCGTGCTCGGGCCACCCTCAATAGCATCGGATCACGTTCCATTGTTGGCTCTGTTGTGGCATACACCGACGACGAGTCCAAGCCCGTAGCGGTCGCTCAGGGCACATATATGCGTCCTAAAAAGAACCCCGCCCAATAGCATCATGGAGATGTCGTCCGAACTAGCAAAACCATCCATTACCGTCCCAGCGGGAGATCCACCGACCTCTTTGATCATCGATGACATCACTGTCGGCAGTGGTAAGGAGGCGACTTCGGGTTGTCGTCCAGTGATGCATTATGTCGGCGTCGCCTGGAGCACTGGTCAAGAATTCGACGCCTCATGGGACCGCCATGAAACCTTCTCATTTCGCCTCGGAGCCAGCGAAGTCATCGGTGGATGGGATCAAGGTGTGGCCGGCATGAAAGTTGGCGGTCGCCGCCAGTTGACGATTCCGCCAGAACTTGGTTATGGCAGCCGAGGTGCAGGTGGAGTGATCAAAGGTAACGAAACTTTGATCTTCATCGTTGACCTCATTGACGTCAACTGAGGCATAAGCAGGGGATAACCGAGTTAGGAGCATATTTTTCCTTTTGTCAGTTCTATGTGTCATAACGATTATTATGGGCGGAGTAATCTGAAAGATTTACTCCTCTTGGGGTGTCAAAGTTCGGTCCCGCAATGGCCTAGCCGCCTCCATCATCCACTCCAAAGCCTCAGTCATACTGCGCACCGTCGGCTTGCCGGCCTTGAGTTCACGTTCGGTGTCATCGACCGCACAAGCCAAAACATAGAGATCGTCATAGAGCGAATCAATCACCGCCCGAGCAATAACCAATTCATCTTCACTGATTTTTAGTTCACGTGCTCGCTGACGTGCCACCCAATCCCATTGCCGACATGGTTGACAACAAAAGACCCTCTTACGCCCAGCCCCAGATTGCTCAGGCAGAACCCGGCGGCACCAACGACATCGCGGACCATCAACTCCCCGCCCCCGTACCCCTATCGGTAATTTCGTCATGACGAAATTATTCCACAGAATGGATTCATTTGAGTTGAACTGCGCACATCTTGATTTATTTCGGCAGACTCGCAAGATGAGTTCGCCAGTATTTCCCCCTGCCCCGGAACACCGCTTCGCCAGTGACAACAACGCCACAGTGCATCCCGTTGTGATGGAGGCTCTCAATCGAGCTAACGCTGCTCACGCCACTGCCTACGGCGACGACCCCTGGACGGCACAGGCCCGCTCCGCTTTTAGCGATCTTTTTGGACAACAGGTTGAAACCTTCATGGTGTGGAATGGCACGGGGGCCAATGTCTTGGCACTGGCCACGATGCTCTCCCCCGCTGGGGCAGTGATCTGTAGCGATTCAGCGCACATCAATGTCGATGAGACTGGTGCCCCCGAGCGCATCCTCGGAGCCAAACTGATTGACCTTCCAGCAATTGGCGGAAAAATTACTCCCGATCAAGTGCGTTCGCAAGCACATGCATTAGGGGTCGTCCATCATGTTCAACCCAGCGTTTTGTCCATCACCCAAAGCACCGAATGGGGAACCCTGTACTCCCCCACCGAGATTGCGAATCTTTGTGACGCGGCGCACTCAATGGGCATGACCGTCCATCTCGATGGAGCCAGAATCGCCAATGCCACAGCGGCGTTGGGAGGCAACCAAGAGGCACTACGCTCCTTCACCGCTGATGCTGGGGTTGATGTCATTTCCTTCGGCGGAGCCAAAAACGGAATCATGTATGGCGAGGCGGTCATTTATCTCAACCGTGACTTGGCCCGTTCAGCACCCTTTGTGCAAAAACAAGTGACTCAACTTCCCTCGAAGGTGCGCTTCATTTCGGCGCAATTTTTGGCCCTTCTTGCCGATGACCTATGGCTCAAGAATGCAACTCATGCCAATGACATGGCAACTCAACTGTTTGAGCAGACATGCCACCTCCCTGGAGTGGTTCTGGACCAGCCACCCGTGGTGAATAGCATTTTCCCCGTCCTGCCCCCCGAGCAGATTGAGTCCTTACGTGAATGGTCCTTTTTCTATGATTGGGACCCTCACGCCCACCAAGTCCGATGGATGACCGCCTGGGATACCCGCCCTGCAGATCTCGATCATTTTGTGGCAGGAATCCGCCACTTCATTCACTGAGATTTTTATTGACTCAATGATTACTTAAGTCTAAAGTGAACATGTTGAAGCGGAAGTTTCGCCGCATCTGGGGAAATTTTCTAGGGTCAAAAAGATGAATCTCGGGGGAACTTGTGGCTTATACCGAATTTTTAAATCATCGTCAGCAGACCGAAGATGAGTGGATGGATGTCGGCGCATGTCGCGGCATGACTCACCTATTCTTTCCGACAACCGCCGAACGCCCTCAAGCGCGCGAACGGCGTGAAGCAATGGCTCGCTTGGTCTGCGCCAGTTGCAATGTCCAAGACATGTGTCGCTCATTCGCTCGCGACAATCATGAGTACGGACTATGGGGTGGCGAGAGCGAAGATGAGCGACATCAAGCGGGTTATCGATTGATTGCCCCGATCGGCATTCGCGCTAACGTCGGCTGAAATCCAAAACTCGTTGCTATGACAGAACGATCGCTTTCACTTTAAACATGTGCTAACGCCACCGCCAGATGATTCACTAGAACCATGAGTAACGGTTCGCATTCCTATGATGTCGTCGTCGTGGGAAGTTCTAACCTTGACCTAGTCGCCACAGTCGAGCGCCTCCCGGCACCAGGTGAAACTATTCTCGGCACGCGCTTTGCAGAATTTCCAGGTGGCAAAGGCCTCAATCAGGCTGTGGCAAGCCGTCGCTCAGGTGCCGACACTGCTTTCATTACTTGCCTAGGCAAAGACAACGCGGGCGACACCCTGCATCGCTTGATGATTCAAGAAGGAATCGCCGCCTATGTCACTGATGACGCTGACCCCACGGGACGGGCATTAATTAACGTTGACGCACATGGAGAGAATTCAATCGTTGTCGTGCCAGGCGCAAATGCGAATCTTTCGCTCAGCGTCATTGAGGCTCATCGCGATATCTTGCTGCGCTCAAGAGTTCTACTGTGCCAATTAGAGATCCCGCTCGCCTCCGTTGAATCAGCATTAGCAATCGCCAAAATTGGCGGAGCGCAGACAATTCTTAACCCGGCTCCAGCCAGCGAACTGAATCGTTCAATTTTGCAATTATGCGATGTCATTATGCCCAATCAACATGAGGTGGCGCTTCTCGGTGGTGCATCAGTGTTGTTGGACGCTGGAGTTTCAATCGTCGTCGTCACCTTGGGAGCGCGCGGCATCAAAATCATCACTGCTGACGGCGAACAACAAATTCCGCCATTTGCTGTTCGGGCTATTGACACCACAGGAGCTGGCGATGCGGCCTGTGGCGCTTTGGCATGTGCTCTTGCGTCCGGATTAGATATCACTACTGCTGCTCGTCGGGCATCGGCGGCAGGAGCATTGGCGGCCACTAAACATGGCGCCGTGACTTCACTGCCGACACTCTCCGAGATTGATTACTTAGTCAATTAAGAGCACATCGTTTTCACTCGTGAGAAAAAACGACCGCTGACCATTGCTCGAGGTCAATTCGATCGACTTCTCGTAACGGTCGTAGCGCCTCAGCCACATGTGCATAGTTTTGCGTCAAAACTCCGCTGATAATTAAGACCCCAGTGGGGCTAACAAGTCGTCGCAATTGTTCACTCAGTTCAATCAGTGCCGGAGCCAAAATGTTGGCCACAACGATCCTCGCTGGCGATTCAATCTGCCTAAGTCCATCAGTGCTCACACTCCATCGATCAGCAACCCCATTGCTCTCGGCATTGGCACGCGAAACTTCAATAGACGCCGCGCTGATATCAATTCCCGTGGCGCGACGCGCTCCGAGAAGCAAAGAGGTGATTCCAAGAACACCGCTACCACAGCCGATATCAATGACTTCGTCGTCCAACAATAAGTATTTTTCGATCGCTAACAAACTCGCCATCGTCGTTGGATGATCACCCATGCCAAAGGTACTGCCTGGCTCAATCGTGACAATGAGAGCCTCTTGCGAATTATCCATCGCTCTCAGGATTTCGTCAATGTGTGCTGCAGACGACCACTGAGGAGCAATCACGAGACGTTTTCCAACAAGCACGGGTCTGGCAAATGCCCTCCAGTTATCCCCCACATTTTCATCAACTTCACTCAAGATCCATGTCGCCGACCAAGACAAAGAATTTAAGACCTGGGTCACGACTTCCCGATCGTTGCCGAGCGAAGTTTGTAAGCGAACGTCGTGATCCGTATCCCAGTGCTCTTCAATCGCCACAACGCCAAGCGACCACAACACATCACTCACTAACTCAACCTGCTCCGCAGTCGTCGAGACGATAATCGACAGAGCCATGCTCTTAATCGAGTCTTCGTAGTTTTTCTTTGTAGATTGCCGCCCGGGCAACATAGGAGGCAGCACCCATAGCGATCTCTGCAGGTCGAGCTTTATCTAATTTGATAACGGCAGGGACCCCCACAGCAAGGGCCCCACTAGGCACTTCAAGTCCATTCAAAAGTACTGCGTTGGCAGCCACCACTGCTCCAGAACGCACGATCACACGGTGCATCACAATTGATCCGTTACCTACCAAGGAGCCATCTTCGATCGTGCACCCCTCAAGATGAACGACATGACCAATCACGCAATCGTTGCCGACAATTGTCGGAAAAACATGAGTGGTGTGCAGCACCGAACCGTCCTGAATTGACGTCCGCTCACCGATGATGATCTCCCCATCGTCTCCCCGCAGAACTGCCCCAGGCCATATCGAACTATGAGCCCCAATGGTGACTGATCCTATGATCACAGCATCTGGGTGAACATAGGCATCGGGATGAATCGTTGGGGTACGTTCACCCAAGGCGTAAATCGGCACGAGTAAAAATTAGCACTTTTGCCTACCCTATGGCACTGTTCATCCTTCACGATAGGGTTGGTTCCCATGTCTCGAAGGATTGAAATTGAGTTAACAAGTTTGCGCTCTGATGGTACTTGGACCTGGCGCGCTGCAGGCGCACGCGAGCCCAAAGGTATTTTGCAGCCAAGCGTCCTTCCGCAGGAATCAAAAACTGGCGATGTACTGAAAGTGGAAGCCGACTTCGATATTGACGGCATCACCATCTTGGGTGTCGTGCAAGGTCGCGTCAAGGTTGACAAAGTAGAGACGATTACCCTCAAAGGAAATGACAAGCCTTTTGAAGCCGTTACTCAGCAACTCGCACGAAAAGAAAAAAATGATCGTGGCGATCGACGCGATCGTCCCGCACGAAGCGATCGTCCTAGTCGTGATGGTGCACGTGATGGTGCACGTGATGGTGCACGTGATGGTGCACGTGCAGGCACTGGCCCAGATCGACGACCGCGCCGGGATGGTGCGCCAACAACAGCGACCGATAAGACACGGTCGCCACGCCGCCCACATTTTGAAGCGCCACCTGAATTACCTCAGCGTCCCCGCGCCAAAAGGCTCAAGCCACTCAACGTCAATCGTAAAGCTGTCCTGAGCGAATTGCCCGAAGAGCAGCGCTCAATTGCGGAATTGGCTCTGCAAGGAATGCAGACAGTGCGTCAACGCATCAAGGACGCCAATCTTGCTTTAGCCGAGCAAGGCAAACCAATCATGCCAGAGCAAGCAGTTGTGCAGATGGCGGAGAATCTTCTCCCCCGCTTACGAGTAGCAGAATGGCTTGACCGAGCACAATCCGCCAAGCGTGATTTGGCTGAACTCGATCTCGGAGATCTTCGGAGCGTTGTCTCTGCAGCATCTGACCCTTTGATTGAACGATCAGAAAACTGTCGCGAACTCATCGCCGAATTGCGCAGTGGTTTAACAGCTCGCGCCGAACAGGACTACCAGAATTGGTTACAAGACATTGAGGCCTCACTTGGAGTGGGGCGTATCGTTCGAGCCCTCAAACTCTCTGGTCAGCCACCCAAAGCGGGAGCCATATTTCCCGATGAACTGGGACGTCGATTGGCAGTGGCAACTTCATTAAGTTTGGTTTCAGATGCACCGAACGAGCGTTGGATTGCCGTTTTAGAAGCCGTTGCCTTCGCTCCTATTCGTTCACAGATTATTGTCACTTCAAAGCCTGAAGTGCTTTCAGTTGAGTTAACCAAAACAGTGCAACGGTTAAGTGCCCTCATTCCGCAAATCGCTCTCGCTTTGGGCGTCGAGGTCACGGCTTCAAGTCATACACCGAAACCTTTGCGAGCTGTACGCCCGCCCGCCAAAAAACTGCCTCCTAAGCCACCTGCAACCCCTGCCGCTGTGAGCCCAAAACCTGTGCTTGAAGCAGTAGTAGTGGCACCTGAGGCGCCAGTCGAGCCAGAAGTCGAAGCGACCATCGAGAATGAGCAGACCCCAGTGGTTACTGAAGTAGTCGAGGTCGAAGCGACCATCGAGAATGAGCAGACCCCAGTGGTTACTGAAGTAGTCGAAGACGTCCTCGTCGAACCCACAGTTGACTGACAGTTAGTCGGCGCACCTCTGCTGCTACTACGGTCAATGGTATGAGCGACATCGTTACCTACAGCACCGACGGCCGCGTCGGAATTATCACCCTCAACCGTCCAGATGCGCGTAACGCCATCAATGGTGAGGTTGCCCAAGCAATGGAAGCGGCGATCGATCAACTTGAGGCTGACGATGAGATCTGGGTAGGTATTTTGACTGCCAATACAGAAGGCCAGGAGCGGCCAGTCTTCTGTGCTGGGGCCGACCTCAAAGCCATCAACTCCGGCCAGGCTGCTCACATCAGCACACGTCGTGGCGGGTTTGCCGGTTTCGTTTACCGTGAGCGCCGCAAGCCAATCATCGTGGCTGTCGATGGCCTCGCCACCGCGGGTGGATGCGAGATTGTCCTTGCGGCCGATCTAGTGATCGCGACGACCCGTTCATCATTCGGATTAGCCGAAGTGAAACGTAATCTCATCGCTGGAGCAGGTGGGTTGTTCCGACTTCCGCGTGCCATTGGTCAAGCAGCCGCTATGGAAATGATTTTGACAGGAGAACCCCTCCCCGCTGAGCGTGCCTTCCAATTAGGACTCATCTCTCGGCTAGTTGCCCCAGGTGAAGCAATGAATGAAGCTCACAAGTTGGCGCTACAAATCACTGCCTGTGCGCCATTGGCGGTGTACGCAAGTCGCAAGGTCGTATTGGCCGCGGCCTATCAGACAGATGAAGAACTGATTGACTTGACGAATCAAGAATTTGCCAAAGTGATGGCTTCATCTGACACTAAAGAAGGTCTGACGGCATTCATCGAAAAACGAGTACCGAACTGGACTGGTCAGTGAATCGTCGGCCCTAGAGGTCGCGAAACAATAATATTGCGTGCCTTAATTCCCGCTCGTTCGTAAAGATTCTTCGTTTCACGATCACCTGGCAAAGCATTGGCTTCGATTGCTACGCAATGAGTTGACACGGCGAGTTCCATCGCTGCCGCTAAAAGCGCATCTCCAAAACCAAGTTGGCGGGCCTGTTCAATAACGAAAACCCGATCCACGGTATAGACCATCCCACGGGCCGGGATGAGTTCGACTGTGCCACGTAAAAAACCAATTACTGCTCCGTCAATTTCTCCAACAAAACTGTTCTCCACAACATCTTGCGGGGCCAGGGTTATTAATGGGGCATGCTCTGCGAGCCAAGCGATGCCGCCTCGCTGATCCAGCAGAAGATTTCGATACTGCGCATCCAAATCCAACACAACCGACATATCAACGATATGCGCTGGACGAACAGTTGGATCAATACTCATGAAGTCCCGAGAGGGCTATCAGAGAATATTGCGCTTTTCATTACGAAGGAAATAGAGGACAAGCGTCATCGCCGATGGGACACATCGGAGCACCTTTACGGACCAATAGGAAACACTGAGTGCACATACGCTCATCGGGTCGCTTCGGTTGAATGCCAGATTCAGGGTCATTAGAGGCTTGAATATCTTCCTCTTCCTCCTCGGCTTCTTCCTCGTCATCTTCACTTCGGCCTTTCACTGCCGCATCAAGGATCTTGGCTAAGTCCGACTCGATATCGTCTTCACCCAACAAATCGTCGTCGTCATCATCTTCTTCTTCTTCGGCAGCAACAGCCTTTTTTGCTTTTTTTGCCTTCTTCTTCGAGAGTGCCGTGACCGGCTCTTGATCCTCTTCGGCAGGTAACTGGACCTCGTCCTCTAAAGCACCGTCGTCGATCTCATCGTCTAAATCACCTACGAGCAGATCATCGGGATCGCCATCAACATCATCGCCCTCTTCGAGGAAACCCTCGGCGAGATCATCCGGGTCCACAACATTGTCTTCTTCTGCTGCCATTTTGTCACTAACTCCTAAAGTTGATTCGCCAAAAAAACGCAAGGCGAGCGCGGATGTTAGGCATAGAACGCCTGATAACCGTGGGATAGTAAAGTGACTCCCGTCACACCATAGCCCAATCTCTCCTTACTGGCCTCCACGTTTTGCTTCTGCACGTCTTTCAGCCGCCAAACGCTCAAGTTCAGGTTCCTCAGTGGTGAGGTGAGTCATCGCCTCAGCAACCGCTTTATGCCCCGCCTGCTCGCCGATCAGTCGATGCATTTCAATCGCCACTCGGCGATACGCCGGGTGCCCTTGCGGGGATGAACGCAATTCCAGCATGTGCATCGCCTCTCTGGCGTTGAACTGCATCACATAGCGCACTCGGTAGGCCATCGACACGGCGTATGTGGCCTGCTGAGGGAACTCTGGCTTGAGATCGTCATATAACGCCGCTGAGCGGTTCATGACCTCGTCGAAAACGGGAGTCATACCCGCTTCATCAATCAGATCCGGTCGTGTATAACCATGATTGGCTGAGAGTGGTTGCCATTCAATAGTCAGCAAACGATGCCGCTGCATATCGCGAAAAGCACCGTAATCCGACAACACATCAAAGCGGTAGTCAATGCGTTCAAAGGCCCGTCCTGGACGATGGCGGCGATTCTCACGCTCACCGATGTACGACTTCAGGATGGCCACTTTCTCGTCATGACCAAGACGCTGCACGCGTTGCAGAATCTGCGTCTCAGGCAAACTTGTGTGTGAGTAACAGATGGCTGCTATTAATTTATCTTCACCCTCAGGATCAAAATCCGTTAACACGACTGCGGCACTGTGATCCACCGGAGTCTCATCAAACAGACCTCGGACAACCTCTTGAGTATTTTCTCGATTGTCGCTCAGATAGTCACTCCAACGACCACCGCGATCCGCAAGGTCAACTCGTCGCAAGAAACTCGGGATGACCTTACGCAATTCTTCCAACATCAGATCAGCGTATTGTCGCGCTTCTGGCAAAGGATGCGCCCGCATCCGAATCAACATTGCTTCGTAGGACTGACCGCTGCCATAAATACCAACGTTAGATAGAGAAGCAGCGGGCAAGACCCCGCGCACCGCATCAAGGGCCTTAGCGCGCGTGGCCATCCGAAAGACGAAATCACTGTCAGCGGGATCCCGCTTCACGGTCGCACGAATGTGCTCGGTGACTTTCTCCATCAGGACTGAATATGAGTCAAACATGCGATCTAAATCACCGACGTAGCGCGTCCCAAAACGGGAGGTCAAAACTTCGGGATCACGATAGAAACGGTAGCGACCAGCCAGACGCGCGTCGTAAGCGATATAACGCGTGCTTTGCTCCAAATAACTCGCTAGTCGACCCCATTCAAGAATCTTTGTCAGAATATTGCTGGCTTGTTCACAAGCGAGATGAACCCCGCCTAACTGAGCGACAGAGTCATCGCCATACTCGAAGAAAACCTTTTCGTAGAGTTCTTCAGCTCTTTCCAAGCCAATCGTGGCGTCCACACTTTGATCGCCAGCGATGTCCAAGTCGCCGACAAACTCGTCAAGAAATAAACGCCGCAAGCTTTTATGCGTTCGGCTATATCGAGCAAACAAAGCACCCTTAACCACCTCGGGTAAGTTCACTAGGGCGAAAACTGGACCGTCCAAATTAGTGAAATAACGTCGGAGAATTTCCGACTCCTCGGCGGTGAACTCCTCTGGCGCATAAACACTCACGGTGTTTCACGCTAGTTGCTCGGACTATCCAGAACGCGGACGCAACTCTCGCTCAGGCTAAAACATCAATGTCACTTGTCACCTGAGCAAACTCACTACTCAACTGGGCACAAAGGTCGGGCTTGGTCCAAAGATCAATGACCGTCATAGCCATCGCCTGTGCTCCCGTCACAACGGCAGAGTCCCCAAGCGCACCACCAGCGAAGTGCGCGAACTCCTCAGTATGAATGGCAACCCCATCGGGGGCCATCTTGATCATGGGATGGATGGAAGGCAAAAGGTACGAAACATTACCCATGTCGGTGGATCCCACAACCGAGTGACCGCTGACGCGTGGATCCGTGACATGCCGGCCGAGGGCTGTCATATTCTCGACATAGGCACCGACAAGGGCCATGTTGTCTCGAACATCGGCGTAGGTGTGATCGTCCCATTGACTGTGCATCGTGCAACCACATGCCGAAGTTGCTCCCTCAAGACAGGCCATCACACGTTTTTTGAGAGGCTGCAAACTTGAAATGGTGTCCGATCGGACGTACCAAGTGGCGGCTGCCTGCCGAGGCACAATATTTGGTTTCTCGCCAGCCTCCGTAAAGATTCCGTGAATCCGTTCCGAGGGACGAATGTGTTGACGCAAAGCAGCCACATTGACGTACCCCAAAACCGCTGCATCAAGAGCGTTGCGCCCTTCCCACGGTGCAGCAGCTGCGTGAGCCGCCTTACCCTGATAGGTCACGTCCACAGTGTGCACAGCAATGGAGTCCATCCGAATGAGATCAGCATCTGCTGGATGGACCATCATTGCCGCCACTCCAGTCTTGAATGCGCCTTGTCGGGCCATGGCGATTTTCCCGCCTCCACCTTCTTCGGCAGGGGTACCCAAGATTCGCACCCTTCCACCCACTTGTTGGGCAAGTGCCGCTGCCGCCAAACCCGCTCCCAAACCAGCCGCCGCAATCACGTTATGCCCACAGCCATGCCCAATGCCTGGGAGGGCGTCATATTCCAATAAGACCAAAACCTCAGGACCAGATAGCCCAGCTACTGCCTCAAAAGCAGTCGCCACGCCATAGGCATGTCGCGTGACTTGCAGTCCAAACTCTTCTAAAACCGAGCACAGTAAGTCATGTGCGTAGTGCTCTTCAAAGTTCAATTCGGGGTGCGCGTGAATCTTGTGGCTCACTTCAATGAGTTTGGGTGCGAGTCGATCTATTTCAGTAATCGCCGCCGTCTTTTCAGCATTCATCATGACAACTGTTCTCCCTCATATCCATAATGTAGCGAAATCTTTCATCACCTGAATCTCTACGAACTGAACCAAACCAATCTTCGCCCCATCAATCCACATCGTCAGTGCAGAGCCGGACCAGAGGAATTCGCTGACACTCTTCACAGAGATTTCTGGATGAGGCAGGTGAGTTCCTGTCTTCATTCGCGAACGCGCAATCATCCTTTGGCGTACAGACATCCGGGCGTCTACTTCTAAAATTTCAACTCTCCCGTCATTGGGATGTCCGCGCGGAGCCACATCCCACTCCCCCAAATATTGAGCATTCATCACCGCCACAGCGTTTCCCCGAAACCAACCACCTCGTGTATTTATAGCCCGCAAAATGCAATGCGAACTCGCCACCCGTGTTTTCAACTCGGAATCTCGTGAATGTTTAAAACTGATCCGCATGACATCGATTGGCAATTCCAAGGTGGGTGCCAGTGATCCCGATGTCGATCCGCCAAGTGTGGCGAACATGTCTCCCCCACAGAGTCGTATCGTGCTGACTCCATTGCCAAGATGCTCCCCAATCTCATGATCCGACTTTGCTGAAGGTAGATCCTCAGGCGGAGTTCCTAGACGACCCCAATCGCCTCCACGACGAATAGTCATGGAGCAACTCCAGGGACCGAACTTGACGCTGCCACAACGCCACGCATCAAAAGTTTCGCTGCCGCCTCAGCAGAACCTCGAGTCTGTGCCGAAGGAGCCATGGTCGCTATCTGCCGTAAGAGATCAATCAACTGCTTCATCGTTCGGACAAAATCTCCACCCGACAATTCCTCGGCCTCAACGACCTCTGCGAAGCCTTCACCGGCCGCCCATGCATGGGCAATAGCGATGTATGTCGGATCGGGTGCGCGATGTTGATTTAACGAAGCCGATTGTTCAGTCTGTTGTAATTCGCGACTGACAGATTCAATTCGTCGCCACTTTTTGCGGACCTCAGCGGAAGGAAACCATGGCGCAGGAGGTGGCTCGCTTGAACGATGTTCATAGACAAAAACTGAAGCTAAACCAGCCATCGCAGCAGGATCTAGATCATCCAAGAGACCCCGATCAAGACATTCAGCTACCAGCAAGTCACTCTCATGAAAGGTGCGCGCCAGGACTTCTCCCTTTTCTGTCAGCGACCAGTCAGAGATGTACTCCCAATCTTGAAGGATTTTGAGAACTCGATCAAACTTTCGAGCCACGGAGTTTCCTCTTGCTTTGACCTGTTTACGCAACTCATCTACTTCACGTGCGAGGCGATCAGATTGCACAGCCGCCTTCAAGCGAGCCTTCAAATCAGGATCATCCTCAACTGGATGAACAGCCTGATGCCCAGGAGTTGGCGTGGTCCACTGTGTCTCTTCAGCGCGCATTGAGATCAGTCGCTCAATCACTGTTTTTTGAAACGTAGGATTTGTTGGAGCGTACGGCTCGGGTAATTGCACATGTCCCAAGGCCACCACGGGTTCGCGAAAATCGCGAGCCGAAAGGTTTAAGGTCGCTCTCTGAGTGGTCAGTACATTCAGTTTCACGCCACCTGATCGATGAGCAGTCGCAAGTACGACACATCGCCCATTCACCTTTGCCTTATCCACGTAAATCACGGCTCCTGGACGCAGGCGATTAAGTGAGAACTCAACTGCACTTTCGCTGCGTATTCCCAATGTGCCATCAATACGCGCCCGGAAGTCGTGGATGTCTCCGTATGGACTTTCGGCTGCTGTTCGCATTTCAGCCAACTGCTCAAGCCGACGATCAAGGCGCGCTTCAATCTTGACAACATCGCGATCTGTTTGATATTGGGCGAAGGACAAATTGAGTAAGTGGCGTGCTTCTTCGCTTGAATAAGACCGCACCAGATTCACAGCCATGTTGTATGTCGGGCGAAACGATGAGGTCAAGCGAAAAGAACGACTACTCGCCAAAACGGCGACCTGTTCAAAGGTGACAAACGGATTCCACAGCACGACGGCCTGTCCCTTTTCGTCGAGACCACGCCGACCCGCCCGCCCTGTTAGTTGGGTAAATTCACCTGCTGTCAAAAATTCGTGATGTTCTCCCGTAAATTTAGAAAGTTTCTCAATCACAACCGAGCGCGCAGGCATGTTGATGCCGACTGCCAGGGTTTCAGTAGCGAAGACAACCTTTACTAATCCCTCAACAAAACAGGCTTCAACTGTCTCTTTAAATGGCGGAACCAATCCAGCATGGTGGGCGGCGATACCTGACTCGAGTTGAGCCACAAATTGCGGATACCCGAGAACATCCAAATCATCATCTTCCAAATCTCCGAGGCGACTTTGGATAATTTGTGTGATGCGCCTGCGCTCATCGGGAGAGGTCAGGCGGAGTCCCTGCTTGAAACAAGATTCGGC
>SHUW01000030.1 GCA_009694465.1 Ilumatobacteraceae bacterium
TGGGTCTGAAGTGACTTTAGAAGTTGTTGAGATAATCGCCGGGAGACGAAGCATTGATCTCATCCCAACGACAAAGCCGGTCTCTTCCCAAAAGGTGAGGAAGGCTGTAGCTGTGAAGAAGGTTGCGCCTGTGAAGAAAGCTGCTGTGAAAAAGGCCGTGCCTGTGAAGAAAGCTGCTGTGAAAAAGGCTGCACCTGCGAAGAAAGCCGCCGTGAAAAAGGCCGCACCTGTGAAGAAGGCTGCTGTGAAAAAGGCCGCGCCTGTGAAGAAAGCTGCTGTGAAGAAGGCCGCACCTGTGAAGAAGGCTGCTGTGAAGAAGGCTGCACCTGTGAAGAAGGCTGCTGTGAAGAAGGCTGCACCTGCCAAGAAAGCTGCTGTGAAGAAGGTTGCGCCTGTGAAGAAGGCTCCTCGCCGTAAGTGACCTGAGGGTCACCTATCGCCTACGGTTATTTTGTGCGCCTCGCTACTTGGAATGTCAACTCATTGAGAGCTCGAATGGTTCGAGTTGAAGAGTGGCTAGTTGATGTGCAGCCCGATGTCGTCTGCATGCAAGAAACCAAAATGGCCGAGGATGCATTTCCTACAGAGACCTTTGCCGCTATGGGATATGAATCGGTGCACCATGGTCAAGGTCAATGGAATGGTGTGGCAATTCTGAGCAGAGTTGGTCTTGAAAACCCCGTTCGTAATTTTGCTGATGGTCAAGAGCCAGATCCTGAAGCGCGACTTGTGACCGCCACCTGTGCGGGTATCCGCGTCAGTTCTGTGTATGTGCCAAATGGTCGAGAACTTGATCATGATCATTACAAATATAAATTGGCATGGATGAAACGACTGATTGATCATCTTGATGCCGACACTTCGCCGACGCAAGGAGTCGTAGTCACGGGGGATTACAACATTGCGCCCGAAGACCAAGATGTGTATAACCCAGCCGACTTTGTTGGGGCCACTCATGTGAGCGAGGCTGAAAGACAGGTACTGCGAGATCTTGAAGCATGGGGAATGAGCGATGTATTTCGTCATCACCATCGTGATGACAAGTTGTATTCGTGGTGGGACTATCGCGCTGGTGGCTTCAACCAGAATAAAGGTATGCGCATTGATTTGATTTTGGCGACCCAATCGGTCCTAGAAAAGACACGCTGGACAATTGTTGATCGTCAAGCGCGAAAAGGCGAGAAGCCGAGCGATCATGCACCAGTGTTGGTAGATATTGATGTCTGAGCAACTCCCTGACACAGAGTCATCATCGATTCGGCCTCTGATGCGCTCGGCTATTTATGAAGCAAGTAACCCGCGTTTACGTTTAGCGAATGCCACGCGCTCGGTGCTGCAACATTCGGCAACGTCAACTGCATCTGGAGAGAATGTTCTTGCGGCTGTTGAACTACTTGAGCAGGCGGCAGCCCTTTTAGCCGTTGGACCACATGGGCGTTCATATCACGCCAGTGCCGAAGGTGCGGTGGGTGGAGCAACGCATGGTTTTGCCAGTCACAGTCCCGTGACTGGACCACTGAACGCTCTTGCGGGTGTCGTGGACATTGAGATAACCCCAACAGAGGTGATTGCCACTGCAACATATGGTGATGCCTATGAGGGACCGCCAGGCTGTTTGCACGGTGGTTTGATCGCCGCGATTTTTGATGAGGTGCTTGGTTTTGCTCAAGCGCTGTCGGGTGCACCTGGCATGACGGGACGTCTTGAGGTGACGTATCGATCTCCGACCCCGCTACATCAACCACTGCGCATTATTGGACGCTTTGATGAAGTGAATGGTCGTAAAATTATGACCACGGGTGAGATTTATGCCGGTGATCGTCTTTGTGCCCAAGCAACTGGGGTGTTCATCTCAGTCAAAGCAGAAAAGTTTGCTGACCTAAACGCGGTGCGTCAAACGCTCGGTTGATTGAGGCCATCTTGGATGGCATCAAGAATTCGCGTTCCCACTTTGAGGGCGAAGGATTTACCGACACCAGGAATTTCCGTCAGTTCTTCAATCGTTTTTGGAAGCACAGAAGCGATGCGGCGAAGAACTTCGTCAGTGCACAATATTTGTGGCTTGATGCTTGCTGTCCGACCGGCTTGAGTCCTCCACGCGCACAGAGATTCATAGACGGGGTCAACTTGAACACGACTATCTCGGCGAATCTCTTGATCACGGATGTACTCCGCAGACATTGTTGAGGGGGGCGTGGCAAGGATGAGACCCTCAATGAATGGGCTACGAGTCCGCTTGCGGCCCCGTCGCGACTGCGCATGGGTGAGGACGAGTTGATCGGCGGCGCGGGTGATAGCCACATAGGCAAGACGGACTTCTTCGTTTTGCTCAGCACCTGACTTCGCTGATGAGTGGGGCATGAAGCCTTGTTCACAGCCAGCCAATACAACATTGTCCCATTCACGCCCTTTGGATCCGTGAAAAGTCAACAACTCAACGGCATTTTGCTGGCGGTCATCTTCAAAAGGCCGATTAGTGCGCACCCACGCCAAGAAAGTGCGTCCATCGCCGCCACCCTCTTTGAGAAACTCATCAACGGCATCAGCGACACGACGCCGGGCGATGACATCTTCAACATCATCATCTTCATCATCGGCATCCACGCGGGGTGATCGCATATCGCGTGACCATACGGAGATGCGTGTTGAACTAGGGAGATCGCCAACTTCTCGAATTGCGCGTTGGATGGGATCGGTGGCGACTGTACCGAGAATTCGTGCCGGAATATCAATGGCTAAAAGTGCCTCGCGTAAAACAGGGAGTTGAGCATTGGTGCGAGCCAAAATTGCGACATCACTCCATCTCATCATTGGATGACGCCAAGACTCAATCAGTCGAGCGATACCAGATGCTTCATCTTTTTCATCGGCGAATGAATAAATTTTGACTGGTGCCCCATCCGATCGGGTGGAAAAGAGTTTTGGTGATTCTGCATTCAGATGCGAAAGAGCAGTCAAACCAGCGCTGACAACTTGTGGCGTGCATCGGTAGTTAGCTGACAGTCGAATGACTTCGATGCCTGGAAAGCGTGTCTCAAGAAGTGAGAGCACAGATGGGTCGGCGCCATTGAAGCCATAGATCGACTGCGATGGGTCCCCGACAAGTGTGAGGTCGTCGCGTCCCGAACGCCACTCATCAAGTACTGCTATTTGTAATGGGTTGAGGTCTTGGGCTTCGTCAACGAAGAGGTGACGAATTTTCCAGCGCACAATATTGGCGAAATTGGTATCAGTTTGCATGGCCTCAATGGTGAGTGACAACAGGTCGTCAAGATCAATGACGCCGCGTTTGGTTTTTAGGGCCTGCACCGCTGCCATGACTTTGACAACTTCAGAGACGGGTGCTGATGAACTGCGGCCAACTTCTGCGACTGCCGAGGCGTAACGCTGAGGTGTGATATTTCGGGCGCGCGCCCAGTCAATATCCGAGACATAGTCGGCGGTGCTCGCAGAATGTTTAGGTCCGAGAACTTCTCCAATGAGGCGACGACGATCGGCGACGATGACAGGGTGGCTACGACGCTGCTCATCCCAGCGTTGGCGGAGTAAACCGAGAGCAACAGCGTGGAAGGTCCCAGCGATAATGCCATCGCGAATTCCGAGAGTGCGCAAACGCCGACGTAATTCGCTAGCTGCTTGACGGGTAAAGGTCAACACCGCCACATGTGATGCGTCAGCGGTTCCAGTGAGACAGCGGTGGGCCACACGATGAGTTAAGACTCGAGTTTTCCCTGAGCCTGCGCCGGCGATAATGGCCAGTAAGGGCGCATCGGATGCCACAGCAGCCCTTTGAGTGGGGTCGAGTCCTCGAAGTAGATCATCAGTTGTGGAGGGATCGAGCACGACCTTCATCGTAGGGCATGGGTGAGGAACTACAATTGGGCGTATGCCTTATCCCAGCCGTCTTTTAAATGAGCAAGAGTCAGTAGCCGTGGACTTGCACCCCCATTGGTGGTTTTTCGCACAATCGGTGAGTTCTTTCGTTGCGATGGGGGTGCTGTGGCTATTTGTTTTCGGTCAGGATAAGCCTCAAGCGTGGCTGACATACCCAATCGGAGTTTTAGCTCTCGCAGCATTGGCTTGGACCGTAGTGCGTTATCTGAAATGGCGGACGACATATTTCGTCATCACATCTGATCGTGTGATTTTTCGCCACGGGGTACTCGCGCGTGGCGGAATTGAGATTCCCTTGGAGCGTGTCAACAACGTGAACTTCAAGCAGAGTTTGTTTGAGCGCATGATTGCTGCCGGAGACTTGCTGATTGAGTCTGGTGGACAAGACGGTCAGCAGATGTTCTCCGATATTCCACACCCTGACAAGATCGTCAATCTCATTCATATGCAGATGGAAGACAATCAAAAACGTTCCTATGGTGGAAATGTGCAAAGCGTTACCGATGTTGCAACGCAACTAGAAAAACTGGAAGGCTTGCGCGATCGGGGAACCATATCTGCTTCCGAATTTGAAGCCGAGAAGGCAAAACTGCTGGGTCAGTAGGGCTAGGAGTCCTTGCGGCGTCGCAGTCCAACGATGCAGCCGCCGAAGCCACCACCCGTTATCCGTGCTCCAAGAACAGTCGGGTCGCTGAGTAGGTGTTGGACCGCTTGATCCATAATTTCATTGGACGTTTCGTAGTCTTTGGCCAAACTCCAGTGGCTTTGTTGCATGAACTCGCCTGCAGATTCATAGTCCATGGCGATGATGGCCTGGGCAAAATCTCTCACACGTTGGTTCTCAGAAATCACATGTCGCGCCCGGCGATGCAGTCGGGGATTATTGATCTGCCCGAGATCATCGTCTGTTGCTAGTCGAAGGGGCCCGACGAGCTTTTCGATCTCGTGACAATCAGCAACCCGATCGGCGTACTCACTGCCGAGAAGCGTGCGTTGTGAGATGAATTGCACAATCACTTCAAGATCCTCGGGGATGACAATATGCGTCACGGACAAGGCATGGCAATCAATCAATGTGGCTGATCCAGGTTTTCCACTAGCGATACATAGTTGGTCCATGATTCCGCACGGCACTCCGCAGGCTCTGTGTTCAGCCCGTTGACAGAGCAACGCCAGATCAGTCGCAGAGAGATTGTGAGAGGTGTCGCTGAGGGCTATGCGCGCAACTGCAATTTCCAATGCCGCACTTGATGAGAGACCACCACCAATCGGAAGAGTTGTCGTGACTGTGCCACGAAATCCTGAGACTGGGCGACCTAACGCATGGAGTTCTGATAAGACTCCGGCAACGTAGCGACCCCAGCGCGGCTCGATCACTGAGGGATCAATCACCGGCAAGGCAATAGTGACGGGGAGATCTTCGTCGGCGGAACGCAGATGCCACGTCGGTTCGTCAGTCGTGGTGCCAGTGATCGTGGTGTATTGATCTAATGGCATAGGCAGAACTAGACCGCCTGTGTAATCAGTGTGATCGCCGATCAGATTGACCCGTCCAGGAACCGATACTGAGATCATTGGCGAAGTGTCAGTCACATCAGTTTCAAGGTGTGGCTGAAACGCTCAACCGAATCAAGATCAAAAGGTGCCCGCAGTGCAAGGTTGATCTGCTCGGCGCCGGCCTCGACATACTGACCAATGCGATCAATCACTTCTTCATCTGACCCAGTCAAAACCCCTGGCCGAACGGCGTTGGCCATGACACCAAATTGAGACTGCAAACTCTCTTCAGTCCAAGCGATGGCCAAGTTGACTGTTCGTTTGATATCGCTCGGATCGCGTCCGACGGCCTCGCAATGACTTGTCAGCACCGCACTTTTGTGAGTAAAGGCCTCAGGGGAGACGAAGGGAACATTCCAGCCATCTGCGTATTTGGCAGCGATGTTGAGAGTACGTTTTTCTCCGCCACCACCAATCCAAATAGGTATTTTCTTTTGAATTGGGCGGGGTTCGTTGCGAGCGTTGACCAAATTGAACCATTCGCCTGCGAAGTCAGTGACATCCTCGTGAAGTAAACCGCGTACACATTGTGCGGCTTCTTCGAGTTGATCCATCCGGGTTTTAACTCCTGGAAAATCTATGCCGTAAGCGTTGTACTCCACTTGAGCCCAACCCGCACCGAGACCCATGTCGGCGCGTCCACCAGAAATGTGATCAATGGCAGTGATCATCTTGGCGAGGACTGCGGGATGGCGATATCCGACCGAGTAGACCAAAGAGCCAACGCGAACACGTGAAGTTTCCGCGGCGAGGGCGGCGTGCATTGCGACAGCCTCAAAGCAGGCAGCGTCATCTGGTTTGCCAGTGGCTCCGTAGAAGTGATCCCAGATTGAAATCCAATCAAAGCCAAGATCTTCAATTTTGCGCCAAGCTGGGCGAAGTACGTCATAGGAGGTGTGTTGCAATCCGGTGTGTACACCGAACCGCATATGGGGGAACATGCCAGAAGCCATGCTCCTACGGTAGTCGGTTGGCTAAGTGCGACATGGTGGCGAGGGCGTAGAGTCGTCGCATGCCTAGAGCCATAGTCCCCGCAAATATCGGCACTGTTGAGATTGAATACGAAACCTTGGGCTCGCCCCTTGACCCAACGATTTTATTGATCATGGGTTTCACTGCTCAGCTCATTGCCTGGTCCGACAAGTTTTGTCAGATGCTTGTGGATCAGGGTTTTCACGTCATTCGCTTTGATAATCGTGACTGCGGTTTGTCAACGAAATTGGATGGTGTGGCCGCTGACCCAATGGCTGTGATGTCGGCTTTTCTTGAGAACAAACCCACACCTGCAGTGCCGTACACATTGTCCGATATGGCCCTTGATGCTGTCGGCCTGCTGGATCATTTGGGTATTGACGCTGCACACATTGTGGGAGCTTCAATGGGGGGCATGATTGCCCAAACTCTGGTCATTGAGCATCCGCAACGAGCTCGGTCTTTGACATCTGTGATGTCGGTGTCGGGAAATCTTGATTATGGTGCTCCTACTCCAGAGGCTGCTGTGGTGTTGCTTGAGGCACCCGCTGGCGACCGTCAGAGTTACATCAACGACAGTGTTAAGGCGCGGGTCTGGCATTCTCGGCGGTATTTCGACGAAGAGAAAATTAAGACTGATTACGCCCGCTCGTATGATCGTTCGTTCTACCCCGAGGGGGCAAGTCGGCAGTTGGCGGCGATCTACGCAAGTGGTTCGCGCGAAGATGCACTGACAGAACTTGCCTTGCCGACCTTGGTGATTCATGGAACAGATGACACCTTGTTGCAACCGAGTGGTGGTCAACGCACTGCAGATCTGATTCCTGGATCGACGCTGTTCATGGTTGCCGATATGGGTCACGATATGCCCGAGCCGCTCCTTCCCTTGCTCACTAGTGTCATCGGGTCACATGTCAAACTCGCTGAGTGGCATAGGACAACTGGTCACGCAATACGATGAAGGCATGACTGGTCCACTTTCAGGTTTTCGTATCGTAGAAATTGCCGGCATCGGACCGGGTCCATTTGCCGCCATGATGCTGTCCGATATGGGCGCAGAGGTGATTCGGGTTGAGCGTGCCCAAGCGGTTCGCGGGCCAGCACCCGAAACGCCTTATTTTGATGTCTTGCAACGAGGTCGTCAAAATATCGCCATTGATCTGAAGAATCCCGAGGGCGTGGAGACACTGCTGCAACTTGTCGAATCAGCCGACGCTCTCATTGAAGGTTTTCGCCCAGGAGTCATGGAGCGTCTGGGCATTGGGCCTGATGTGTGTTTGGCACGCAATCCAAAATTAGTTTTCGGGCGAATGACTGGCTGGGGTCAAACGGGAATGTATGCCCAGGCTGCTGGTCATGACATCAACTACATCTCATTGGCAGGTGCGCTTGCTCATTTTGGTCGTGCTGGCGAGGGCCCTGTTCCACCGATGAACATGGTTGGCGATTTTGGTGGTGGCGGAATGTTCCTGGCTTTTGGTGTGGTGTGCGCCTTACTTGAAGCAAGCAAGAGCCAACAGGGTCAAATTGTCGATGCGGCGATGGTTGATGGAACCTCGGTGCTGATGACAATGTTTTGGGCTTTTTCGCAAATGGGGGCTCATGATGAAAATGCGCGCGGCACCAACTTACTTGACACGGGTGCGCACTTTTACGACGCCTACGAATGCAAAGACGGGAAGTACATTTCAATCGGTTCCATTGAGACACAGTTCTACGCACAATTGATGCAACTGACTGGGCTGGAAGGTGACCCAGAGTTCGCCAAGCAAATGGATAAGACTCAATGGCCTCATCTGAAGAAGCGTATTGCTGAAGTTTTCAAGTCCAAGACGCGTGATGAATGGTGCGCAATTATGGAAACGACGGATGTGTGTTTCGCTCCAGTTTTGACGATGAGCGAAGCAGCACAGCATCCCCATAACGTTGAGCGCAAAATGATCATTGATATTGCGGGGACAAAGCAGCCTGCTCCGGCACCACGATTTTCGCGAACGGTTCCAGAGGTTTCGCGACCACCAGCGCACCCTGGGCAACACTCGCGTGAGATTCTCGCCAGTTGGGGCTTTGCCGCAACAGAGATTGAGCGCTTGCTTGCTGCGGGAGCGGTTGTTGACGCGTGAGCACACTTATATGTTTTCACGCCCATCCCGACGATGAATCAATAGCCACTGGGGGAACTATTGCACGGGCTGTCAGTGAAGGGCACCGCGTTGTATTGGTGATGGGAACCGATGGACGGCATGGCCAAAAGCCGAACGACTTAGCAGAGGGAGAATCCCTCCAAGACCGACGTCGTCAGGAACTAGAAAATTCTGCCAAGGTGCTTGGCATCAGTGCTGTGTATTGGTTGGGCTATCACGACAGTGGGATGACTGGTTGGCCACAAAATGATGAGCCGGGAGCATTCATGGCGGCTGATGTACATCAAGTGGCCGCTGAACTTGCGGAAATTTTGCTCAAAGAGTCCGCTGATGTCTTTACTTGTTATGACTGGCACGGTGGCTATGGGCATCCAGATCATATTCAGATTCATCGTGTGGGGCATCAAGCGGCAGAACTGGTACAAGAATCTGGCAAGTCCCTACGCGTTTTAGAATCAACGATGAATCGTACGCGGATTGTCAAAATGATGAAGCAAATAGGTGGGGGAGAGTTTGATCCTGATGGTCCTGCTGACGATGGAAATCCCTTCGGAACCTTGGAAGAAGAAATCACTATGGCGGTTGATGTTTCCGCTTTTGTTGAAGCCAAACGTGCATCGATTATGTGTCACGCAAGTCAAGTGACTGATAGCAGTATGTTTTTGCAGATGACCCCAGAGATGTTCACTATGGCTTTTGGTGAAGAGTTCTTTATTGAGCGAGGTCAACCTGGTGGGGCGCAACGAGGTTGGTTTTTGTGACACGGATCTATCTCGTTCGTCATGGTCGTGCCTCCGCTGGATGGGATACCGACATTGACCCTGGCCTTGATGATCTGGGCCGTCAACAGGCGGAGGAAACGGCGATCATTCTCGCCCGAATGTCACCTATGAAGTTGGTCGCTAGTCCGATGTTGCGCTGTCAGCAGACTGCGGGCTTCTTGTCAGCGAAGTGGGATAACGCAAACGTCAATATTGAGCCTCTCGTGACAGAAATACCTTCGCCAGAGGGATACGAACTTGGTGAACGTATTGAGTGGTTGCGCAATGCGATGGCCGGCACATGGGAGCAGTTAGGTCTCAGATACTCAGATTTTCGTGATCAGGTCGTGAACTTTGTCGCCACACGTGAAGTCGACACGGTTATTTTTAGCCACTTCATTGCTATCAATGCAGTGATCGGTCACTGCATCAAAGACGATCGATTGGTCATTGACAGTTTGGACAATGCCTCAGTCACGGTCGTCGAAACTGACGCAAGTGGCAATGTGAGTCTCGTTGAACGTGGGCGGCAAGCCGACACTCTGATCCGCTGATCGGGCAGACTGTACAAATGGTTTCCCAACACAACAAGACAAGGCAGGCAGAAGGCCTCGCTGTTTTCGTCGCCGCAGCGGTATTTATTCTCGCTGCTTGCGGAGGTGGTGGGGCAACGACGGAGACCTTGGCGCCATTACCGACTTCGCTCACCACAACACTGCCGACAACGTTGTCACCCATGACCACGACGACGACATTGGCGATAGTCCCTAGCAGTACCTCGTCTACGTCAACGACAGTGTCGCCCGGAGAGAATTTGGTTTTGCGCAGTGACGGGCTTGGGGATTCACTTTTTGGCGTTGATGCGCCAGCACTGATTGCGATCGTCACTGAATTGTTAGGAAAGCCGGACTCAGATTCTGGTTATGTGCCGACGACCAAGAAGTACAAGTTGTGTCCTGGCACCCAAGTTCGTTCTGTACGTTGGGGCGACTTGATGTTGATGTTCGGCGATGAAAGCGGATATGCCGAAGGACGACTACATTTTTTCTCCTGGAACTACGGACCAGTTGCGGGGATTGCTCCAGTTCCCATGGGGCCGACGACGGATGGGGATATCACCCTTGGCTCAACAGTCGCTGAATTGTTGCGGGTGTACCCATCAGCAGAGATCTTTATGGATGATGTGGCGGGAGCGAGTTTCATCCTCGAGAGCACACTTTCAGGGATTCTCAGTGATCAGACCCCCGATGGAGTGGTGATCGCGATGTACGGCGGCAACGCCTGTGTCCAATGAGTCGTGAACAACTAAGGTCGCTAGAAGTATGAACGCATTGATGTTGGTTGATCTACATAGTTCTTGGTCGTGGTTTGTCATTATTTCTAATGGACTTGCCGGGGCGTGGGCCCTTGGCGCCCACAAACTTGAGTCACTGCGTACTCGAGCATTGTGGTGGTTCACACTCGTTGCTGAACTCACAGTTTTTATTCAGGTCACTATGGGAGTGATCCTGGTGAACAAGTACAAACTTGAGTTTCCACAGTTTCATGCCTTTTACGGCTTCGTAGCGATCATTGCGGTGGCGATTATTTATAGTTATCGCAACCAAATGAAGCATCGGCTCTATTTGCTCTACGGCTTCGGCGGTTTGTTTGTGATGGGATTGGGCATCCGAGCCCTACTCGTTGGTCAAATGGCTTAAAGAGCGAGTGCTAATGCCTCTAGTTGACCTGACAACTGTGATGGTAACGCCGAGCCAAATTGGGCGTAGTGCTCTTTGATCTGCGGGATGGCTGATTTCCAACCTTCAATATCGACGCTGAGCAATGCTGTGAGGTCATCTGTGGAGACTTGCAGGCCTTTGATATCAAGTGTGCCAGCAGTTGGCAATAACCCAATGGGTGTTTCATCGGCACCGACGGTGCCAGCAACACGTTCAAATACCCATTTCAAAACGCGACTGTTTTCGCCGTAGCCCGGCCACAAAAAGCGACCGTCCTCGTCACGGCGGAACCAGTTCACGAAAAATATTTGCGGAAGCTTCGCGGCATCGGCTTTATCGCCGAGTTTCAACCAGTGGGCGAAATAATCCGCCATGTTGTATCCGCAAAAAGGCAACATCGCCATTGGGTCAAAACGCAAGTTGCCAACCGCGCCCTGTTGGGCTGCTGTGGTTTCAGACGCCATGATCGACCCCAAGAAGACGCCGTGCTCCCAATTAAAAGCCTGAGTGACTAGAGGTACCGTGGTGCGTCGACGACCACCGAACAGGATCGCCGAAATTGGTACGCCTGCAGGGTCTTCCCATTCGGGTGCAACTGATGGACACTGCGAAGCAGGTGCAGTGAAGCGAGCATTGGGATGGGCCGCTGGAGTTTCTGTTTCAGGTGTCCAGGCATTGCCCTTCCAGTCGGTAGCCCGAGCTGGCGCATCGTTGCTCATGCCTTCCCACCACACATCGCCTTCGGATGTGAGTGCAGTATTCGTGAAAATACTGTTACCCCACAAAGTGTGCATCGCGTTGGCATTGGTGTCATAGCCGGTGCCGGGGGCGACACCGAAAAAGCCCGCTTCAGGATTGATGGCGTACAAACGTCCGTCTGGACCAAACTTCATCCAACAGATGTCATCACCAATGGTCTCGGCCTTCCAGCCCGGAATCGTCGGTACCAGCATTGCCAAGTTGGTTTTGCCACATGCCGAAGGGAAAGCGGCAGCAATGTATTTAGCTTCGCCAGCAGGGTTCGTCAGTTTGAGAATCAACATGTGCTCAGCAAGCCAACCGTCGTCACGAGCCATCACCGAAGCGATACGTAACGCAAAGCACTTTTTGCCGAGTAAAGCATTTCCGCCATACCCCGAACCAAATGACCAGATTTCGCGCGTCTCAGGAAAGTGCACGATGTACTTATTGTCTGGGTTGCATGGCCATGAGGATGATTTTTCACCCGCTGCAAGAGGTGCGCCAACAGAATGAAGGCACGGAACCCAATCGTTATTGCCGAGTACATCAAGAGCGCCTTGACCCATGCGAGTCATGATCCGCATGTTGACAGCCACATAAGCCGAGTCAGTCAATTGCACGCCGATATGTGCGATGGGTGATCCGAGTGGCCCCATGCTGAAAGGCACGACATACATCGTGCGACCCTTCATGCAACCGCTGTACAGATCGGTCATTTCGTTGCGCATGTCGGCCGGTTCGCGCCAATTGTTGTTTGGGCCAGCATCTTCTTTTTTGGCCGAGCAAATGAAAGTTCGATCCTCAACGCGAGCCACATCACCTGGATCGCTGTGTGCCCAGTAACTATTGGGTCGCTTGGCCTCATCAAGTTTGGTGAACGTGCCGCTATCGACGAGTTGTTGGCAGAGTTCTTCGTACTCTTGAGCGGAACCGTCGCACCAGTACACATTTTCTGGTTGCATGATCGCGGCCCACTCGGTGACCCATGCCTTCAGGCGCTCGTTGTTACTGGAACCGCTCATGATGTGCTCCTTGCGCACTGGCGCACCGTGGATAGAAATTTTGTGAGGGACTTGGGAATCTAGGTATTTAAAAGTTTGGCAGGTGAGCGCAACGAACTGCTAATCAGAATCCTGGTGTGCCCATATCTACTTCAGAGCCAAGACGCAGTCGCGTGGCCAAACCTTCACTATTGAGATCAAAAACAATTCGCTGACCGGGACGCAACATCCGAAAGATACTTCCTTCGAGAGCGTCAGCGGCTAGCTCGTGTTCGCTGAGATCTGTATCACGCAGGATCAGACCGGTGCCTGAACCCGGGTCAAAGGCTTTGATCACACCTTGCATCGAGGGATTTAGTTCACTTATCCGATGCAGCAGTGCCGCGGCTGACCTTGGTGACTTTGCCAGCACGGATGCAACTTGTGCAGACGTAGAGGCGCTTTGGTGAACCGTTGATCAAGGCGCGGACGCGCTGAATGTTCGGATTCCAACGACGCTTGGTGCGCACATGGGAGTGCGACACGGACATGCCCCATGAAGGGTGCTTCTTGCAGACTTCGCATACTGCTGCCATAACACGTTCTTTCTTTTCGCTTGGATGACCAAGCCAGATCTCGAACCCAGAACGCTACCAGCGGATTTGCCTGCGCCCCAAGTGATCCAAGATTTCTCGAAGGTGATTTTACGGACTCATCAGTCACACCAGCATGTCTCCCGACAAGTACCATCGGTCAGGTGAACCCACCAGAGCCATCCGAGGCGTCATTTGACCGTTTTGACGCAGACCGACTCCGTCGAACCGTGGTCACCTTTCGCGATGCGGTCAAAGCCCACGCTCAGCGCATTAATCGGCTCAATGTGTACCCCGTTCCAGATGGGGATACGGGTACAAATATGGCCCGCACGCTGGACGCTGTTGTTGCTGAATTAGATCAGGCGGGGCCAGAAATTGAGCCCACATGTCAAGCCATTTCTCACGGGTCACTGATGGGAGCCCGAGGTAACTCGGGGGTGATTTTGGCGCAAATCTTGCGTGGCATGGTCGGCAAGTTGTCAGCCAGGGCTGGCAGCACAGCCAGCGAATTCGCCGAGGCTCTCAGTGCCGCATCTACTTCGGCTTATCAGGCGGTCTTAAAGCCTATTGAAGGCACGATCTTGACAGTGGTTCGTGAAGCCAGCGAGGCCGCCAAAGCCTCGGCTGCCACGGGGGCGACTTTGGCCGTCACTTTGCGGGCAGCGCGCGACGCTGGCCGAGTGGCACTTGATCACACTCCTGAATTGTTGCCAGTTCTCAAAGATGCCGGTGTCGTTGATGCTGGAGGCGCTGGTTTCATGCTGTTGCTTGATGCCGCGCTCAATGTAGTTGAAGGCGAACCAATGCCGCTCTGCGAAGACTCCTTCGGTGGTGACTCAATGGATCAGGCGCTTCCCGCGGCAATGACGATGAGGGCCCCAGACTCTCACGGCGAACTTTCGGTCGCTGACCTGCGTTACGAGGTGATGTACTTTTTGCACCTTGAAGACGGCAAGATCAACGAGTTCAAGAATGACTGGGGTGAGATCGGCGATTCGATCGTGGTCGTTGGGGGTGACGGGATTTGGAATTGCCATGTGCACACCAATGACATCGGGGCAGCGATTGAGGCAGCCATTGACCTTGGTGGACGGCCAAAACAAATTCGTGTCACCGACTTATTTGAAGAAGTCGCAGAGCGACATGCCATTCATGACGCTCAACGCGCAGCGGCTGGTCTTCCCGCAGTAACTACCGCAGTCGTCGCTGTGTGCAGTGGAAGTGGACTCGAAGAATTGTTTGCTCAGTTAGGTGTGCAAGGTGTGGTGACTGGTGGTCAGACACTCAACCCTTCGACTGCTGAATTACTTGATGCGGTGGAACACGTCAATGCTCGACAGGTCATTGTTTTGCCGAATAATAAAAACATCATTCCCGTGGCAGAACAATTGAATGCTCTGACCACCAAAGAAGTGCGCGTGGTGTTGACGAAGTCGATGCCAGAGGCTCTGGCCGCACTTGTGGTCTACGACCCAGAGGCCAGCGTTGATGAAAACATGGCAGAAATGATTGAGGCTGCGCAGGCCATGGTCACAGGCGAGGTCACTCAATCAATTAGAGACACGAATAGTGATGCTGGTGCAATCACCGTGGGGGATTGGATTGGTTTAGTTCGTGGCGATGGCATCGTCGCGGTCAGCGGAACTCTTGAGGGCGCCTCACGAGCGCTTCTCGGTCATCTCATCACCGCCGAGCGCGAAATCGTGACCATTATTGAAGGTATCGACGCGCCTCCTACGACCACGCTTGCGTTACGTGCTTGGATCGAGGCTGAATACCCGGATCTGCAGATCGAATGTCACCGAGGTGGTCAGCCTTTGTACCCGTATTTGTTCGGTGTTGAATAGCACGGTGAGACGTGTCTGATACCGCCCCGACGGGACCCATCACGTTCCCAGAACTCTCGGGTATGTCGCTGACTCGACTGAAGTCGGTTGGAGATGGAAAGAGAGCCGAGAGTTTTGGCAAGTTTGAGGTGCAGAACCTACTTGATCTTTTAACTCACTATCCGCGCCGTTGGATTGACCGCACCAAAGAAGCCACCATTGCTAGCGCAATTGAAGGAGCCGACTCATTGGTTATTGGTGAGGTGAAATCGGTGACGGCCCCACCGAAGGGAGCGCGACGCGGTCCATCGCGTGTCACTGCCACCATCGCCGACGAAAGTGGGCGACTGTCAATTGTGTTTTTTAATCAACCGTGGCGCGAACGACAACTGAAAATAGGTTCCTTTGTGGCCGTCTTTGGGCGGCTGGGAAGTTTTAACGGCACTAAGCAGATGGCTAACCCGACCGTGGATATTTTAGGTGACCCCGATGAGCGACCTCGTCCGATCATTGCCGTGTATCCGCAGAGCGAAAAAATTGATTTACCCTCATGGCTTGTTTTGAAAGCGGTTGATGAGACTCTCACTCGCTGCCGAGCGCGCGGTATCCATGACCCAGTCTCTGCTGCGATGCGCAAGAAATATAAATTGATGGATCGCCAGTCGGCTCTAATAGGGATTCATGTTCCGGAAACATTTGCTGAAAAAGAAATGGCGCGCCGGCGTTTGGCTTTTGATGAACTGCTGCGTGTGCAGTTGGTTTTGGTGATGCGTAAACGCGCAATTGAACGTGACTCGGTTGGCATTCAACACAAAACCAATGGACAATTGGTCTCGCGCTTCTATCAGCACTTGCCTTATCAACTCACTGGCGCTCAGCATCGGGTGATCGCAGAAATTGAATCCGATTTGGCT
>SHUW01000031.1 GCA_009694465.1 Ilumatobacteraceae bacterium
CCATTGGCAAAGAACCCGAAGGCCAACATTGCAAATGACAGAGCAATGGAAAATGAAAATTCGCCAGCCATTGTTGAGGCGATGTTGCCTCCGTAAATGGTGTAACTCTCATCCAGCAAATAAACCAACCCGACCATGGCGAACAATTCAGGAATCGGATAGGCGAATCGCGCAAGTCGCCCGAAAATCCAACAGCAGACGGGCAATGTCACAACGCCCATGACAGCAACCAACTTGAAGGCCATGCCATATGGAAGGAGAACATCGAGGAGGACGATAAAGAAGGCTGGTACCACCATGTAGAAGCGATAGATCGGAAGACCTGAATACCAATCCATCGACCAGCCATTAAGTTTCCATGGCAAAAGGTGATCCCTTAAAAAGGCGGGGCCCCACACATGTGCTCCCATGTCGCCACCCGTTGGCGTTGAATCACTAAAAACCAATGTGGGCTGAATGACTTTGATGGCGATAAAAGTGCTCAGCCCAACCAAGGCCACGCGCACCCAGAAAATCGTGAAGCGTTGACGGCTCCACTGACCCATCGCCGTCTTGTGGAACCATGCCAGGGCCCCCGAATCAGTCACCACGTCCGAGTCGTTCATACGCTTTTATCTTGCCACCTCAGTCCGCCTAGGACGCGAGCGCGAGACCGATCAGGGCCGTGGCATTGAAGCCGATGTGCATCAAAATCGACAGACTTAGTCTCCCCGAACGCTGGAAGCCATAGCCCAAGAGCAAGGCAAAGGCGAATAGTCCAGGGAACTCAACTGGCTGAAGATGGATTGCCGCAAAAAAGGCTGCAGAGATGACCAATGCCAAATAGTTCTGTAGTCGACTCTGCAAGGCCTGCAGAACCAGACCGCGATACATCAATTCCTCAATGAGTGGGGCACCGATAGCGACCATCAGAAAAAGTCCCACGGCCCAAGCACCATCAGCCTTATCCCACAAATCCTGGGCTCGCTGTTCAATTTTGCCGCCAGAAAAAGTCTCCGGCCAGATTTGCTGCAACGGCCAATACACCGCTGGAACAAGAGCAAGTTGGCAGGCAACGCCGATAGGTAATCCCCAAAGATCTCCGATTCGAAAGCGGAGTTTGAAATCATCAACGAAACTTGCTCCACCCCATCGCCGACTGACAATAATCACTGCTGCGAGCATTGGCATCCACAAACAGAAAAGAGAAACGATGGTAAACGATGTCGGCCACTGCTCACTTTTTTCACCACTGTGCCCAAGCAGTCCCTGAGCTATTGCCTGAATAGGTAACGCTCCCAGAGAGGCCAAGAACCAAGCACTCGCTGCGATAGCAACACTAAAACGAGTGGCGTTCGTCGCCGGTCGAGCACGGTCCACGAAAAGCTTTAGCCAGCCAGGCGATGAACAAACGGCAAAACATCTGCCCGACGACGATCATCTAAGTTCCAGCCAGTGGGTGCGGCGAAACGCTGCCAATGCTTTGAGCACAGTTCGTAAATATGTGATTCGCGCTGCTCGTGGAGATGATCAATCCAAATCACCGACGTGGCATATTGGAATGCCAAAGAAATGTGAGCCTTTTCCTGACAACCACTCCGAGTACACGAACGCATCGGCAAAATGTACGAGAAAAATGCTCCGCTTTGGTGGATATCTGAGCCCCACGTTTGCTATCCGCCATTGGCTGTGACCGAAACGGGGCCATGAGTCCACACTGAAGCCGAGCCCGACCCAACGGGGCTTGATGAACGCCCGTAGGATATGTCCCATGAGCGAGTCCACTCCTCCCCCTCCACCACCTCCACCCAGCGCTGGCCCCCGCCGGACACCAAAGCGCGTGGCCGCACCCAAGAACCGACCTCCGCAGGACCAGTCCACCGACGCCAAGACAACGGGTCGGCCGTCAATGCCTAAATGGTCGCCTTGGGTTTTGCTCGGCTTAATTCTTATTCTGATATTTGGCCCGCAACTTTTACCTGGACCAGATCGCGAAAAACTGGGCTTTGAAGAGTTCATGACTCAGGTCGAGGGTGGTCGAGTTGACGAAGTCAAACTAAATAACCTCACCTTGACAATCACCGGCTCATTTACTGATGGCAGCGATTTCTCTACGACTGCGCCTCCAGGGTTCCCCAACGAACCCGACCGCGAACTACTGCGCACCAAGGGCGTGGACTTCAAACCAACTACTCCACAAACAAGTTGGCTAATGAACTTGATCCCCTTGCTATTGCCGTTCGTTTTGATCATTGGCTTCTTGGTATGGATGAATAAGCGAGCTTCTGGACAGATGGGCAACATGATGTCCGTGGGCCGCAGTCGGGCTAAGACATTTAACCCAGATCGACCATCCACAACTTTCGCCGATATCGCCGGCTACGAGGGTGTCAAAACGGAAATCAAAGAGGTCGTTGATTTCTTACGCATGCCAGAACGTTTTAAAGAAATCGGGGCCAAAGTTCCTAAGGGCATGCTTCTAGTCGGCCCTCCTGGAACTGGAAAAACTCTCTTCGCCCGTGCCGTCGCAGGAGAAGCCGGCGTTGGATTTTTGTCGGTGACTGGTTCGGACTTCATGGAAATGTTCGTGGGTGTCGGAGCAAGTCGTGTTCGTGACCTTTTCCAGCAGGCTCGCAAAATGGGTAAAGCCATCATCTTTATTGACGAAATCGATTCCATCGGTCGCAAACGCGGTGCTGGACTCGGTGGCGGTCATGACGAGCGCGAGCAGACTCTGAACCAGCTGCTCTCGGAGATGGACGGCTTTGAGACATCTGAAGGGATCGTCATTTTGGCGGCCACCAACCGCCCCGATGTTTTGGACCCGGCGTTGTTGCGTCCAGGTCGTTTTGATCGCCAGATCGTTGTCCCATTGCCAGAATTTGAAGAGCGCGCCGCGATTCTGCGAGTTCATAGCCGCGATAAGCGCATGGGACCCGACGTGGATCTTGATGTCATGGCCAAGGGAACTCCAGGTATGAGTGGCGCAGACTTAGCAAACCTCGTCAATGAATCTGCACTCTTTGCCGTACGACGCGAAAGCGCTCAGATTGAACGGATTGACTTTGAATCAGCGCGCGATCGGATCATGATGGGTGCCCGTCGCGATTCCTTGATTTTGTCCGCTGAAGAAAAGCGAGTCACTGCTTATCACGAGGGTGGTCACGCAATCTTGGCAACAGTTCTACCTAACGGTGATGCGTTGCACAAGGTGACGATATTGCCACGTGGCATGGCCCTCGGAGTCACTCAAACTTTGCCAGAAGAGCGACATAGTTTTTCCAAGAACTACATTCTTGATCGTATTTGCATGGCCTTAGGCGGACGTGTTGCTGAGCAACTTGTTTTTCAGCAACAAACGACGGGTGCCTCAAATGACCTTGAAGTTGTGACTGGTCTAGCGCGACGCATGGTTCGCGAATGGGGTATGAGCGACAAGGTTGGTCCCATGGCGTGGCATAACCAGCAACAAGTTTTCCTTGGTGAAGACCTAATGACTGGTGGTCGTGAGTACAGCGATGACACGGCGCGGATGATGGACGAAGAGATCAATACGATTCTGCGACAAGAAGAACATCGGGCGACTGAAATCTTGACCAAGCATCGTGCCGGACTCGATTTAGTGGCCCAAGCCCTTCTTGATAAAGAAACCATTGATGGCGCACTCGTGTCTTCACTGGTGCAACAGGGCCTTGATGGCACAGTCACGACTCCAGTTGGCGCCCACGACTAATCGGCGTTGCCTGTTTCGCCCGCAGATTCCTCTGGCTCGCGCGCAGTAGCCATCGCTGCCCATAAATCAGTTGCGCTGAGAGGTCCCATGAAGGACTTGAGAACAACACCGCGAACATCGCAGATGACAATAGTAGGAACTGCTTCGATGTTATAGCGAGTGTGCAGATCACGTTGCATCTCGTACTCCACTTCAATCACAGCAACTTCACGAGTCGCAAGAACTTTTGCTTTGGCTGCCATGTCAGCACACACATGGCAGGAAGCAGATGTGAACACAACAACTAGCCATTCTTGGGATTGCGTAGCGAAATCCGCTCGATCAATTTGGGTTGGAGAAGCGAATATTTTTTGTGTCGGCACATCGCTGACCCGAGTCCGACGAATCACTAGTGCAGCGACAGCCACGATCACTGCAATCCCTGCGGCAGTCAACAGGCTAGTCATCGTTCCTGCGTCATCCTGGAATCGCTAAAGACCCGCTACGGCCGCTCAAGGTTGGAGTCCGTCCAAGTCGGCGTTCAACGAGCAGATTTTGAGTGCCCACAATCTCCAGTGCTCGGCCCAGAGCTAGATCATCAAGCAAATCAATGGAAATAATGCCATTTGCGGCAAGTGATATGTCAATCAAGCCAGGGACTGGTTCCTCGCCACCAGGACCGACCGAAAAGACGGTCACAAAAGCGTCAACCGAAGATGTATTGAGGACGATTAAGGCATCCTCAATGGCGATTTTGATGCTCGTGGGCACGCTCCATCTCATCGAGCGTGCACCCTTTTGTCCACCGAGAACAACTGAGGTAACGACGCTGGTCTCCGCTGGTCTCGTGAGAATTCGCTCGACGACCAAGTTGTCTCCCGACTGACTGGAGATCACCGCACCATGAAGTCCTTCAGGCATTCCCACCAATGCCGACGTATTGAAAGCCACAACATCGTGGGCTGGAATCGTCAGAATTGTTGCTGGTGGAGCGACGGCATCTTCCAGTCCAAGGATCAGCACATTTGCTGAAACCTGTTCGTCCGAGGGATTGAAAATCATGAAGGTCTCGGTCATCCCCGTTCCCTTTTCACCATCTGCAAACCACCACTGATCCGACATTGAAGGACTGCCGAGGGCAAGCACATAGCCCAGTCGCCCAGCTCCAAGGAAATGTTGCTCTTTGGCGGCAACAATTTGACCAGCAGTTGCATTGACGCTGATTGCCAAAATCTTTTCATCTCTGAATCCAGCATCAGCGATATTCAAAACTCGAATTGACTGAGGGGGAATGACATATCCATCCAGGTTTTGTGGAGAACGAAACCCTTTTTCTGTACTCACGCCGATGTTCAGAATTGCTGGAGTCAAATATGGATTAGTTAAGAGAATCCGAAACTCTGAAGATTCAGCTGTGAATCCATCGGCGAAATACCACTCGCTCGATGTGCTATTCGAACATGGGGATACTGCCGAACCAGCCGGATGGATTGCCCGTTGCTCAACGCTCGCCGCAGAATCACTGACTTCGACGTAACTGCTGGCATAACGCGCACTGGCCAAAGCATCAATATCCACCGTCAACTGGCTTCGCGCCTCAACCACAATCTGCTCTCGCACGGGATCCTGTTCGGTTGTCAAGATCGTCACCACACCGGTAATCGGAGCGTCCGTCGGATTGGTGACGACAACTTCACCGCCATATTCGCCGTCGCTACTCGGGCCACTGGCAGCAGATCCAGCGCATAACCATGTACGCGTAATCACCCGCTCATCTTGACGAATTGACGGAGTCCCAAGACGTGTCGCAGCAGAAAAAATCGGTGGCGTATCCGTTGCGTTGTTGTTGGGTAGGACAATTGCCGCCACACAAGCGGCGATGATCATGAAGATGACTGTGAGTCGACGAATCATTAACTCATCTCCTCAAAGGAGACAACGGGTTCAAGCGACATGTGACTGTGGCGGCGGCCAAAAAAGCGCGGTTGAAAGAGTGCCACGAGAACAATGACCCACAAAATTATTTGTAGTAAGACCCACAAGTAGCGCGTCATTGGATTGTCGTAGACGAGACGACCCGAACCTGCGCTACTTTCGAATGTCATGACTGATCCGAACGAGGCCATCCCAACCACAGATTGCGTGGCGTTCTGAAGACGCCAACGAGAGTCAAATGGAGTGCCGATGTGCAATTGTCCAGCGGGTATTTCCTCAGTAACCGAGCGCCAACTCGTCGTTCCAGCCAAGACTGCACGTGAACCCGACACATCATTATCAACCAAGGCCGTGACACCACCAGCGTTAGTGCCTTGTTCGGCTGTCAAACTCAACATTGCGGTCACGGGGATCCATTGCATGTTTTCAAAAATGACCATACTTGTCGGGCTATAGACGGATCGCAGGTCCAATTGAACCCCTAATGACTGTGTTAAACCGCTGGCCACGGGCAGTGGCGAAGCACTAGTTGATTGCACGCGATCGAGTATCGGTACAACGATGTAGCGAATCCCGAAGGGAGCCATCAGACGACCAACTCGATCTGTTGATCCTTGAGCGATGGCATCAATCAAGGGCTTGACAAACTGGTCGCTGCCATCAGAAATTGGAGTGAATTGATCGAGCATTGTGCTCTGCGAATTTTGAATCAGCGAATAGCTCAACCCATCTCCATAGGCATGTTGTCCTGCCGGTACCAGCCGAGTGTCACCGACTACCAAGACCCGGAAATCTCCGCTTGCCGTGTCGCCTAAAAGTTCTTCAATCTGACCTGCCAGAGTTGTTGTTGGTTGCCCCCATCGCCCGTCGATACCAGCAGTGAGCACCGGCACTAACGCAATGGAGAGAGTTGCCAGTGAAATCACAGCAAGAGGCTGACGCCAACCGAAGTTTGCACCGCGCACATCAATACCAAAGGACATCACGATGATCGCCGCGCCAATCGCTAATCCGATAGCAACGGGGACCAACATCATCCCCGCTTCGGGAAGTCGAAATGGCAAGTGGTGGCCCGCGTCGAGAGAGGCCAGCACGAGACTTCCTGCGACCAACATGGATGCCCGAATTGACCACACAAAACGTGAATTTTTTGCCACCAATGCAGCAACGAGTAATGGAATATATAAAAACAGAACGAGACCCCCGAGAACTGCTGGACCGGTGTCCATGCGCATCAGATCCCACCAGCCAAGACCGCTTGGTCGGTTGGTATCTACTCCAACGATGACTGCCCAAGCATCTGGCTGCAAAAAGCGCGTGGTCCAAGGAAGGTTCAGTACAACTGCTGCAACGGTGGCAGTCAGAGCACCAGCCAATCCCAACCCAGCAGCGCGAGTTGATCCGCCACCGAGGACTGCAGCCAGTTGCCAGAACACGGCGCACATCACGACCACGAGAACTGTCGAAGGACTAAAAGCCAAGGTGACAGCGAGTAGCAGGGAAAGTTTCGCTACCAATTGAAGACGCATTTCACTTGAGGGATGGTCAATCACATCGCCAGCGGTGTCGTCAACAACTGATGGAGCGATGCCACCGAAAGATCGTAAAAAATGCAATGCCCACGGCACGACGGCGTAGGCAATCAAAACTTGATGTCGACCCGTTGCCATTGCGACATAGGGAATGGGAACTGCCGCATAGGCAAAGACTCCAGCCAGACGGGCGCGGTCATCGGCGACAACAGCACACAGAGCAGAGACTCCAAGCCAACCAATTGGAATCAAGCCAACAATCAACAAGGTGTGAACGAGACCCATCTGAGCCAAGGCAACGACTCCTCCGATTGCTATCAAAATCATGCTGGTTGCTTGGGATGAAGAACTTCCAAGATCTTGACTGCGCCAACCACTGAAATATTCAGACATGAGATCCCGCGGCGAATCTGGCAATCGGGAGAACTGCCCAACGGGCTCGACCCCCGAAACGAAGAGTTGGCGTCCCCCGAGGAATAGGACAATGATCAGTATCGCCCAACCAGCAGTGATCAAAATACGTCGCTCGCGTGGACCTTGGGTAACAGAATGCCCTGCGAATACGGCTCGATTACTGCCGTGCCGCAACATGCGCCTCCACGAGGCCGAACCGCGCACTTGGAGTTCCACGATCTCACGATCCGGGACTCGTCGCAGTGCATGTGCTCGGCGGCGGCGGCGCAGAATTGACCCGCTGCGTGTTAACAGGGCCCCAAACGAACCCAGCAGATTGACGGCCCTGCGCCCGTCGCCGCGAATCACAGACACCAGCGCCCCGAATAAGGTCGCCGCAAGGAGCAGTGGCATGATCATCAACATCCGCAATGATCCAGTCAGCGACGCCACGGTCATCATTCGATTGCGTTCGTCGGCCTCACCGTGAACAGGAACTCGGTGGGGTTGGCGCGCCGTTGCCGAGGGCACAATCAGTACTCGCGCCCCAGACAAATGCGAGCGCCAGCAAAGATCAAGGGCGGCACCAACATCTTCGATAGTTGGTTCGAACCCACCTAACTCACGAAAGAGATCAGCACGAACGAAGAGACATGCCGATGAGAGTGCAAAAACATCGCGCACCGCATCATGCTGTTCTTGATCAATCTCTTGCGGTTCGATGGGATCGTCTAATTGCCCAAACCAGTCCATGGCATAACCAACGCTGCGCAAAATCTGCGGATTCTCTCCGTCCAGAATCTTGGGTCCGGCTATTCCAGCATTTGAGCGATACATCTCTTCAACTAATTGACGAACGGCTCCCACATCAAGCACGACGTCGTCACGCATCAGCAAGAAGAAACCGCTCTCACCATCGACGAGACGCAGAACCGCATTGGCTGCCACGGTGTAGCCGAGATCAGCGCCCAATTCGGTTACGTGAGCCCCTGGCGTCGTGGAAGCAACAAGTTCTTTGACTTGTTTGGTCTGTTCTTCATCACTTTGTCCGAGAAGAACCAAAATTTGCACATTTGGGTAATCCTGAAGAGCTAAGGCGCTTAGAACTTCAGGTAAATCGGGAGTGAGGGCACCAACGACGAGGGATACCACCACTCCAGGCGTGGGCGATTGGCTCACCTCCGCTGGGGCAGTGCTAGGAAAGGATGCAACTTCTGACTCGTTCTCCACAGTGGGTCAAGGTTACTCGTGGACTCAGCCCGACTTTGGTCACCCACGAGCAGTTAAGGCACATTGCCGCACCTTGAGTAAGGTACATAATCGTGAAGTTTGTTACATCTCGCAATCAGAATTTGCGAAACTCGGCGGGGTTCGCGTGAACGAAGAACTCCCACCTGAGAAGACCAAGATTCCCCTACCCGAGGGGACTTTGGCCGTCGGTGGCGGGCTTATGGTCGCAGGCATTTCCAGTTATGCATTTTTTAAGGTTGGTCAAGAAGCTCTCGGAAAAGAAGACTTCAAACCCATCGTGGCTCTATGGTTCGCAACGTTCGTCTTAGCCCCAGGATTCTTCTTACCTCTTGAACAAGAAATGGGTCGCGCCTTAGCCCACCGCCGAGCTCTCGGTTTGGGTGGTCGTGCGATCGTCAGACGCATCGTGCCGCTCGGCATCGCAACTACCGGAATTGTCGTGGCTTTGCTTGCGGGACTTAGTTCAATCGCTACCAAGGATTTCTTTGAGGGTTACGGCTTAGTGACAGCAGCCCTAATCATCGGTTTTATTTCTTATGCTCCAGCACACTTGGCGCGTGGTATTTGCTCGGGTCAAGGCAGGTTTTCCTCGTACGGCATCATCATGGGCGCCGATGGTTTCGTGAGAATTGTTGGTTGCGTCATCTTGTGGCAACTTGATATCACCAACGTTGGCGCTTATGCCATGGTCGTGGCCCTCTCACCACTTTCTGGAGTTTTAATTGTCGGTCTTCGGGGAGGCTTACAAACCGAGGAAGGCCCAGTTGCTCCGTGGAGCGAAGTGACGCCCAATCTGGGTTGGCTGTTGATCGGCTCACTGATGGGTGCTGGCTTAGTCAATGCTGGTCCAATCGCCGTCAATATTTTGGCAAACGATCAGCAGAATCAAGAGGTCACCGCTTTCGGAAATGGCGTCTTGCTCTCGCGTATTCCTCTGTTCTTGTTCCAAGCGGTACAAGCGGCGCTACTCCCGCGTTTAGCGCGACTCGCGGCCCAGAACGATCTTGATGAATTTCGTAACGGGTTTCACCGCCTGATGAAAGTTGTGATTGCTGTCGGACTCCTCGGCACACTCGGTTCATTTGCCGTTGGACCAGCCATGCTTGAGTTGGTCTATGAAGACGTACTCAACAGACGCTCACTCACATTGCTTGCTATCGGAAGTGCTCTGTACATGGTTGCCTTAGCCACCGCCCAAGCAGTGATTGCCCTCAATGGTCATGCCCGAGTGGGTCTTGGTTGGTTGACGGGAATGGTTTCGTTTGTGATCTGTGTCTGGCTGGCGTCAGATGATCTTTATCTGCGCGTCGAAATTGGACTGGTCGCAAGTTCCTTGGTTGCCTTAGTGATCTTTGCGATTTCTTTGCAAAGACTTCTGGTCACTGGGGCAATCATCAACAGCAATTCGCTGAGTGACGCATTATTAGATCGACCTTTTGAAACCTGATCGCGGGTCAGACGGCTAATCAGTTAAGTCGCGTCGAGCCTTACGAGACTCAAGACGGAGATCATTTTCCACCATCATGCGCACTAGGCCTGCGAAATCAACTTCGGGCACCCAACCCAACTTCTCCCGAGCCTTCGTTGAATCTCCAATGAGTAGATCAACTTCGGCAGGTCGGAAAAACTTTGGATCTTGACGAACATAGGAACGCCAATTGCTGACGCCTGCAACGTCAAAAGCCAACTCGACTAATTCTTCAATCGTATGTGTTTCGCCGGTAGCAATGACATAGTCATCAGGTTCCTCTTGTTGCAACATCATCCACATTGCCTTGACATAATCTCCGGCGTATCCCCAATCTCGCTTGGCATCAAGATTGCCGAGTACTAACTCATCTTGTACACCAAGTTTGATACGCGCCGCAGCGTTAGTGACCTTGCGTGTCACAAATTCGATACCACGACGGGGACCCTCGTGATTGAACAAAATTCCAGAACATGCCCAGAGCCCATAACTTTCGCGATAGTTCACGGTGATGTCATGTCCAAAAACCTTGGCGCACCCGTAGGGCGAACGAGGATGAAACGGAGTCAATTCGTCCTGCGGAATCTGGCGCACCTTGCCAAACATTTCTGATGACGAAGCCTGATAGAAGCGAATCTTGTTATCGGTCTGACCACCGACCATTCGCACAGCCTCCAACATACGTAAGACACCGGTGCCCGTCAGATTGGCTGTCAGTTCAGCCTGATTCCATGAAAGCGCGACGAAGGAAATGGCGGCCAAGTTATAGACCTCATCCGGCTGGGCCACTTCGAGGGCTTTGACGAGCGACGGCAGATCTGCCAAATCCCCGGGCACGATATTGACATAGGGAAACTCTTCACGAATGATCTGTTCTTTAGGGTTATTTTGACCCTTGACCATGCCAAAGACCTCATATCCCTTGGTGTGTAAAAACTCGGCCATGTGCTGGCCATCTTGACCAGTAACGCCGGTGATAAAGGCTCGGGGCATAAAACACTCCTGGAGAGATCAACTGAGATGGTCCATACTACGGTTCAGGACCTACGCTCGGATTGATGCAGTTCATCTCAGTAGGTCAAAAGTGATCACAGTTCTCGCCGGTGGGGTCGGCGCAGCCCGCTTTTTACGCGGTCTCGTTCTTGAAGTGGACCCCCAAGAAATCACCGTTGTGGTCAATACTGGCGACGACACGATGATGCATGGTCTGCGTATTTCCCCTGACTTAGACACCGTGACCTACACCGTGGCGGCCGCCATTGACCCCCACAGAGGCTGGGGCTTGGCAAATGAATCCTGGATAGCGATGGAATCCCTGGCGCGCTACGGAGCGGTCAAGCCTGACAGCTCTAGCGCTGCCGGCACTTGGTTCAATCTCGGTGACCGTGACTTGGCCACACATCTCTACCGCACCGCACGCCTCGCAGAAGGAGCGACCCTCAGCGAAGTCACGACCGAGATTGCCCGAGCCTGGGGCATCACGATGAAGATGATGCCCATGTCTGATGATCCAGTGTCAACAATGGTGGACATCATTGAAGATGGTTCTGCATTGCGAGTCTCGTTTCAGGAATATTTTGTGAAACGTCATCACGGTGTACCCGTCACCGGTGTTGAATTCATCGGAGCAAAAACTGCTCAGCCGACGTTTTTATCCACCCTGCGCGATTCAGAGGTCGTCATCATCGCTCCCTCTAACCCCATCGTTTCACTCGGGCCGATTCGCGCGCTGTGCGATGTTGATTCAACCCTGACAGCAATGCGTAGTCAAGTTGTGGCGATATCTCCCATCGTCGCCGGAGCGGCCTTAAAAGGGCCCGCTGATCGGATGTTGACTGAACTCGGGCATGAAGCATCCGTTGTCGGCGTGGCCAGACTCTACGCTCCCATATGTGCGACCCTGGTCATTGACGAACAAGATGCCCATCTACAAACTGCTGTAGAACGCGAGGGTTTACGATGTCTCGTCACCGACACCATCATGCGAACACCAGAAATCACTCAATCCCTCGCCCGCGTCGTACTCAGTGCGGTTCGTTAAGGAGAACATCATGAGCCAAGAGTCAACACAACAAAGAATCAGCGCTTGGGCGGTTACTGGTATTGGGGAAATTGTCCCTGGGGACCAACTCGGCGATGTCATTGTTGAGGCCTGTAGAAATGCCCCCAATGGACCGCTACAAGATGGTGATGTTCTTGTCGTCACTCAAAAAATTGTCTCCAAAGCCGAGGGGCGAATGGTCGAGATTGACCCCGATGATCCGCTTTCACACAAAGTTTTAGTTGAACAAGAAGGCGTACGCGTCGTACGCCGACGAGGTGATCTGATCATTACTGAAACCCAACATGGTTTCATCTGCGCCAATAGTGGGATCGACCTCTCGAACGTTGAACGCGGGTGGGCTGCCTTATTGCCCATTGATAGTGATCGTTCAGCACGCCGAATACGCGACATCATTCGCGCAAAACTTGGGGTCTCGGTCGGGATCATTGTCTCGGACACTTTTGGTCGTCCATGGCGCAAAGGACTCACCGATGTAGCCATTGGTGTTGCTGGAGTTGCTGCAGTATTGGATCTACGTGGCACACCAGATGCCCTCGGACGCATGATGCAGGTGACCGAGGTGTGTATCGCCGACGAAGTTGCCTGCGCCGCCGAATTAGTGATGGGAAAATCTAATGGAGTTCCAGTGGCAGTGGTGCGTGGCCTGGATTCTGCATGGATGCGCGAATCCTCAATGAGCGAAATTGTTCGACCGCCCCAAGAGGACCTCTTTCGCTGAAAGTTATGGCCGTATTGCCGATTGAGTAGTAGCGCTCAAACCATCGCCGAGGCTTGTCCAAGGTGTCCACCCAAGATGCAATCTGGCACGCGATCCCGAGAGCGACATTCGTTGCACTCCCCGATTCGCTTTGGCATCCATCGTCGCCGGTGAGTTTTCACCGATTAATGCCCACAGATCTTTGATACTTGTTTGTTGCCCACTTCCCACATGAAGCAATAAACCATCGCCCTTTGCACAGGCCCGAGATGCCGCATCAACAGCATCGTCAACATACAAAAAATCTCGAGTTTGTTTTCCATCACCATGGATCACTGGCAACTCCGAAGAATGATGTGCCTGAATGAATCGCGAGACAACATTATTTTGTGGCTTCTGGCGCGGACCATAAATAGTTGCTAGGGCTAAAACCGTAAATTCAATGCCATGATCACGACGATACATTTCAAGAAGTTCAATGATCGCCAGTGCTACGACCCCGTTGATGCCAACTGGATGACGCTGTCTATCTTCTTTGATCGGTAGATCGCGGGCAGCAACCTCGCCGTACAGCGCCGCTGCCGGAAGCGTCACAATAACTTTGCCGACTCGCGCCTTTAATGCGGCGTTAAGAACTGAGGCAGCAAGCGCAAAAGATTTGACAGCAGATGCACCCTCTGCAGAACTCCCAGTTAACAGCGCACTCACGAACAACACATCGGGCCGCGTTGAGCGAACAATTTCGGCGAACTCGGCGATGGTCGCATCCACAGTGTGGATTCGCAATGCCCCCTCAGTTGCCGAAGAACGAGCAGAGGACAAATTTGATAACGATCCAGTTGAGAGATCATCAACCACATCAACACTTGATCCATCAGCCAAGAAACGATCGACCACATGCGAACCAAAAAATCCAGCACCACCCACGACCATCACGGTCATGTGGTCAGATACGCCCGCAGGAGGCGTCATAGTCGCGCCCTAGAGCAACGTTGGATCAGGAACAAGGGCATGCACAAGTGTGACACCTGGAGCGACGTTGCCCGTTGCACCCACCATGGTGTCAGTGATCGAGGCTCCATTTCCGACTTCACCCATCACGATCGAACTATGAACGACTGCACCTTGGCGAATGATCGCCCCAGCCAAAACAACTGAATCTTTAATGTCGGCTCCTGCTTCAACGAGAGCCCCAGCAGATACCAGACTGTGGCGGACGAGGGCAGACGGATCAACTTTGGCACCAGGCTCGATCGCAGGGGCAGAGGCCGAACGACGAACCGCGTCAATCATGTCCAGATTGGCCTGCAAATAAGGTTCCGGACGACCCGCATCAATCCAGTAATCGTTAGTTGCCAAGGCATACAAGCCACCGTCTTGCACAATCAGCGGGAAAATTTCTCGTTCAATAGAGACCTTACGACCAGTTGGAATACGTTGCAGGACCGAAGGTTCCAAAACGTAAGTGCCAGCATTGATGAGATTGCTCGGCGCCGTACCAGGTGCTGGCTTTTCAACGAAGCGCTGCACTTGTCCCAGATCGTCAATCACGGCCACCCCATAAGCAGAAGGGTCGTCAACTGGAGTGAGATGCATCGTGGCTTGAGCGCCACGATCTTTGTGGAAGGCGATCAGCGCGGAAATGTCGAGGTCAGTTAAGACATCTCCATTGACAACAACAAAGGTTTCGTTGATCCCTGCGTGTTCGGCAGCAAAGCGAATCGCCCCCGCAGTATCGAGGGGTTCTGGCTCGACTGCATAGTGCAGTGGAATCCCCGCACACACACCATCAGGAAACGCTTCGACGAATGGTTCAGGTTTGAAACCAAGACCAAGAACAACTTCGTTGATGCCAGCAGCGGCCAACATACGAATCACGTTTTCGACAATGGGTCGATGACCCACGGGCAACATTGGCTTAGGAATTGTCAATGTCAGTGGGCGTAAACGAGTACCAAACCCGCCAACCAACACCACCGCGCGCATCAGCCGGCTGTCGTCGTCGGTTCGGAAGTGTCCACAACAGTGGAAGATGTTGCAGTCGATGGAACAGTGGTAACACCCGGAACAGTCG
>SHUW01000032.1 GCA_009694465.1 Ilumatobacteraceae bacterium
GCCAAACCCTCGTAGCAATCTTCAAGTGGCGTGGGGTACGGGTACTCGGGTGCAAGACGATAGTCAACTGAGACGCCCACAATCCCGTATTCATTACACCAAGAGTCAAAGCGAGCATCGTCCATCTTGTTATCGCCGAGAACTAACCCTCCGCCGTGCATCCAATAGACACAAGGACGCTGACCGGCGAGATTTTTTGGCCGATGCACCCGCAGGGTCGCGGTACCACGATCGACGAGGACATGGTCGGTGCGTTCAATTGTGTCTGATAGTGGCGGAGGTGGTGTGGCGGCGAACATAGCCCGAATCTCAACGATTGATTCATTGGTCAGCGACGCTAAGACGGCACCAATATCTACGGGTGAGGCAGCAAGGAGAGCGGCTATCTCTGGGTCAAGTAATGGGCGGATATCAAGTGGTTCAGTCACGGTCTAATACTGCCATGTCTGGTCGCGTGGTATTTGATTCGCCGGGGGGCGTCTCATAGGAGGTGGACCTATTTCGGGGTGTCAGGAAAGTGGGCTAAAAGCCTGTGACCCCGTAAAGGGAATGAATGTTTCCGGTTCAGGGCAACTATCATAAAAGTCGGATGTATTCGGGGTCTGGAGTGAATTTCGCTCCGCATTTCGTTCCGCCTCCGCGCCTTTAGCTCAGTTGGTAGAGCATCGGACTTTTAATCCGTTGGTCGAGGGTTCGAGACCCTCAGGGCGCACTTTTCACTGCCAAAGTCCCAAGTTCTAGCCACCCAAAAGCTGCAGATGGGTGCGAGACTAGTTATATGACTGAGTTTGCGAACATCTATGTCATGCGTGAGGGAGCGATCACTACGTTGACCCTCAACCGTCCCGACAAACGTAATTCCCTGTCACTAGAGACGATGTTGGAGATCATTGTGGCCCTGAAGGAGATCGCCGCTAGTGAAGCCATCGGTCTGATCATCGCGGCCAATGGTCCAGTGTTCTCGGCGGGTCACAACTTCGCTGATATGGCTGGAGCCGACATTGAGCACGCTCGTCATCTCTTTGAGGTGTGCACCGAGATGATGGATGCGATTCAGAACATTCCCCAGCCTGTGATCGCCAAGGTTCATGCCTTGGCAACAGCAGCTGGTTGTCAACTTGTGGCCTCCTGTGATCTTGCTATCGCTGGTGAGTCGGCGGCGTTTGCTATTCCGGGAGGAAAAGGTGGGCTCTTCTGTCATACCCCATTGGTTGCTGTGGCGCGCAATGTGGGTCGCAAACGGGCTCTGGAAATGGCAATGACTGGCGACCCTATAGACGCGTTCACTGCAGCCGACTGGGGCCTGATTAATCGCGTTGTTTCTGATGATCAACTCGATGCCGCTGTGCTTGATCTCATTACCCGTGCGACGCGTGGTTCCATTTGGTCAAAGGCACTTGGCAAAAATACGTTTTACGATCAGATGAACTTATCCCAAGATAGAGCTTACGATTTCGCAATTGAGGTCATGGCTGGCGCGGCTATTTCTGCAGATGCTCAAGAAGGTATCGACGCTTTCTTGAATAAGCGCGCCGCAATCTTTACTGAACAACCGAAACGAGAATGACATGGTGACAACGACATTTCAAGTTCCAGGTATGACCTGTGGTCACTGCACAGGTGCAGTAACCGACGAGTTAAACAAGATCACGGGAGTGACGAAGATTGAAGTTGACCTTGATACAAAGATCGTGAGCATTGAGTCAGAATCTCACGTTGAGTGGGAACTCATTGCTGCAGCAATTGATGAAGCAGGGTTTGAAGCCATTGGTCGGTGAAGACACCGTTGTTCTAGCGGTTACCGGCATGACGTGTGCCGCCTGCGCGGCGCGTATCGAAAAGAAACTGAACAAGATTGATGGCGTTCATGCATCGGTCAACTACGCCACGTCAAAAGCGACTGTCGTTAGTCAGGCCGCCTCGGCAGAAGTTGACTCACTGATCGCAACCATCGAGGCGCTTGGCTATGGGGCGATAGCCCCCAAGGTCGATGAGGGAGAATCCACCACTGAAATTGCGACGCAAGTCCACCTTCTAGATATTCGCCGCCGACTGATTGTCAGTGCAGTATGTGCACTGCCCGTGATGTTGATGTCAATGATCACGGCATTGCAATTTGATGGCTGGCAATGGGTCGCGTTGGCTCTGGCTTTACCAGTTGTGCTGTGGGGCGCCGCACCGTTTCATCGATCAGCGTGGCGTAACGCGCGACACGGTGCGACAACGATGGACACTTTGGTATCACTTGGTGTGATCGCTGCGATGTCCTGGAGCGTCTGGGCACTATTTTTTGGGAACGCTGGCGATATCGGCATGAAAATGAATATGAGTCTGCTCCCGCGTTCATCAACAATGGCTGGCATGACCCATGGCGAAATGTCTGGCATGGTTCATGACGAGATTTATCTTGAAGTCGCGACGACCCTCGTGGCTTTTCTTCTGGCCGGTCGATATTTCGAAGTTCGTTCACGCCGCAAGGCCGGTGCAGCGTTGAGATCATTGTTGAACCTTGGTTCAAAAGAGGCAACATTGTGGCGTGATGGTGTTGAGACATCTATTCCTATCGGTGTTCTTGGAGTCGGCGAAATTTTCGTTGTGCGGCCCGGAGAGATAATTGCCACGGATGGAATCGTCATTGAGGGTCAAAGCGCCATTGATCGAAGCATGATTACTGGCGAAAGTGTTCCTGTTGAGATCTCACTAGGTGATGTGGTGACTGGCGGAACTCTAAACACCGATGGTCGATTATTGGTTCGTGCAACGCGTATCGGTCGCGACACGGTTCTGTCGCAGATGGCACGCCTCGTTGAAAAAGCCCAGGATGGTAAGGCCCCCATTCAACGATTGGCCGATCGAGTGAGTGCGATCTTTGTCCCCGTTGTGATGACCCTCTCGGTGATCACGCTCATCAGTTGGCTAGGTGTCACTGGCGACGCACAACGGTCTTTTCAAGCAGCAGTATCAGTGTTAGTGATTGCCTGTCCCTGCGCCTTGGGCTTGGCTACTCCTGTTGCACTCTTGGTCGGAACGAGTCGCGCTGCCCGCGAAGGAATCATCATCAAAGGCGCGCATGTACTGGAAGCGACTCGCAATATTGACACGATTATTTTTGACAAGACCGGAACACTGACCACCGGCTTGATGACTCTGCAGCGCATTGATGAAATTGAGGCGGATTATCTCGCAGCGGTGAAGGCTGTGGAAGTGCGCAGTGAACACCCCATTGCTCGCGCCATCGTGCGTGGCCTGAATGAACGTGGTGTCGGAGATGCGACAACGGTTGAAGAGTTCACCAATATCCCTGGTGTCGGTGTGTCAGCAATAGTTGATGGCCGTCGTGTTGAAATTTCTCGGTCGGCGAATCATGATGAGTCTGGATCCACCGTTGTTGAGGCCACGGTAGATGGGCGAGCCGTTGCGCGCTTCACGGTGAGCGATCACATTAAGCCAACGGCGTCAGCGATCGTGGCTGAACTGCGTGCGCTGGGGGTACGCCCCATGATCGTGTCAGGCGACTCTGCTGGTCCAGTGCAACACGTGGCCAAGACCGTCGGTATTGATGTGCGTGAAACGCGCTTCGCAGTATTGCCCGCCGACAAGTTGCGCATCGTGCACGAATTGCAGGCAACTGGTGCCATCGTGGCCATGGTTGGCGATGGTGTTAATGATGCTGCAGCGTTGGTCGCCGCCGATTTGGGAATCGCTATGGGCACTGGTACCGATGCAGCAATGCAAGCAGGTGATCTGACAATTATCAGTGGTGACTTGACAGTTGTGCCAAAGGCATTGGCTTTGAGTCGCCGCACACTGCGAATCATTCAGGCCAATTTGTTTTGGGCTTTTGCATACAACGTTGCTGCTCTACCGTTAGCGGTGGCTGGCCTAATGAATCCTGTGATTGCTGGACTTGCCATGGCACTTTCAAGTGCCTTTGTCGTGGCAAACAGTTTGCGCTTACGTCGATAGTTAGGTAGTGCGCTTTCGCAAGGTGACTTCGGCCTCTGTAAAGGTGCGCGCCGAGCATCCAGCCATCTGCACAGGTGGGACGGTCTCAGTGACGATCAAATTTGCAATGGCGCGGAAAGAATCGGCCGCGAGACCGACGCCAACTAATGACACGGGTTCGCCGCTATCGCCACCCTCGGCCACGGCAGCCTCAATGGGAACTTGACCCAATAACGGCACGCCGATTTCGTCTGCCAAATTTTGCCCACCGCCCGTACCGAAGAGTGGATACGACGTGCCGTGTTCACAAACAAAGGCACTCATGTTTTCAATCACGCCAGCGATGCGGAGATAAGAACGACGAGCCATATCAGCAGCACGGATTGCAACCTTTTGCGCATTGACTGATGGTGTGGTGACGATGATCATGTCAGTGCGTGGCAACATCCGCGCCAGACCCATTTGCACATCGCCAGTTCCTGGTGGCATATCGATTAGCAAGTAATCCATGTCACCCCATGCCACATCGTTCAAAAATTGTTCAACGGCTTTGGTGAGCATCAGACCGCGCCACATCAAAGCGGTGCTTTCGTTTTCCACCAAGAATCCCGTCGAGACAACTTTCAGTAAGCCGTTTCCGACCACCCGTGTGTTGGGCTGAATCTTTGGGCGCTCGGAAACGGGATCGTGTTCGGCCTCAAGTCGGGCATCAAGGCCCAACATGCGTGGCACTGAAAAACCCCAGATGTCAGCGTCGAGCACTCCGACAACAAAACCTTTGGCGGCAATCGCCGCGGCCAAGTTGACTGTGACCGAACTTTTGCCGACGCCACCTTTGCCCGAGGCAATGGCCAAAATTCGAGTGGTTGCCGAGATAGCGGTATCTGAAGCTTTTTCTTTGGCATTCCAGCGAGCCTTGGCCATCGTCGCCGAACGCTCTTCGGCATTCATTTCGCCCCACTCAATTTTGACGTGAGAGACGCCTGGGTGAGTGGCGACCCGAGTCTCAATATCTTTCTTGATCTGGGCGCGCAGCGGGCAGCCACCAATCGTTAATTTGACACTGATAATGACCTCGCCGCGGTCCGAGACCTCAGCGCAATAAGCCATCCCCAAGTCCACGACGTCACTGCCCAGTTCTGGGTCAATGACCCCCCGCAGGAGGTTGGTGACCTCCTCGATCGAGGGGGGTACTCGCACGGCAGACATATTCAAAGCGTATCGGTATGACATTGCTCAAGAACACGGGTATTGTGTAGACATCGGTGAGAAAACATCGGTCGGGGCAACCCGTAGTGACAAACAGCAGGAGACTCATCGTGATTACCCTCACCGACACAGCCGCAGTCAAGGTCAAGGAATTGCTTCAGGCCGAAGGCGCCGACGATATGGCTTTGCGCGTCGCAGTCCGTCCAGGTGGATGCAGTGGTTTCTCCTATGAGATGTTCTTTGATAGTGATATTGCCGCCGATGATGAGCAGGCCAACTATGGCGAAGATGTGCGGGTCGTTGTTGATCCTGCATCGGCTCAGTTGTTAGTGGGCGCAACGCTCGACTACAAAGATGGTCTCAATCAGGCTGGTTTCAACATCATCAATCCCAACGCAACACGCTCATGCGGTTGCGGCCAGTCGTTCAGCTAACCCCGTCACTTCACCGACGCTCACGCCTTCTCGGTAGCTTTGGGCGGTGTCAGATCAGGGCTTGGCGAACTTCATCGGGGTGCCAGACACCTTCGAAGCGATGAGTGATCATTCCACTGATATCGGTGACCCACACCACTGGCTCAAACGTCAACTTTAATTCCTCAACCGTTGGTGCCACTGTTGTGGCACTGTCGTCGAGGTACACATCGGCGTGAATAAAGATCACATCTGTCAAATCTTTTGACATTGTGACCATGCCATCAAGGACTGGCGCACAGACTGCAGTTTGACAATGTGCGGGTGTACCGACAATGAGCACGATGCGCTGATTTTTTTGCAAAGCACTGGCCAATGTCATCTGATGGAAAGGGCAGGGTTCAGGCGTCTGAGTGCAGTAGGGCTCAACTCCCTGATGATTGTCAGCAGTCGGTGTGTCGAGCGCAGGCAGGCGGTCTGAGGGGTGTGGGACAACCAGAGTCGACGGGTCGCTGACTTGGAAAGCGGCCCCATCTGCTGGTCCGCCATCAACGACCAATGTGAAAAAGGCGACAGTTTCAAGAGTGGTGTTGAAGACCCAAAACGGGGCCAATCCTTCACCCAACGAAGCACGCTGTGCTGTCAGACCTTTGACGACAACAGAATCGTCCGTGACACTTTTGATGTCGCCAGTCAAAACTCGTGGACCCTTGAGCAACAAACCAGCGTTGTCGGCGAGGGAGATTGGCAGACGCACCGCTCCGGGTCCGATTTGATCGGGGACCCAGCGTTGCACGAGGGCCATGTTTTGTGAAATCGGTCCGTCAAGGGGATCGCTATTCGCCGAACTCCCACAGGCGCTGAGTAGACGACTCAGGGCCAACACCGAAGTGCCAACCACACCCACTTGAATCAACTGGCGGCGACTGCCACGGATGATGGACTCTGTCATCTCGCGTCCTGGTCACTCGGATTGGCAAAGTTGCGCACACGCCATGATAACTACGGTGCAGAGATGTTGCCAAGGGGCGAGGCAAAATGCGGAACTGACAACTAACCTTGCGGGCATGGCAAAGACTTCCGCTCCCAAATCCCTTGGTCCTTACACACCTGTCGTTCGCGCCGGCGACTGGGTGATCGTGTCCGGTCAACTTGGCATCAAAGATGGAGTCTTAGTTTCAGGTGGAGTGGCCGGTCAGACGACGCAAGCTGTAAAGAATCTGAAAGAGCGTTTGAAAGAAGCGGGCGTGACGATTCATGACATCGCTAAGACCCTTTGTTTTTTAACAGACATGGACACCTTCGCAACTTTTAATGAGGCCTATGTCGCTGGCTTTGATGGTGCACGTCCAGCGCGATCCACTATTGGCGTAGCGGCTCTTCCTTTCGGTGGTGCGGTAGAAATTGAAGCATGGGCCTATAAGCCTTTGGCTCCTGCGAAGAAGGCTGTCGTGAAGAAGGCTGTCGTCAAAAAGTCACCTGCGAAGAAGTCGCCTGCACGTGGCGCAAAGAAGTAGGTTCTTCTCATGCCTGGTGCCGTTGTCCTCATTCTCGCTCTGATTTCATTTCCTATCGTCGTTGGTTTATCAATGGCACCAGTAGCAGCATTGCTTGGCCACCTGTTGTGGAAAGACGGCGAGATTCGTAACGAGGGCAGTGAACTGCTCGAACTCAACAACTGACGCGATTGTCGTCGGTAGGTCACGAAGTCATATAACTTCATGGTAGGTATGCATACCCCTGATGTTGAGATGGCGCGTTTGGCGAGTCAGGCACTGCTCTATTCGATTGATCGCATTCGTGTTGACCCGCCGCCTTTGGGTGCACCGAGACCATACGAAGAGTTGTTAGCACTCGTAGGGCAGACGATTACGCCAGAGGGCATTACTGGGGCTGAAGCGTTGCGTCTCTTCATTGAGGTTCTTGCGCCGTCATCAATCGCTGTTGACCACCCAAAGTTTCTCTCGTTCGTTCCGGGTGCTCCGACTGAGGCTTCCATTATTTTCGACATGGTTGTTTCCGCCGCGAGTATTTACGCAGGCTCGTGGCTTGAAGGAGCTGGAGCAGTTTTCGCCGAGAACCAAGCGTTGCGGTGGATCGCCGACTTGGCCGAGTTTCCCGAATCAGCGGGCGGGGTATTTGTCAGCGGTGGCACCGCGGGCAATATGTCTGCTCTTATCGCAGGTCGATATTGGTGGCGCGAACGCAATCAAGGACGCCATGATCACACGCGAGGTTTGATTATGGCTTCAAAGGGCGCTCATTCATCTGTCACCCAAGCCGCTCGGGCGATGGATGCTGATGTTTTGTTAGTCCCTGCCGATGATCGCGGGCGTTTGGTTAGGTCTGCATTACGTTCCACCGTCGATTCAATGTCGCAAGAAGATCGCGATCGGCTCTTCGCAATCGTTGCAACATGTGGAACGACCAACCTTGGCGTGATTGATGATCTATCCGCGTCGGCCGATGTAGCACAAGAATTAAATGTGTGGTTCCACGTGGATGGAGCGTATGGTGCTGCCGGATTATGTGCCCCAAGTATTCGCGACAAATACATCGGTATTGAGCGCGCCGATAGTTTTATCGTTGATCCGCATAAGTGGCTGTTTGGTCCCTATGACAGTTGTGCTCTGATTTATCGCAATGTGCATGATGGTCCACGAGCGCACACACAACATGCTGAATATCTTGACGTGTTGCATAGTGAGCAAGATGAGAATGAACCATGGTTAGAAATGAATCCTGCCGATATGGCCCACCACCTCAGTCGGCGTGCTCGCGGGCTGCCATTGTGGTTTAGTTTGGCGACACACGGTACTCAGGCGTATACAGATGCAATGGAGAGAACTCTCAAGGTGACACATCAGGGCGCAGACGAAATTCGCGCGCGGCCTTATCTTGAGTTGCTCCTTGAACCAGATTTAAGCATCCTGGTATTTCGTCGACTCGGCTGGAAAGCTGCCGATTATCAGCGCTGGAGCGACCAACAGTTGTATTCCGGCGAATCATTTGTCGTTCCTAGTTCATGGAACGGTGAAACAGTCCTACGCTTCTGCATTGTGAACCCACGCACCCGTCGTCAACACTTGGTTGAGATCCTTGACTCATTGGCTTCGGATAACCCATGACCACTCCTGCTGTCGTGGCTGATTTATTGATTCATAACGCCCTCGTTGTCGCCACAGTCGATGACCAACGTCGTGAACTCAGCGGTGGTTGGGTTGCTATCACTGACGGAATCATCACTGGTGTTGGTTCATCTTTGGATATCAAACCCGATGCCCGTGAAGTGCTTGACGCCACTGATTGTTTAGTGACGCCAGGTTTGGTGAATACACATCACCACATGTATCAAAATCTCACACGCGCGAATCCACTGATGACAGATAAACCATTATTTGGTTGGCTGCAATCCTTGTATCCACTGTGGCGAGCAATTGATGAAGAAGCGGTGTATGTCAGCGCATACATCGCTCTCGCAGAACTGGCCTTGTCTGGATGCACGACAAGTTCGGATCATCTGTATTTGCATCCTCATGGTGCTGGTGATTTGTTGTCCGCAGAAATTCGCGCCGCGCAAGATTTAGGCATGCGTTTTCATCCCACGCGGGGCTCTATGTCTCTTTCAGAAAAAGATGGTGGTTTGCCACCTGATGATGTTGTCTGCGACGACGATGAAATTCTGGCGCTCAGTGAGCAAGCGGTGCATCGGCATCATGATCGCTCATTCGGTGCAATGGTGCGTGTAGCCCTCGCCCCGTGTTCACCATTTAGCGTGACTGAAGAATTGATGATCCGTTCAGCGGAACTGGCTGAAAAGTTGGATGTTCGCCTGCACACTCACTTCGCTGAGAATGCTCAAGACGACGAGTTTTCTCTCGCAACTTTTGGTTGTCGCCCGATGGAATATCTAGAGCGCACTGGTTGGTGCAGTGACCGTACTTGGGTAGCTCATTGCGTGATGCCAAATCACGATGAGATTCATCGTCTCGGTGCTGCTGGCATCGGGGTAGCTCATTGCCCGAGCAGCAATATGATTTTGGCCTCGGGTATTTCGCCAGTGGTTGACTTGCGTGCCGCTGGGGTCAAGGTTGGCCTCGGAGTTGATGGTTCTTCATCGGCGGACTCTGGATCAATGTGGATGGAAGCCCGCCAAGCGATGTTGCTCGCCAAATTACGCAATGGCGCACAGGCCGGAACAGCGCGGATGTCTTTGGAGATGGGCACCCGCGGTGGTGCGGGTTGTCTTGGTCGTGAAGGTGAAATTGGAGAGATCACAATCGGTGCTGTGGGTGATCTCGCGGTGTGGCCACTGACTGGCCCATCCTTTGCGGGGGCGATTGCCGATCCGATCGAAGCTTGGTTGCGGTGTGGCCCATCAGCGGCGCGGCACACTGTGGTGCATGGGCGCGTCGTGGTGCGCGATGGACAACTGACGCACACAGCGCTTGATGAGATGCTCGGAAAACATCGCCTCATCAGTGCGCGGATTCAACAACTTCACTGACATGGTCGGCTCACGCAAAAGACCAGCTGCTGTGTTGTGGGACATGGACGGAACGATCGTCGACACAGAGCCGTATTGGTTCGCTGCCGAATTCGAAATCGTCGAGATGCACGGTGGCACATGGTCCCATGAACATGCTCGGGCATTGGTCGGATCGGATCTTTTGGATTCGGGTGCCTACATTCGCAAGCACGGCGGCGTCGATAAAGAGCCCGCAGAAATTGTCGAAATGTTGTTGGATCGTGTTGTGGCGCAATTGCGGGTGGCCATCCCGTGGCGTCCAGGAGCACGCGAATTGTTGGCCAGTGTCAATCAGGCCGAGATTCCCACAGCATTGGTGACAATGTCGTGGAAGCGATTTGCGGATCAAGTCATTGATTGTTTGCCGCCGAAAAGTTTTACGGTCTCGGTGACTGGCGATGAGGTCACGGCGGGTAAGCCTCACCCCGAGCCGTATCTGCTGGCGGTTCAGCGACTCGGGGTTGACCCACGTGAGTGTCTGGCAATCGAAGATTCACCTACGGGCGTGCGTTCGGCTCTGGCGGCAGGGTGTTATGTGCTGGGTGTCCCACATGTTGTAGATATTCCTGCAGACCTTGGGGATCGATTACGACTTGCGCCTTCATTGGTGGGCATCTCAGTCGACGATCTTGATCGCTTCACGTGTGAGGAACCTATCTAGGGCGCAGAAGCCACCGAGAAGACCGGGGGGCGTGAGTGTAGTTAGTTGCCCCAGCGCGATTGCCCAAAGCGGTATCCCACACTGCGCACCGTCTGAATCAAGTTCGCTTGCTCTTCACCCAACTTGGCTCGCAAACGACGAATGTGCACATCAACAGTTCGCGCACCGCCGTAATAGTCGTAACCCCACACCCGTGACAAAAGAATCTCGCGTGTAAAAACTTTGCCCGGATTCTGAGTAAGAAATTTGAGGAGTTCGTACTCCATGTAGGTCAGATCCAAGGGGCGACCGTCAATGTACGCCTGATAGGTCTCAAGGTTGAGTGCTAGCCCGCCGTAGTCCACGACATCTGGCTTCACGCTGACAGACATGTGAGCAAAAACATGTCGTAGCCGGGCTTCAAGTTCTCTTGGGTGAAACGGCAACAAACAAAAATCGCTAAACAATTCATCACGCAAGGTGAGATCATCAAGTTGTGCACCAGTGACCAACAACATCAACGGAACATGTATCCCATCACGTTTACGTAGGGCTCGACAGAATGCCCAAGCCCCTTCCATATCTTCATCAGCCATCACAATCGCACCCAGCCAACCCTCGCTGGGTTCAGACTTCAGGGCGACTTCAGCGGAAGGAAAAGCTTTCCAACGAAAACCAGCCATGTCCAAAGTGCGCGCCAATTCTGGTGAAGGCGATTCAGGAAAAACGGCGATGAGATCCATCATGCAATAACTCAGATGCTCTTGAGATAGCGCTGTAGTTCAAATGGAGTGACCTGGGTCTTGTATCCGCGCCATTCAGAGCGCTTATTACGCAAGAACCATTCAAAGATGTGTTCTCCTAAGGCCTCACGTACGAGAGTTGATGACTCCATCACAGTGAGCGCCTCAGAAAGAGATTGTGGCAATTGTGCGATGCCCAATTTTTCGAGTGCACCGTCACCCATTTCAAAGAGGTTCGCATCGGCCTCTGCGGGGAGTTCATAGTTTTGTTCGATACCGCGCAAGCCAGCGGCAAGAATTACAGAGAAAGCCAAGTAGGGATTGCAGGCTGGGTCAGGTGAGCGGTATTCAATTCGTGTTGCTGAGGGATTTGCGCGCTTGGGCACAGGAACACGGATCAAACCACTGCGGTTATTGCGGGCCCATGAAACATGTACGGGTGCTTCAAAGCCTGGTACTAATCGCTTGTAGCTATTCACTGTTTGGTTAGTGACTGCAGTGATCTCACTGGCGTGGAACAGAAGTCCAGCCATAAATTTCTTAGCCGTCTCGGACAAGTTGTATGAATCATCTGCTGAATAAAAAGCGTTGCTGTTGCTGTCGTCAGTGCCGTTGTTATTGAACAGTGATAAATGCAAGTGCATACCACTGCCTTGAACTCCTTCAAGCGGCTTAGGCATAAAAGTGGCATGGACTCCCTGTGCGGCGGCGACCTCTTTGACGACCAAGCGAAAAGTCATCACGCTGTCAGCCATTGTCAAAGCATCGGTATGACGTAGATCAATTTCATGTTGCGAGGGTGCATCTTCATGAAATGAGTACTCAACGGGAATGCTCATCGTCTCCAGAGTGCGAATCGTTTCCTTACGCAAAGTGCCCGTGACATCAGTTGTTGTGAGATCAAAAAATGACGCCTCATCGAGTGGGCGTGGAGGCTGACCAGCTTCTGGTGGAGCGAAGTAAAAGAACTCCATATCGGGAGCGATTAAAAAGTCGAGTCCTAGATCCTGAGCACGTTTTAAGTTGCGTCGCAAAACTTGGCGGGGGTCTCCACCGAATGGGGAACCGTCAAGGTTGTAGATATCGCAGAAGACGCGTGCCTCGGGAGACTTTGAATCCGCCCACGGCAACATCACGAAAGTGTTGGGATCGGGGATCGCCAGAACATCGCTCTCTTGGACTCGTGAGAAACCGTCAATGGATGAACCGTCAAAGGTCATCCCATCTTCAAGGGCGTTTTCAAGTTCGGCCGGACTAATGGCAAAACTCTTGAGTCCACCCAAGACGTCGGTGAACCACAGACGGATGAGTCGAACGCCGCGCTCTTCTACTGTGCGAAGCACGTAGTCACGCTGTGGATTCAGCATGTTCATCCTCCTATTCTGCCGTAGGTCTTGGATAAATGACATGGGGGCCAGGTTTCCCCAGCCCCCACAACGTTTTTATTCCCCTCAAGCGAGGAGTGTGACTAATTTCAGCCGCAAACCGTCTCAAGAATAAGTCGGCAGACGGTGTAAGGGTCCATGTTGGCGTTTGGACGACGATCCTCGGCGTAGCCCCGACCGGTCTTTTCAACCTGGAAAGGAATACGGATGGAGGCTCCACGGTCTGACACGCCGTAGCTGAACTTGTTCCATGGAGCGGTCTCGTGCTTGCCAGTGAGGCGGCTTTCAATGTCGTGTCCGTAGTTGGTGACGTGCTCCATGATTTTTTTGCCGATGGCATTACAAGCCGCGGTGATGGCCTTCATGTCCTTGTCGTTACGCATTGCCTTGGTGGAGAAGTTGGTGTGTGCACCAGCTCCGTTCCAGTCACCCTTTTGTGGCTTGGCGGCGAGGGAGATCACTACGTCGTAATCTTCGGCGATGCGGTGCAACAACCAGCGCGCAATCTGCATGTGATCGCCGACAGTCATCGCATCTGCGGCACCAATTTGGTATTCCCACTGACCAGGCATGACTTCAGCATTGGTTCCTTCAATCATCAAACCGGCATCCATGCAAGCCTGCGTGTGCTCTTCGACGATGTCACGACCGATGACTCGACCTGTACCAACACCGCAGTAGTAGGGACCCTGAGGTTCTGGGAATCCACCGCCAGCAGGAAAACCAAGAGGGCGACCGTCTGGACGCATCATGGTGTATTCCTGTTCGATACCGAAGATCATTTCTTCGCTAGCGAACTTCTTGGCGGCTTTGGCGCATGCTGCACGAGTGTTAGTGGGGTGTGGCTTGCCAGTTGTGGCAAGTAAGACTTCACACAACACGAGGATGTTGTCTCCACCACGGATGGGATCGGGGCAAGTGAAGACTGGGTTCAATGCGCAGTCGGATGCATCGCCTGAGGCCTGGTTTGTTGACGAACCGTCGAAACCCCAACCTGGAGGTGTCGTGACGTCATCAGCCAAGATCTTTGTTTTTGAGCGTAGAAGCGGCGTTGGCGCAGTGCCGTCGATCCAGATGTATTCTGCTTGATAGGCCACTTGGTCCTCCAGGGATATTGGTCCGGCGATGCCGGGTTAGTTGTGTTGGGCAGTGAAAGGCTCGCAGGGGGGCATTTCTCAGTCGTTGCCCGATTGTGAACGCTGTGTGAACCGTGACGGACCAAACAGCGCGAACATTTGGGTCAAAACCGCCCCGGACCGGTAACCGTTGAAGACTCAGATGAGCACACCGACGGCGCGGTTAGCCTCACAGATATGGCAACTCTGCGAATCGGCCTGGCTCAGATGAACCCCACTGTGGGCGACCTAGCGGGTAATCGCGCCCTGATCGCTGGTCTATATGCCGAGGCAGTAGACGCAAAATGCGACATTGTGGCTTTCAGCGAATTGTCTGTCACCGGATACCCACCCGAAGACCTTGTGCTGAAATCCGGCTTCGTGCGTGATAATCGCATCGTTCTTGAGGATCTTGCCAAACTCACTGGGTCCTGCGTGGCGGTCATCGGTTTTGTTGATCGAGGTATCGGCGAACAAACATCTTCTGGTCAACCTGTGATTTATAACGCTGCGGCCGTCTGCTCACGAGGCGCAATTCAAGGCGTGTACCACAAGCGACTGCTACCGAACTATGACGTCTTTGATGAGGAGCGCACATTTGCCGCGGGCTCGGGCGAGCACCAAATTTTTGAGGTTGCCGGAATAAAATTTGCTGTCTCCATTTGCGAAGACATTTGGCGCGCCGATGGACCAGTTGCCGAGCAGGCGCGCAGTGGAGCACAGGTCAATATCAATATCAACGGTTCTCCATTTCACAGTGGCAAGTTGATGCA
>SHUW01000033.1 GCA_009694465.1 Ilumatobacteraceae bacterium
CATCAGATCACTCAAGCGCGTGCGGTCTGCCATGTCGGTGATCGCGAGATATTGACTGTGAATGCTGCTTTGGGAGATCGTGATCTTGAGGCCAGTGGTCAGTGGGAGAAAATGCCAACTGATATCCCTCGTCCGCATGAGTGCAAAGAGCGTCCCCATGTTTTGGATTGGTCGGGCACGGTCAGTGGTCGTATGGATCAGCGGATCATCAAGGGTCGTGAAGAAATAGAAGAACTTGATGGGACGCCAGGTGACGGACAAGTTTTGTTGTGGTCGCGAATACCTGAAGTGATTGAGGGCATCGATGCCGCAACTCTGGCAATCTTGGGTGACTTTGTGCCCATGGGTGTCGGACAGTCGCTGGGCATTCGCGGGGGTGGAAATAGTTTGGACAACACCTTGCGAATCGGCACCTTGGTGCCGACCGAATGGGTCTTGCTTGACATTCGCATCCACATGGTTGGGCGCGGTTTCGGTCATGGTCTCGTGCACATGTTTGCCGAGGATGGGACACTGATGGCCACGGCTAGTCAAAGTTGCATCGTGCGCTTTTGGCGCGATATGCCTGGCCCGGGTCCCGCTGGTAAGGCGAAGAAATAGCCCAAGTCTTTAATGGGGGTTGTTGTCGGCAACAATGAAGTCATGACATCTGCACCTTCCTCGTTACCTCGCCGTCCCGGTATGACAGTTCCACTCCCTGGTCATCTGCACACTCATCGTGAGCGCCTCAATGAGTTAGCGGATATGGGCTACACCGACATTTGGTCAGCCGAGTCTGATGGTGCCGACGCTTTCACACCTTTGGCGATGGCAGCGGCTTGGGAACCGCGACTGCGATTGGGCACTGCAATTGTTCCTGCATATACGCGCTCGCCAGCTTGTTTTGCGCAAAGCGTGGCCAGTATGGCAGATGCGGCTCCAGGTCGTTTCGCCATTGGAATTGGTTCAAGTAGCAATGTCATTGTGGAGAAGTGGAATGGTGTTCCCTTTGTCGAGCCGTACAAAAAGGTGCGCGATGTTGTTCGCTTTTTGAACGATGCGCTGTCTGGTGAGAAGGTAGCTAAGTCCTATGACACCTTTGAAGTGAATGGTTTCAAATTGGGCGTTCGTCCAGAGATCAAGCCGAAGATTTTGGTTGCCGCCCTACGTGAGGGGATGTTGCGTTTAGCGGGGCGGGAATCCGATGGCGCAATCATCAACTGGTTATCGCCGACCGATGTCAAACGCGTGGCAGAGGTTGTTAACGGCGCAGCTGGTGGGCAGGAACGAGAAATCGTGGCGCGTATTTTTGTTTGCCCAAGTGAGAACACCGATGTTGTGCGCGCCGCCGGACGTTTCGCTATTGCTGCGTATCTGAATGTTCCGGTGTACGCCGAGTTCCATCGCTGGTTAGGTCGTGGACCACAGTTGCAAGGTATGTGGGACGCTTGGAAGGCAGGAGATCGCAAGGCTGCTTTGGCTGCGATACCCGATGAAGTCGTTGATGACATTCTGATTCATGGTTCGCCAGCTCAGTGTCGGGCTAAGATCCAGCAGTACTTTGACAATGGTGTGACAACGAGTTCCCTAGCAATTTTGGGACTCGACCCAGAATTGAACTACTGGGAATCGGTGAAAGCTTTATCGCCCAGTGCCAGTTGATGAAGCGGCTCTTTCTTGAGCGCTGGCCAATAGCCGTTGACGGATTTCGGCGATATGTCGCAATCCATTACGACATATTTCATCGGACAAAACAAAACGCGGATTGACAACAGGTTGCGGGGTGCCGATTCCGTTGAATTGCAATTGCTTCGGTGCTTCTGCAGGGGTCGTCGATATGTGCTGGTTGATATCCATGAATGAAGAATGCCTGACGGGTGTGGCAGGGATTCAAGAGGCTCGCAATGGGGAGAATGACGGATGCAGGAACTAGTTTTGTCACCGTGGCAGTGGAAGTAAAAGAACCCCTCAGTGATTCGTCGCTGGGGTGGAAACTGCTCAGGACCGCCCTTTTTGAGCAAAAGAAAGGCTTGGTTCTTGGAGTCCTGGTGGGAGTGTTTTGGGCGGCGGGCAAAGTATCGGTGCCGCAACTCACCAAGATGGGCATTGATCGCGGCATTGAAGGGCGCGAAAGTTTGTGGTTCTGGTCGGGGCTAGTTGTTGGAGCGGGCGTCATCGCCGGGATCTTCACGTCTCTGCGTCGCTGGTATGCGTTCCGCGAAAGTCGTTGGATTGAGACTCGTTTACGCGAGAAAATTTTTGATCATCTGTTGCACTTGCATGTGGGATATCACGACGGTATGCAAACAGGGCAAATCATGAGTCGTGCTTCCTCCGATCTACAGCAGTTGCAAGCCTTTGTGGTGATGATTCCGATCACTTTGTCTAACTTGGCAATGGTCATCGCTATCGTCGTGCTGCTGATCAGTTCGCAGCCTGTTCTTGCCTTGGTCGCTTTATCGCCACTTCCAGTTGTCACTATTCTTGCCAGTCGTTTTTCGCGCGATATCCATCCTGTCGTATTAGAGGTGCAACAAGAGCAAGCGCAATTGGCGACCGTCGTTGAAGAAAGCGTCGCTGGAGTGCGCGTGATTAAAGGGTTCGGCGCTGAAAAAGTTCAGGCCGACAAATTGCGTCAAGAGGCTGACGACATTTGGAACGTTTCCTTGATCGCCGCCAAAATTCGCAGTCGTTTCTTGCCAGCCTTAGATCTTTTGCCTTCGCTTGGCCTGATAGCGGTTCTCGGTATCGGTGGTCATCGGGTGATTAACGGCCAGATGTCCGTGGGTGATTTAGTGAAATTTAATGCCTACATCACCATGCTGATCTGGCCGTTACGTAACTTGGCAATGACAGTGGCACTCGGCCAGCGAGCCTCAGTCGCTCTCATGCGGGTCAATGAGGTGTTGAATACTCCAAGTTTGATTACTGATCCAGTCGTTGCACTCGAACTTCCTAGTGGATCGCAGACGCAATCCGTCGGTCAATTGCAATTTGATGATGTGATTTTCAGTTACGGAGATAACGCACCCATTATTGACGGCTTTAATTTAAGCGTTGCTCCAGGTAGCGCGGTGGCCTTGGTGGGTGCCACGGGTTCAGGAAAATCCACGATCGTGCGTTTGCTCACACGTTTTCATGATGTCCAACGAGGTTCAATCAAAATTGACGGAGTTGACATCCGCTCATTGTCACTCAATGATCTACGGACTGCGGTGGGGATTGTCTTTGAAGAGACATTTTTGTTTCACGATTCAGTTTTTGACAACATAGCTTTTGCTCAACCTGATGCCAGCCCAGAAGTTGTTGAACGCGCCGCCAAATTGGCCGGGGCGCACGATTTCATTCTCGAATTACCTCACGGATACGCCACCATTCTCGGTGAGCGCGGATACTCCTTATCTGGTGGTCAACGTCAAAGAATCGCCATTGCGCGCGCCATAGTCTCGGACCCGCGCATTTTGGTGCTCGACGATGCAACCTCGGCCGTGGATCCTTCAAAGGAGCATGAAATTCGTCAAGCCATGGCCACTGTGATGAAGGGTCGAACGACGATTGTGATCGCCCATCGCGCTGGAACTATTGCTTTGGCCGATTCCGTGGTTTTGCTTGATGGAGGCCGTGTCGTCGCTGTCGGAACTCACGAAGAATTACTTTTGAACAACGAGCGGTATCAGAATGTTCTTGCTGGTTGGCAAGAAAGCGACGAAGACGACGGCGATACTGAGGTGGATAACTGATGTGGGGCATGTCTGCGGTCAGTGAAGCGGATCGATTGGATCGCGTCCAAACGCTGAAGGTTCTTCGACGGGCATTTGTGATGGCTCGTGCTCAACGGCGTTTATTTCTGTCTGCGCTGGGCTTTGTTTTCGTGGGCACGCTGGTGACATTGGCGGGTCCGACTTTGGTCCGCTACGGCATCGACAATGGGATCCGTACCAAGAATGGGTCGGCGCTGAATCGCACGGTGGCGCTTTATGTGCTTGTCGTGATCGTTGGGTACATCACAGCGCGCTTGCAATTTATTGCTATCAACCGTGCTGGTGAAGGTTTCCTGCGCGAACTGCGGATCACGGTGTTCGGCAAACTGCAGAAGCAATCCATGGCTTTTTTTGATCGCGAAAAAGCTGGTGTTCTAGTTTCGCGAATGACTGCCGACATTGAGTCAATGAGTGAACTCGTTCAATTTGGGCTACTTCAGTTTGTTTCAGCTTTCTTGCTCTTGATTCTGGCCACAGTTTTGTTAGCGGTCCTTTCCTGGCAGTTGCTGATTGTGGCGATGGTGGTCTTACCGGTATTGATCGTTGCCTCTATCAAGTTTCAACGAATTTCCAATAATGCCTATCTCGACGTGCGGGAAAATGTGGGTAACAACTTGTCAACGCTGCAAGAAGGAATCACGGGCGTGCGCGTGATTCAGGCCTACGGGCAGCAAGCGAATCGTTCCAAGCGTTTTCGCCTCTCCAATCGTGCGCTTTTTGACTCGCACATGTACAGCGTGAAAATTAGCACTTGGTATTTTGGGCTCGTCGAATTCGCTGGAATCGCTGCCACGGGGGCGATCATCGGCTTCGGTGGCTACTTGGTTCATCAAGGTACAGCAACGATTGGAACAGTCACGGCCTTCGTGTTGCTTCTAGCCAACCTCTTCGATCCTGTTCAACAGTTGAGCCAGTTGTACAACACGGTGCAATCGTCAACGGCCGCTCTGCACAAATTGTTTGTGATTATTGACGCTGTGCCCGATGTCGATGAAGTAGCGCACCCCACAGAATTGTCAACACGTGGAGCACTGGTGGTTGATCATGTGACCTTCGCCTATGCCGGAAATGCTCGTGCAGTGTTGAAAGATGTCACTATTTCTGTGGCTGATGGTGAGCGCTTGGCGCTGGTGGGTCCGACGGGCGCGGGTAAATCTACGTTGGCTAAATTGATGGCTCGGTTGTACGACCCGAGTGAGACAAATGGCCATAGGGGAACGGTGTCGTACGGTGGCGTTGATTTACGGCAAGCATCCAATTCGGACCTTCGACGGCGGATTGTCGTGGTTCCCCAAGAAGGTTTTTGTTTCTCTGGATCAATTCGCGAAAACATCCGTATCGCTCGATCAACAGCCAGTGACAGCGAGGTTGAAGAGGCCTTGGTCTCCATTGGTGCATTGGAACGCTTTGCTGAATTCCCCGAGGGACTTGATACCGATGTTCGTGAGCGAGGATCTCGATTGTCGGCGGGCGAACGGCAACTGATTGCTTTGGCGCGCGCTGCCCTTGTGAACCCGGCGGTTCTTGTTCTCGATGAGGCCACATCAAATCTTGATCCAGGCACTGAGGCTGTCGTTGAGCATGCTCTTGAAAGTTTGATGATTGGACGAACCGTTATTGTGGTGGCGCACCGTCTCTCAACCATTCGCCGGGCTGATCGCATCGGGGTCATCGATCACGGAGAACTCGTCGAACTGGGCACCCACGCTGAACTCGTCGAACTCAAGGGGCGTTACGCCGCCCTCTCGGATGCTTGGGACCGGAGTCAACCGCAGCGCTGAGGGTTGGCTTAACGCTCGAAGGCCAGCACGAACTCAAGAAGTCCAGTGTCGCCGGTACTGACAAATGCATTGGATGGATTGGCAATGCCGTAATCCGCAAAGGTGATATCAATCGAACCAAGAACTCCGATGACATTGCTGGCATATTCCGTCGTGACCTCAAAAGTAACTGCGCGTGTGACTCCATGAAGTGTCAGATCACCTGTGGCAATGGCAGTGAGTTGGACGCCAGGCAAGGGGATGGAGCCGAAATCAATGGGCGTCGTGAGCACGAAATCAGCTGTTGGATAGGTGCTGACATCCATGATATTTCCAGTGAACTGATTGTCACGTTTAGAACTGTCACTGGTGATGCTCCCGACATCAACGCTGAATGTTGCTGCCATAAGACGACTTGCTTCAATCACTAGTTCACCGGTGACTTGGTCGGTGCGGCCTACTGCCTCAGTGTCAAGGCCGCCGAGAACTTCTTTGACTCGGTAGCCAAGTGTGGACTTCGTCGTGGCTTTCCAGATACCCGATACATCAGATGGCTGTGTTGGGTCAGTCATTTGTGTAGGGGCTTCAGACGCCTGCGGGGAGGTGTCGGTGACGACTGCCGTGAGGTCGTCACTATTGAGTTTGTCTTCGGCAGGATGAAGGACTTTAGTCCACAAGAAAATTCCGGCATAGATGACAACGACCGTGACAAGCAGAGATGTGGCAACTCGAAAAAGTAAACGCATGTTTCTTGTCTAGCAATCTATTTGGCTGAATTGTCAGCGAGCGACAAAATACTTTGATTGGGGATGGTGGCAAATGATCGCCGAAGTTGTTTGTTCTGGTTGATATTGCCAGCCAGTTTCTTCGCTGACTTCAATGCCGAGACGCCCAGCCTCAAGTAAGCGACCCACTGTCGCATTATCTTCTAAGTCAGGACATGCGGGGTAACCCCATGAGTAACGACCACCACGATATTGCTGGCGGAACAAGCCACCGATGGACGGACCATCCTCATTGACGAAGCCCCATTCTTGGCGTATTCGCTTATGCCACAGTTCGGCCAATGCCTCAGCCATCTCGACTCCAAGACCATGAATAATCATGTACTGCTGATACTCGTTGGCAGCAAAGAGGCGGGCGGCTTCAACACTGACTGCTTCGCCCATGGTGACGATATGGAAAGCCGCATAATCAAGGCCGTGTTCAACTGTGCGGAAAAAGTCAGCGATGCACATAAACGGAGCGGTACTTTGCCGTGGGTATTTAAAGCGGGCTAATTCGCTGGTACGACTCTCATCGCTCCACACGATGAGGTCATCACCTTGAGCATTGACGCAGTAATAGCCGTAGACAACTTGTGGAATTAGGAAACCAGCAGCCTTAGCGGCACCGAGTTCTTGACGAAAGGTAGCGCGCAGTCGTGACTTGAAGTCCTCGTCGGTCTCACCGATTTCTGGACGGAACTGCCATTGATTGCGATACAGGGCAGTCTCATTGACGTACTGAGAAATTTCATCAAGTCCGATGCCCTTGACAATTTTTGAGCCGAGAAATGGCGGTGTAAAGACTTCATTATCACTAGCGATATCAGGAGAACGCAGAGGAAGGTCAACGGCAACTTTTTCGGTTGTCCCGCTACGTGCTGGCAATACTCGCCCAGTTGGCACGCGGCCAAGAAGGGGATCATCAATACCGGATTTCTTCATGGCCATCAATTTGTCAAGAGTGTGCAAACCTTCGAAGGCATCACGACCATAGAACACGCGACCTTCATAAATGTCACGCAAATCCTTTTCTACAAAAGAACGTGTCAATGCAGCGCCACCGAGAATCACGGGCACTTCCGACATTTTTGATTCATTCAGTTGAATCAAGTTGTCGCGCATGATCAGGGTGCTTTTCACGAGTAATCCACTCATCCCGAGAGCATCGGCCTTGACATCTTTGACCTTCTGCAACATTTCAGATATCGGAATCTTGATTCCGAGGTTATGGACTTCGTAACCATTATTCGTGCAGATGATGTCCACAAGGTTTTTGCCTATGTCGTGCACATCGCCCTTGACGGTCGCCAAAACCAAAATGCCTTTAGCAGAACTGGCACCCGTCTTTTCCATATACGGTTCGAGGTATGAGACTGCTGTTTTCATGGTCTCGGCTGATTGCAGGACGAAAGGCAATTGCATTTGACCTGATCCAAAGAGTTCGCCGACAACCTTCATGCCATCAAGAAGGATGTCGTTGACAATGATCAATGGTGCGAGCCCTTGAGCCATGGCGATATCGAGATCAGCAGTGAGACCTTCACGATCACCGTCAATGATGCGCTGTTTGAGCAACTGCTCGACCGTCCAGTCACTGCGATCCTCGCGCACTGCGGCCACATCATTGACGTCGGCAAATATCTCGAGCAATTTTTTGAGCGGGTCATAGTTCGCGGTGCGTCGATCGTAGATGAGGTCTAAGCAGACTTGTTTGTGCTCTTCGGGCATGCGCGCAAGTGGCATGATCTTTCCAGCGTGAACAATTGCCGAATCTAAGCCAGCGCGCACGCACTCATTGAGAAACACGCTGTTCAAGGCGTGGCGTGATGAAGGTTTCAGCCCGAAACTGACATTGGAGACACCGAGAGTTGTAAAGCAGCCGGGGATTTCGGCTTTGATGCGGGTGATCGCTTCAATGGTGATTTTGCCGTCGAGCCGCAACTCTTCTTCACCCGTGGAGAGTGGGAATGTCAAAGCATCAAAGATGAGATCGCTGGCTTTCAAGCCATAGTGATCGACGGCGATGCGGTGCAGACGATGCGCGATTTCTAATTTCCATTCCACATCACGCGCTTGACCCTTTTCATCAATGAGAAGGCAGATCACTGCACTGCCGTATTCGCGTGCCAGTGAAAAGACACGATCAAGTCTGCTGCCGGGTCCCTGTCCATCTTCCAGGTTGGCTGAGTTGATAATTGCTCGCCCGCCGATGTGCATCAAGCCAGCTTCCATGACTTCGGGTTCAGTGGAGTCAAGGACTAGAGGCACACTGGCTTGAGTGGCAAAGCGACTAGCAATCTCATCCATGTCGACTGCGCCGTCGCGAGCCACATAGTCAACGCACACATCAAGGACGTGGGCTCCTTCGCGAATCTGTTCGGTGGCGATTTTGGAGCAACTATCCCAATCGCCAGCAATCATCGCATCACGAAAAGCCCGTGAGCCGTTGGTGTTGGTGCGCTCACCGATAATCAAAAACGAATTGTCTTGGATGATTGGCACTGATGAATAGATTGAGGAGACGCTGGGTTCATTGATTGGCGTTCGCTTGGGTGCCGCCAGCCCGCTCACGGCGTCAACGACAGCTTTGAGGTGAGCAGGCGTGGTTCCGCAGCAACCGCCGACGATGCCAACACCGAGATCGTGAACGTGATGATGATGAAACTTGGCCAATTCTTCAGGAGTGAGGTCGTAGTGCGTGCGACCGTCAACAATGCTCGGAAGTCCGGCATTGGGTAACACACTGATTGGCATTGAGGCATTTTCACTGAGATAGCGCAAATGCTCTTGCATCTCGGCCGGACCAGTTGCGCAGTTGATCCCAAAAACATCAGGGTTCATGGCACTGATGGCAGTCAAGGCTGCTCCTATTTCAGAACCCACCAGCATCCGTCCCGTGGTTTCCATCGTGACCTGAACTTGAATCGGGACTGGGCGACCCTCGGCGAGCATGGCCCGTCGACAGCCAATCATTGCCGCCTTGATTTGCAGGAGATCCATGCAGGTTTCAATGAGGAATAAATCCACGCCCCCGACGAGCAGTCCGCGGGCTTGTTCTTCGTAGGCATCACGCAGTTCAGCGAAACGGATGTGCCCGAGACTCGGGAGTTTTGTTCCTGGTCCAATCGATCCAGCCACATAGCGGGCCTTGCCAGAGGACTCATAGTCGTTGGCGATATTTCGCGCCAGACGTGCTGCCTCAACGTTGAGCAGATACGCCTGATCGGAGATCTGATACTCAGTGAGAACGGTGGAAAAACTCCCGAAACTTGCAGTTTCAAGAACATCAACACCGACATCTAAGAATGCACCGTGCATCTGCTGAATCACATCGGGTCGCGTCAGACAGAGATATTCGTTGCATCCTTCAAGACTTGGACCGCCAAAATCGTCGGGACCAAGATCGAGGCCTTGGACGAAAGTTCCAAAGGCGCCATCAAATACGATCACCCGTTCATTGACGGCGGCGAGGTAAGGCTGGCGAGACATTGATCCTTAATCTACCGCTTCTGGATTATGAGACGAGGTTGGAATACAGATGGCTCTCATTCATGATGTGACAGTTGGCGAGGCAACCTAGCGCTTCACAGTATGGACGGGTAAGGTCTGAGGTATGGCCAGACAGCGCGTATACACAAAAGTTGGAGATGACGGCACGACCGGACTTTTTTATGGCGGACGCGTTCCTAAAGACAGTGCTTTGCCCCGTGCATACGGCACCGTTGATGAAGCACAGTCGATTTTGGGTGTCGTCCGCGCTGAGGCTGGTGCGGGTTCAGAGATTGAGGCTTTACTGATTCCGATTATGCGCGATCTCTGGGTGTTGATGGCCGAGTTGGCCACCTTGCCCGAAAATCGTTCGAAGTTGACGCCAGGAGCATCATGCGTTGAGGCTTCAATGGTGACCCGACTGGAAAACTTGATTGACGAACTTGATACGCGCTTTGAGCCGCCCACAGAATTTGTTGTTCCAGGTGGCAACAAAGTTGCGGCATGGCTTGATGTGGCGCGCACCGTGGTCCGTCGTGCTGAGCGGCATTCAATAGTTGCTGCCCCCGCCCCGTCGCAGGCCGTGCCGTATCTCAACCGACTCTCTGATCTGTTATGGACGATGGCTCGATGGCACGAAGGAGAGAGCCTCCCCGTGCGTGGCGTGTCATGATAGAGACATGGCTCTTAGCATTGAATCAACTCGCTCTATCCCTCGTTCCGCAGACGCCGTCGGCCTAGCAGTAGCGTCCTCGGGAACAATCCCTCGACAGTTGGGGCTGAACCGCTCGGCTCTCAGTGCTCAAGGTTTTGAAGGAAAGATTGGTCAAACTCTCGTTGTCCTCGGCGCCGCAGGGGCGACCCTTGTTGCAGTAGGAATCGGCGATCCGCGCAAGATCACCTCAGGTGATCTTCGTCTAGCCGCCGCTGCTTTGGCCCGCGCCACGAGTCGTCGCAGCCATGTTGCAACAAATCTTGTTGACGCCGTCACCCTTGACGCGCGTTCGGCTGCACAAGCTGTCGTTGAGGGATTTGCATTAGCGAATTATCGCTACACAGATTTGAAATCAGCGAAAGGGTCAAGTCCTTCGTTGCTGACGATGACGTGCTCAAGTGAGCGCGCACGAGGAACCGAATCGGGTATTGAACGCGGCCGCACTACATCGGCTGCAGCAATTTTGGCTCGTGACTTGGCGAATATGCCGCCGGCATATTTGACGGCACGGATGCTTGCTGATCGGGCCGTTGAGGTGGCCCATGCCAGCGGTCTCGAGGTCGAGGTCTTTGATAACGACAAGTTGGAAATCATGGGCTGCGGGGGTCTCCTCGGAGTCAATCGAGGATCCACCGAGCCAGCTCGTCTGGTCAAGTTGACCTATAAGCCGAGCAATCCCACAGGTCATTTGGTGATGGTTGGCAAGGGAATCACCTATGACTCTGGCGGCATCAGTTTGAAGCCGAGCGATGCCTCGCACGCAATGATGAAGATGGACATGACAGGTGCTGCATCAGTTTTATCGGCCATGAGTGCGCTCAAAGCGCTGCGTTGTCGTGCGGCTGTAACTGGATATTTGATGTGCACTGATAACCGTCCGTCGGGAAGCGCCATGGCAATGGGCGATGTCTTGACATTTCGTAACGGCAAGACATCAGAAATCCATAACACCGATGCTGAGGGTCGCTTAGTTCTTGCTGATGGATTGTCGTTAGCCACCGAGTTGAAGCCCGATGCGATCGTTGACATTGCTACGTTGACGGGAGCTTGCATGGCAGCTCTTGGACCCAAAATCGCCGGCGTTTTAGGTACGAATCAGCCCTTTATTGAGCAGGTCAAGCAGGCCTCGGAGACCTCGGGCGAACCGGTTTGGCAATTGCCATTGGTACGTGAATACCGCCGTTTCCTTGACTCAAACGTGGCTGATATGAAAAATATCGGCGGACCATACGGCGGAGCGATTACGGCTGCTTTGTTTTTGTCGGAGTTCACGGGAGATGTGCCATGGGCGCATCTCGACATCGCTGGTCCGATGAATTCGGATTTTGATGATGGTTGGTTGAGCCGTGGTGCCACCGGGTTTGGTACGCGCTTGTTGATCAATCTGGCAACAGGTTTCACGAAGCCAAAAAAGTCCCGCTGAGATTTTCAATGGGTAGGGCGTGACCCCCTGAATACCCCTCGCTCATCGCTACCGTGGGATCCGATTCAGTCCACTGGGCATGGGCGCGTTGTAAATGCTCGGGCAGGCGCGAGAGTTGTTTCATAGCGAGTGGTGGAACAACAGAACGAATCGCTAAGCGATCGCCGACAGGTTGAGCGAGGCCAAACATCACGAGGCGCTGAACGGCGCGAGCGAATGGACTGGCCCGACCAGACTCCCAACCGAGACCAAGTCCTTGTGCAGTAGCTGCTAAATCAACGGCAAAGCCGTCAGGATTGTTGACGACGGTGATTGCCAGTCGGCGCAGGAGCCAGGTTGCTGTTGGGCCCAGTGTGGCGAGCCAAAAGAGCTCCACGTAATCACCGCAGGCGTCAAAGCCGACGCGTTCGACAACGGGATCGCGCCAGGGGATGACGATGAGTTCATCGGTGACTCGGTCAAGGACGGTGGAATGCTTAGATGCCATAACGCTGGTGCGCCTTTCTCATTGGGGGAGAGCACACAAATGTGAGCGTGAGTCGTTCTAGATCGGTGAAGAGTGGAATAATTTTGTGAGTAGTGATGAGGAACCAATGTTGATCAATAATGTCAATTCACCTGAGTTTGCGCTCGTACGTCAGTGGATCGCTGAGGCGCAACGCATCACAGCAATCACTGGAGCAGGAATCTCGACAGCCTCAGGTATTCCTGATTTTCGCGGACCCAATGGTTTGTGGACGAAGAATCCGCTGGCAGAAAAGGCCTCAAATATTCGGGTCTATCTGAAGGACGAAGAAGTTCGCATCGCAGGCTGGAAAGCCTCAAGCGACCGCCAACTGCGCAGTGTTGAACCAAATGTTGGTCATCATGCATTAGTTGAATTAGAACGGCGTGGACAACTCCACGGTTTGGTCACCCAAAACGTTGACGGTCTCCATGTTGGCGCGGGCAACTCACGCGAATTGGTGCACGAAGTGCATGGGACATGGCAGTTCACGCGCTGCATCAGTTGTCGTGAGCAACGTCCGGTTGAAGAAACTCTGAAGCGCGTTGATGCGGGGGAGGCGGATCCAAAATGTTTGAAGTGTGGCGGTTTGATGAAACGCGATGTGATCTTGTTTGGCGAAGCATTGGTTGACGAGGTGATAGCGGTGGCGTTGAAAGCGGCCGAAGAAGCTGACTTGATTTTGGCGATCGGCAGTTCACTCAATGTCATGCCAGCGGCCAATGTTGTCCCGCGTGGCAAGGCAGCTGGCGCGAAAGTGGTGATCATTAACGGTCAACCCACAGAGATGGATCACTTCGCCGATGCCTTCTTGCTAGGGGACATCAGCGAGTTGCTACCAGCCCTTGTGGCAATTCCCGACTAACTAGGTAGGCTTTTGACATGGCTACCTTTCGGGACTTACTTTCCGCCGCTAAATCTGTCACTACTGAAGTGGATACAGCATCTGCAGACGTAGCGATCTCTGCTGGTGGAGTGACTATTTTGGATGTTCGTGAGCCCGATGAATACGCCGAAGGGGCGTTAATCGGCGCCCTGCACATTCCTCGTGGGCACCTTGAAGCGCAAATTGAAGGCCGCATCACCGATAAGAGCGCCCCAATCATTGTGTATTGCGCAGGTGGAGTGCGGAGTGCTTTCGCCGCGGCAACATTGGGCCAACTCGGATACTCCAATGTGTTGTCCATGGCGGGGGGATACGGCAAATGGAAGGACGAGGGTCGGGAGTGGAAATCTCCTGCGTCACTGAGTCCAGAGCAGATGAATCGATATAAGCGTCACCTCACATTGCCTGAGGTTGGTGTTGAGGGTCAAGCAAAATTGTTGGGTAGTAAAGTGTTGATGTTGGGTGCAGGTGGACTTGGTTCACCATCCGCGATGTACCTTGCAGCGGCGGGCGTCGGAACAATCGGCATCGTTGATATGGACGAAGTCGATGCCAGCAACTTGCAACGTCAGATTCTGCACAACATGGAGAGAATAGGCGATCGCAAAGTTGAATCAGCCAAGAAGACCTTGCAGTTATTAAATCCTGATGTCAAAGTGATCGCCTATGACACACGTTTGTGTGCCGAGAACATTATGGACATCATTTCTGGATACGACGTCATCGTCGATGGAGCCGATAATTTCCCCTCGCGCTATTTACTCAACGATGCCAGCGTGAAGTTAGGCATTCCAGTCGTTCATGGTTCGATCTTTCGCTTTGAAGGTATGGTCTCGGTCTTCCATCCCAAGGCAGGTCCGACCTATCGCGATATGGTTCCCGAGCCACCTCCAGCTGAACTGGCACCGTCGTGTGCTGAGGCAGGAGTGCTTGGTGTTCTGCCAGGAATTATCGGTTCGATTCAGGCTTTGGAGACGATCAAGGTGCTCCTTGATTTAGGTGAGCCTTTAATCGGGCGCATTTTGGCTGTGGATACGACCGAGATGTCATTTCGCACATTCAATTTGAAGCCCGATCCAACAAACTTGGTGACATGGGC
>SHUW01000034.1 GCA_009694465.1 Ilumatobacteraceae bacterium
GGGCCGACTCATTGGTTATTGGTGAGGTGAAGTCGGTGACGGCGCCACCGAGGGGAGGGCGCGGCGGTCCATCGCGTGTCACTGCCACCATCGCCGACGAAAGTGGGCGACTGTCGATCGTGTTTTTTAATCAACCGTGGCGCGAACGACAACTGAAAATAGGTTCCTTTGTGGCGGTTTTTGGGCGGCTAGGAAGTTTTAACGGTACTAAGCAGATGGCTAACCCGACGGTGGATATTTTAGGTGACCCCGATGAACGACCTCGTCCGATCATTGCTGTATATCCGCAGAGCGAAAAAATTGATCTACCCTCATGGCTTGTTTTGAAAGCGGTTGATGAGACTCTCGCTCGCTGTCGAGCGCGCGGTATCCATGACCCAGTCTCTGCCGCGATGCGCAAGAAATATAAATTGATGGATCGCCAGTCGGCCCTAATAGGGATTCATGTTCCGGAAACATTTGCCGAAAAAGAAATGGCGCGCCGGCGTTTGGCTTTTGATGAACTGCTGCGCGTGCAGTTGGTTTTGGTGATGCGTAAACGTGCAATTGAACGTGATTCGGTTGGTATTCAACACAAAACCAATGGACAATTGGTCTCGCGCTTCTATCAGCACTTGCCTTATCAACTCACTGGCGCTCAGCATCGGGTGATCGCAGAAATTGAATCCGATTTGGCTGGTCCTCATCCGATGCATCGGTTGCTGCAAGGCGATGTGGGCGCAGGTAAAACGATAGTTGCGGTGGCGGCGATGTTGACTGCAGTGCAAGGCGGTCATCAAGGGGCCATCATGGCGCCGACGGAGGTGCTGGCCGAGCAGCACGCGGTGGGTATCCGTCAATTGTTGCAGGGTTTAGTCATCCCTGATGCTGACAGTCTCTTTGGCGAAAGAGAGGTACGTGTTGAGCTATTGACGAGCAGTGTGACCGCCGAACGTCGACGTGATGTGTTGGCTGGCTTGGCTGATGGACGGGTAGATATTGCCATCGGTACGCATGCACTGATTCAAGACACCGTTGTCTTTCATAGTTTGGGTGTCGTCGTCATTGATGAACAACATCGCTTCGGTGTTGAGCAACGAGCCGCGTTGCGCGCCAAAGGTGAAGGTGCTGGGGCCGTGCCCGATGTGCTCGTCATGACAGCCACACCGATACCGAGGACAGCAGCAATGACTGTGTACGGGGATCTTGATGTGAGTGTGCTCGATGAAAAGCCACCAGGTCGCACGCCAATCGTGACGCGCTCCGCCCAGGGCGAGGATCAAGTTGAAGAGGTGTGGGCTGATGTGCGTGCAGAGGCCGCTGCTGGTCGCCAGGTGTATGTGGTCTGCCCGCTGATTGAAGAAAGTGAAAAACTTGAGGTGGCTTCAGCCGAGGAAACCATTGAGCGTTTGGCTTATGGCGAACTGCGTGGTCTCAAACTTGAACTGTTGCATGGCCGTATGTCGTCTGCTGAAAAAGAACAAGTCATGAATCGGTTCCGCTCTGGTGAGACCGATGTTCTTGTGGCGACGACTGTGATTGAAGTAGGCGTTGATGTTCCCAATGCCACGATCATGGTGATTTTGGATGCCGATCGATTTGGTATTGCCCAATTGCATCAGTTACGGGGACGCGTGGGACGCGGTGTCCACGCCTCTCGTTGCTGGCTGGTGACCACTGCGAAAGAAGCGGACGATCAACTGATTGCTGAGTCCAACCCGCGTATTGATGCATTGGTGGAATCAGATGATGGTTTTTATCTCGCCGAGGTTGACCTTGAGTTGCGTGGCGAGGGCACATTAATGAATAAGGAGCAAAAGGGTCGCAGCGATCTGAAGTTGGCATCTTTGCGGCGGGATCGAGAGTTAGTTGAATTAGCGCGTGATGCGGCCTACGAGATCGTTGATGCAGATATCACTTTGTCGAAGCAGCCCGAACTTCGTTCTGAACTGGCGCTTTTTTTGAAGCCTGAGGACGAAGAATTCTTATTTAAGAACTAATACGGATATGTTGTCCGCGTGAACCAGGAGATCTCGAAAAGTGCTCCCTCGGTCAGGATCACACGAGTTTTCCTGAAATTGCGCGGCATCTCAGCTTGGACATTTGCGGTTTTCGCACTTGTGATATGGCAGGCGACCGTAGTCACTCGTCTGCAGTGGGACATTCACCGCGGTCTGGGGACATCTGCTTTTGACGTAGGTCTCTATGACCAAGGCATATGGCTGATGTCGCGCTTCAAGGCGCCCTTCGTGACTTTAATGGGTCGCAATCTGCTGGGGGATCACTCTTCTTTAATTCTGCTTTTCGTTGTGCCCATTTACTGGCTCGCTCCCGGAACAGAAACTTTGCTGGCTCTTCAGGCATTCGTCATAGCAGCGGGAGCGATCCCGATTTACTTCTTTGCTCGTCGTACTTTGCAAAGTGGTTGCCTTGGATTTTTGATGGCTGTTGTGTGGTTGGTGAATCCAGCGGTGAACGGAACCAACCTTGAGAACTTTCATCCGGATTCTTTCTTGGGTCTGTTGGTGCCGATTGCTCTTGTCTGTGCCTTATCCAAGAAATGGTTGGGCTACTGGATCGCTCTCGGACTGTGCCTCTTAGTGAAAGAGGACGTGGTATTGATCGTTTTGCCACTTGGTGTTTTGCTTTCGGTGCGTGGAGAGAAGCGTCGCGGGCTGATCACGGCAGTGGCGGGAATCGTGGCAGCTTTGGCTGGAACTTTTCTTCTGATGCGTTCGCTGATTGGTGTCCCGACTCGCAATGGCTGGCGAATTCCTTTTGGGGGAGTGGGTGGATTCATCAGGGAATGCTTCACCAGTCCGGCAAATGTCGTCAAGTATCTGAGTTCCGATGAGCGCCCTGCCTACTTATGGAAGATGTTTGCTCCATTGGCATTCATGAGTTTTTTGGCCCCCGAAGTGGTCATGGTTAGCGCTCTAGTGCTTTTTTCAAATATGGTCAGCACATTTTGGTACCAGTTCCATATTGAATACCATTACTCACTTGTTGCGGTCCCAGCGCTGGTCTTAGCTGTCGTCGTTGGAGCAGGACGCTTGCGCGGCAGGGCGCGGTATGTAGTGGTGGGAGTCGTTGTGACGACATCGCTATTGGCGGCAAATGCATGGAGTTACATACCGTTTCGCACCGATGAATATCCGCATTGGGCTTCGGATTATCCAGTTGCGCAGACCAGCAGGGATATCTTGAGATTAATTCCAGAGGATGCCAGTATTTCGGTGTATCACTCATTGGCCCCACATGTCACTCACCGTGTTGAGGTGTACATGTTTCCGAATCCATTTAGCATGTTGATGTACGGAACAGATGTTTCAACTGAGGGCCAGCGAAACTCGCGAGCCGATGGCGTTGAGTATGTCATTGTGCCGAAGCAACTTGATGCAAAGATGGCGCTTGATGTTGCATCAATTTCTGACGAGTTTGTTGAATTTGCGAGTAATGAAGACTGGCAAGTATTTATTCGTAAGTAATTGTCTTGATTTCGACGTGATGTGTCTATTTACGAGTCGAGGTCATCCTCCTCATCGGGCATGACCAAATCCCATCGGTCAAGACAATCGCGACATTTGTAGGTCACGATGTCTCCGGGGAACCACAATCCGTCTTCTGGCGGATATGACGTAAGGTAACAGCGACCCCCACAATCAACACACACAATCTCTGGTTCTGGGGTCACCCGTACAGTCTGCCAATATCATGGTCCTCATGCGTGTTGTTGCCGGATCCCTGCGAGGAAGAGTTGTCATTGCCCCCGAGGGCGAATCAACCCGTCCGACAACGGACCGCGCCCGACAAGCCACATTTAATTCTTTGGACAGTTTTGGTTTTGTCGATGAGGCCAAAGTCGTCGATCTTTTCGCTGGCAGTGGAGCCATGGGCATTGAGGCTCTTTCTCGTGGCGCCGCATCATGTGCCTTCGTCGAGCGTGACCGCAAAGCCCTCGATGCCATCCGTCAGAACATAGCGACACTTGAATTAGGGGAACGGACCTCGGTGGTTTCCGGCGACGTGATGACTGCCGTGGTGGCTATGCGCAATGTTGATCTGGTTCTTGCCGACCCGCCCTACGATTTTGAGAATTGGTCACGCCTGCTGGAGATTTTGCTGTCTGTTTTAGCCCCAGGCGGGGTTGTCGTGGCCGAAAGTGGGCGAGAAATCAAGGCTCTGGAGGGCTGGGAGATTCTCCGTTCAAAGCGTTACGGGCGGGCCTGGGTGGCATTTCTGCAACGCGCTGAGGTCTGAGCCGATACCGTAGAAAGGGCATGGCTGGATCCACCGCTCTCACCGCCCTGTATCCGGGCAGTTTTGATCCCTTTCATAACGGGCATCTTGACGTTGTCGAACAGGCAGTTGAACTCTTTGGGAATGTCGTTGTGGCAGTGATCCACAATCCCGCAAAGCCCAGCGGACTGATTGAATTAGTAGATCGCGTGGCCTTGATTAAAGCCTGCGTGGCACATTTGCCGACCGTACGAGTTCAGGCTCATCCGGGATTAGCGGTTGATGCGGCATACGCCGAGTACGCCTCCTTCATTGTCAAGGGCTTGCGAACCTCAGCCGATTTCGAGGTCGAGCAGCAAATGGCGCACATGAACTATTCGGTTGCAGGTGTTCGTACGGTGTATGTGCCCTGTCGTGCCGATCAAGGTTTTATCAGCAGTCGGTTCATCCGTGAGATCGCTCAAGGTCGCGAGCAGATCGCCCATCTCGTACCTGCTCCAGTCGCACGTGCTCTGGCGGGTATCTTTGGAGAACCGACGGTGGATCACCGACCACATTCCGAAAGACACTCATGAAACCTAATTTCGAAGATTTTGATGAAGACACTGGATCATACGATCGGACTGAAGACGATCAGATAGGTGGTTCGGGCCAACTATTGCGCAACGCCATTGACATTATTGCTACCGCCCCGAATATGCCCTTGTCTGCTACTCCAAAAATCAATCGTGATGAAATCATCGACATTCTTGAAGGAGCCTTACAAAGTTTGCCTGACGAACTGCGCCAGGCTCGTTGGATGATGAAGGAGCGTGACGAGTTCATCGCCCGTACTCGTCGTGAGGCGGACGAAATCATTGACGCCGCCAAAGTGCAAGCTGAACGTTTTGTACAGCGCGCTGAAGTCGTGCGAGCTGCTGAATTGCGGGCTCGGCAAATCGCTGAAGCAACCGATGAAGATGCTCGTCGGGTGAAGAACGAAATGGAAGATTTTCTAGATCAGCGCTTGGCAAGTTTTGAGATTCTGTTGGACAAATTGTCCAAGACGGTCGCCACTGGTCGTCGTCGGCTGTCAATTGGTGAAAATCGCGGTGAGGGTTCCCTAGCACTCGACGGCAGCGCGCAGACGGAGTCTTATTCCGATGACTCTGGAGCCGTTTTCTTCGATCAAGACAACACTTCCGGCGGGTGAGAAACCCACTTTTGGTCAATGCCCTCGAGATGCTGCGGCGTCCCGGTACGGCCAAAGATGTAGAGATTTTTGTGTTGCCCGAAGTCGTGGAAATTGACGATCCTCGCTTGGTGCCAGGGACTGAAATAGCGGTGGTTCTGAACTGTGAAAGTTTGTCTGACGGGGTTGTTGTGACCGGGCATATTGGAGTTGTTTTCCAAGGGGAGTGTCGACGGTGTTTGACGTCAGTTGGGGCAAGCATGGAGATTGCGGTGCGCGAGTTGTATCAGCTAGTGCTCACCGATCCTGATGCCTTTGAGATCACCAACGACCAGATCAACTTGTCCCCGATGGTGCGCGAGACCGTGCTTTTGGCTTTGCCTGCAGCCCCGCTGTGCCAATCGGACTGTCTGGGTCTTTGCCCCACCTGTGGCATTGATCTGAATCATCAGCAATGTTCCTGTGGGGGCGAGGCCACAGACCCACGCTGGGCAGCTCTTGACGGTTTACGAGACCAATTTCCCGAATAATCGCATAAAGTCTGTTTCCCAGAGAGTTGGCGTATCGGTGTGGGGAAGTGCCTGACCTGACGCTAACCTCAAAGGGCTGTAACGAAGAGAAGGTCGCCATGGCTGTTCCGAAGAGGAAAAAATCAAAAATGAAGGGCCACAGCCACCAGGCTGGAGCATGGAAGTTGGAAGCTCCCTCGCGGAGTCTCTGCCCACGTTGCGGATCGGCCAAGTTGCCACACACGGTTTGTAAGGCCTGCGGCTGGTACAAAAACCGCGTTGCTATCGAAGTCTGATTTGATCCTGAGTTAGGTCGCCTTGATGTTGCCCATCGCTGTAGACGCCATGGGCGGAGATAACGCCCCCAACGAAATCGTCGCTGGTGCTGTACAGGCTTCGCAATTAGGTATTCCCGTTATTCTTGTGGGTCCAGAAAATCTTGAAGGTCGCCAAGGTCTTGACCTCATCGTGGCTTCCGAGGTCATTGAGATGGATGAGGACGCAGCGCAGGGTGCTCGTCGAAAAAAAGACTCAACCTTGATTCGGGCCGCTGAAGCAGTTCGTGATGGTCGCGCCTCAGCAATGATTTCGGCCGGCAATACGGGCGCCACAATGGCCGCTGCGTTGTTGCGTATGGGACGCATCAAGAATGTCAATCGCCCAGCGATTGCCACGCCGATTCCGGTTCCTGGTGGCACGCCAACTGTTTTGCTTGATGCTGGCGCTAACGCTGAAGTGAAGGCGGAATGGTTAGTGCAGTTCGCGATTATGGGCTCAGTCTTTGCTCATCATCGCTATGGCATTGAGACTCCCCGAGTTGGTCTGTTGTCAATTGGTGAAGAGCCAGGCAAAGGTGACGCTCTGCGTAAAGAGGCTTATGAACTTCTTGCCAATGCGACTGGCATCAACTTCATTGGCAATGTTGAGGGTCGCGATGTGATGTCGGACAATGTCGATGTTGTGGTCACGGATGGATTCACCGGAAATATTGTTTTGAAAACTCTTGAAGGTGGCATGAAGACGCTCGTTAAAGCGTTGATAGCCGCCTTTTCAGCACTGCCCGAATATAAACCGCACGCCGATGCGCTGTTGCCTGCTTTGTTGCCTCTCTACGAGATCGTGGATCCCGAGAGCACTGGTGGGGCAATACTGCTCGGAGTAGATGGGGTATGCATTATTTCCCACGGCTCGTCTTCATCGCGAGCCGTCGTCAACGGCATCAAAGTCGCCAATGACATGGTGCAGTGTGGCATCGTTGATGCAATACATCGTGCTATCAACCAATAGTTAGCCGTTGTACGGGTTATCATTTACTGACCAGTTATTAACCCGGAGGACATTGTGCCCACTGAGATGCCTAAAAATTTTGCACCACTTGATCGCGATGGAGTCTTCGCGATCGTGCGTGATCAACTCGTGGACATTCTTGAAACCGATCCTGAGAACATCTCGGAAGGACAGTCCTTCAAAGATGACCTCAATGCTGATTCCCTGGCTTTGGTTGAGTTGGTCGACGCACTTGAAGAGGCTTTGAGCGAGCGAACGATTGGCTTTCGTATTGAAGACGATGACTTGGCTGATCTCAAGACCGTGCGCGATGCAGTTGACTTCGTCTACGCCCATGTCGTGGCTCACGGTCAAAAGGGCTGATTGTCCATGGCGGTTTTCTCCGCTCTTCGCAAACTACCGCGCAAATTAAGTCGTCGAGATCGGCGGTTGCGTCGTCAAGAAGTTCCAGCAGGGGATATCAGCGCTTGGACTCGCGATACCGCTAACCATGTGTTCACTAGTGAACCCTTATTGCGCCAAGCGATGGCACATCGTTCATGGTGCGCAGAACACGGTGGAATGCCAAGTAATGAACGCCTTGAATTTTTGGGCGATGCGATCTTGCAGTGGATTGTCACCGATCTGATTTTCGAAGCCCATCCATCTTTGAATGAAGGCGCTTTGACTGACCTGCGAAAGTCTTTGGTGAACGCCGAGACTCTGGCCAATATCGCTGTGGAAATCAAACTCGGTCAATGGTTGCAACTCGGTGCTGGCGAAGATGCTGCGGGAGGGCGTTTCAAGGGTTCGATTTTAGCGGATGCTTTGGAGGCCCTGATTGGCGCTCTGTACTTGGATGGCGGGGCCGACAAAGTGCGTGCTTTCGTCACACATTTGATGGGTGATCGAATTATTGATCAGGCTGAGCGGCTTGATGAGTTTGATGCTCGTAGCCATCTGATCCGCATTTGTGTGCGTGAGTTCACGCGTCCGCCGGTGCTCGAAATCACGTCTTCGGGGGCTCCACATCAACCGACGTTCACTGCCCGAGTAGTGATCAATGGTGAAGAGATGGGCGCGGAAATCGGAAGAACTAAGAAGGCTGCGGCAGAAGCGGCGTCAACGATCGCCTTGTCAAAGTTGCAGTCACGCGGCATCGATATTGGCCGTGCCTGAATTACCAGAAGTTGAAACTGTACGTCGGGGGCTTGAAGAAAAATTCATAGGTCGTCGTATCGATAAAGTTGAAGTCGGTCGCCAGCGCTCAGTGCGTCGTACCTCACGAGAAGAGGTCATCGCCCGACTCACAGGGGTGACGGCAATCGCCGCTCATCGGCGAGGCAAGTATCTGCTCTGTCCACTTGATTCAGGGGACGTGATGATGATTCATTTGCGTATGAGCGGACAAGTGCTGATTGATGGAGTCGATTCACCGCGGCCGGCGCACAGCCATGTCGTCTTGACTTTGCGCGACATATCTGGGTCCATTCAAGAACTCCGTTTCGTTGATCCGCGAACCTTTGGAGAGGTGGTTGTTTTTGATCCCGCAGACGCCGATTCGATCGTCCCCGAACTCGCACGACTTGGTGTCGATCCAATCACTGATGGCTTGAGTTTGGCTCAATTGCGCAAGATTTTGCGTACCACCGCGCGTCCGATCAAAGCGGCATTATTGGATCAACATTTAGTGGCAGGGATTGGAAACATTTACGGCGATGAGATCTTGCATCGAGCACGAGTCAATCCGTTGCGCCCCGCCCGAGATGTAGGCCCAGCACAATCCGTGCGTGTACATCGGGCGATTCACGAGATCTTGGAGGCGGCGATTAGCCAAGGGGGGTCGACTTTGGCCGACTCGCAATATGTCGATCTTGAGGGGGAATCGGGCTCTTTCCAGAATCAGCATCGGGTCTATGGCCGCGCTGGTGAACTGTGCCTTACTTGCTATAGAGGCAAGATTTTTAGTGCCAATATTGGCGGTCGAACCTCTTGCTGGTGCCGGGTCTGTCAGCGTTAAATCGTGTGCCTCAACCGCCGCGAACGGGGGCGCTAGATACTCCCGTGAACTAAGGTTCTAGTGTCGTGTTTCTCAAATCTCTTACTCTCAAAGGCTTTAAGTCGTTCGCTGACACCACAGTCATGCACCTCGAACCTGGGGTGACGGTTGTGGTCGGTCCAAACGGCTCGGGCAAGTCAAATGTGGTTGATGCCATTGCGTGGGTTCTCGGAGCGCAGGCGCCAAGTGCAGTGCGTAGCCAGAAAATGGACGATGTCATTTTTGCGGGTACCAGTAAAAGAGCGCCGCTAGGTCGTTGTGAAGTCACTTTGACCCTCGACAACACCTCGGGCATGCTGCATCTTGACGCGTCAGAGGTCAGCGTCAGTCGAATTCTGTTCCGCACGGGAGAGAGCGAATATTCGATCAATGGCGTGTCGTGTCGTCTTTTGGATGTTCAAGAACTCTTGTCCGATGCTGGTGTCGGTCGTCAACAGCATGTGATCGTCAGCCAAGGTCAAATTGACGCGGTGTTGAATGCCCGTCCCGAAGACCGGCGCTCGATCATTGAAGAAGCGGCAGGAGTGCTGAAATTCCGCAAGCGTAAAGAAAAAGCCGAGCGCCGACTGGAGTCCACCGAGGCCTCGCTATTGCGCGTGCAAGACCTCTTGCGTGAGGTGCGGCGTCAACTCCGCCCACTTGAACGACAAGCAGATGCAGCGCGTCGTCACGGCGACCTCGTCAGCGAACTCAATGCTTTACGTTTGTTTTTGTCGGGACGAGAGATTTCTGCATTTCGTATTCGTCTAGAAGCCTTGGCGATTGATCGATCCGAGGCAACTCGAAAAGAAGACGAACTGCGTCGGCTACTTGCCGAACTTGATACCAAGGTCATGGCCGCTGAAGCCGAACTGTCCGCTCGGGGTGAAAGTGGATTGGGCGACGAATTGGTGCGCGTTGAACAACTACGCGAACGCTCGCGGGGTATTTCAATGCTGTTAGTCGAGCGCCGCCGTTCCTATGAGCGTGACCGTGGTCAAATGATGGATTCTGGTGTTGTAGCCAATCTCGAAGCGGATGCCGCACGTCTTCAAGGCGAACTTGATGAAGTTGAAATAGCAATCAGCCGGCTGGAACCAGAAAATCTTGAACTTGCTAACGATGAAGCGGCCTTTGAAGGCGAACGAACCCAGGCCGCAACTTTGTTTGACCATATTTCGTCGTCCACAATTTCAGCCGCGAGCGCTGCTGCTGAAGTGCGTGGTGAGTTAAGGACGTTACGCGCCTCGGTTGAGTCGGCAGATTCTGAGCACCGTCGACTTGCGGCGCGCATGCAGACCTTGGCCGAACGTGATCTTCGCTATGCCACCGATATTGAACGTTTGCGCAACGAATGTGAAAACGCACAGATGGTTGAAGAACCATTGGTTGGCGAGGTCACGCAGGCTGAAGCACATCGCTTATCCGCCGAGGCAGAACTGGAAACGGCATTCACCACGCGCAACGCAGTCGCAGCAGAATTGGCTCGTTGGCAAGCCCGTGGCGAGGCACTGCAATTGGCTCTTGATAGCGCACGTGCTCGCGCTGGTGCTGAAAAACTGAAAGATGTGTCGGGTGTCGTCGGAACCCTGCTTGACCTTGTCGTGATTGATGAGGGTTGGGAACAGTCAGTTGAAGCGGCCCTAGGCGAAGCCTTGTTGTCCGTTGTCGTCGAGAACACCGAGTCTGCTCGTCGGGCTCTCGCTCACCTGCGCGCTGCAGCGACTTCGGGAGCTGTTTTGGCTCTCGGATCAAAATTGGAGATAGCGGTTTCCGGTGCTCATCCCACAGGTGCTCTGCGGATCCGCGATCATGTTCGTTCATCTCGCAAGGACGTGGCTGATCTGCTCGATCTATTGCTTGCTTCAGCCGTACAAGTCAAAGATTGGACTGCTGCTGTTGATGCGGTGATGAGTGATCCGCGTTTGGTCGCAGTGACTCCACAGGGAGATCGTTTTACCACCACTGGATGGCGTATCGGTGTTGCTGGCGGTGGAGCAACCGCTGCTGCTCTTGAGGACGCGTTACAAAATGCGCAAGCCTCAGAACGAGATCTCGCCGAACGCGATGTTCTAGTACGTCAGGCGCAAGGCAAACAACAGACAGCGCGGGCACATGAGGCCGATGTACAAAAGCGTCTCGATGCAAATGACGCGGCGTTTACCGCAGCCTCAGAAGCTCTCGCTCGTGTGCAGAGTGAACGTCGAGAAGCCGCTACTGAGTCGGAGGGTTTGTTGCCGACTTTGACTGAGATAGGTGAACGTCAAGAACGACTCAAATCTCGTGTCGGTGAACTTGAAGAACTCGTTCCCTCGCTTGAAAAAGAAGAGATTGATGAAGTGCAGGCGGCCAAAGCCAGAGGTGAAGCACGCGCCACGCTCGAGGCCCAGTCCACACTTTTGTCGGGTCGCCGCCGCGATCTTGAGGTGCGCAGCGCAGGACTGATTGAGCGCAATCAGTTCACTCAGGAGCGATTGCTGGAAATCGAACGTCGCTTGGCTGCTGACGCCGTGGCACGCGCCGAGGCTGCGGGTCATCGTGAAAAAATTGAAAAGATTCTCTCGGCAACTGAACGTTTGGCAGCCATCGTTGATGGACACCGTCACATCATTGAAGCGCGCTTGGCTGACTTGCATGAGAAGCGTCGTCGCCAAAGTGATGAGGTTCGGGCATTGTCAACATCCCTTGACGAAATGCGTCGGGCGCGATCGGCGACAGAGCGCGAACTTGAATCTGGACGAGAATTATCGCGTCGTTCAGAAGTTGAACAAACTGAAGTCAAAATGCGTTTGGAAGCCACTGTTGAAACCCTGCGTCGTGATTTAGATGTAGAACCCGCAGTGGCTGAAGCGGCAGAGATGCCAATGTTGCCTGAAGGCATAAGTGCCCCTGCGCGGACACGTGATCTTGAGCGCGAGTTGCGTCTCATGGGTCCGATCAATCCGCTTGCTCTTGAAGAGTTCAACGAACTACAAGAGCGACATAAATTCTTAGAAGTACAACTCGAAGATGTTCGTAATACGCGTCGTGAATTAATGCGCGTGATTACTGCTGTTGATCATGAGATTCAGTCCGTATTTGCCGGAGCTTTCGCTGATGTAAGCGTGAACTTCACTCAACTTTTTGGCAATCTGTTCCCTGGTGGCACGGGACGCTTGATGCTCACTCATCCCGATGATTTGTTAAACACTGGCATTGAAGTTGAGGCAAAACCCGGCGGAAAAAATGTCAAGAAACTCAGTCTTTTGTCTGGTGGAGAGCGGAGTTTGACTGCCCTTGCATTTCTATTCGCTGTCTTTCGTAGTCGGCCGTCCCCGTTTTATGTAATGGACGAAGTTGAGGCAGCTCTTGACGATGTCAACCTGCACCGCTTTCTCAATCTGATCAATGAGTTCCGTCAGGAAGCACAATTGATTATTGTGAGTCACCAAAAGCGCACTATGGAAGCCGGAGATTCTTTACTTGGGGTCACGATGCAACCAGGTGGATCTTCCAAAGTTGTCACCGAACGTACCTCCGCTGCTGCTGGCGGAGCTGCCTCTTAGGCGCATAAAGCGATGACAACTCAAAACTTATTACTGATTCTCTTAGCGGTCACACTCGTTTTTGGATTCGGAGTCGTGCTCATCGGTCGCCGTTCAGGCGCTTCCGCTTCCCCCAAGGCAGTTGTTGACGAGTCTTTGGTTGCCGAAGTCTTGGCTCCGATAGCACCCGTTAACCGTTGGGGGAAAACAGCGGTCGCCCTCGCTGGCATTTTGGGCGGGGTGCGTTCTCGCGGTGGGATAACAAATGAAACGTGGGATGACCTCGAAGAAGCATTGCTGAAAGCTGATGTCGGTATCGGAGTCACCGATGCCTTGCTGAACGGTTTGCGTCAGCGCGTGAAGTCAAAAGAGATTACCGATGGTGATGCATTGTTGACAGCGTTGCAAGGTGAGATGGTCTCGCGACTTGATAAGGCAGATCGTGAGTTGAATTTTGCTGCGGTTGAACCGGGTCGGGTCAACGTGTGGCTGTTTGTCGGCGTTAATGGTGTGGGTAAAACCACCACTATCGGAAAAGTTTCTGCTCAGCAGGCCGATCTTGGTCGCTCTGTGGTGTTGGCAGCGGGGGATACTTTTCGTGCCGCCGCCGCTGAACAATTGGAAACATGGGCGACCCGCTCGGGAGCCGAATTGGTGCGCGGTGCAGAGGGCGGTGATCCCAGTTCAGTGATCTTCGATGGGGTGCAGCGGGCCGCGGCCAAGGGTTTTGATCTGGTTCTAGGCGACACGGCTGGCCGACTGCAAAACAAGACAAATCTGATGGATGAACTGCGCAAAGTTCGCCGTATTGCGGATCGCGAGCCTGGTCAAGTCACTGAAGTGTTTCTGGTGATTGATGCCACGACGGGTCAAAATGGGCTCGCTCAAGCCCGCGAGTTCACAGATGCCGCTGGCGTGACAGCCATAGTGCTCACCAAATTGGACGGTTCAGCCAAGGGTGGCATCGTTTTCGCCATTGAAACCGAAATGGGTATTCCCATCAAATTAGTTGGTCTTGGTGAAACGATTGATGATCTTGTGCCTTTTAACCCAGCCGACTTCGTCCACGGACTCTTTGCTGGCTGAAATTTTCAATAATTTGGCAGATGGGGAACTAATACCAGTTCGCCTAGCGTCATAGGTCCATGAAGAAAATCATCGTTCCAGTCCTGACCGTATTCACCCTCTTCGCCGTTGCTTGCGGTGACGATTC
>SHUW01000035.1 GCA_009694465.1 Ilumatobacteraceae bacterium
GGTTTTAGAATCGGCGGTCGTTCGTCTTCTTTTTTTCTGGGGCACGGAAAGGTGCCTCAATGAGCATTTCAAAGCGAGAATCATCAGGCTGATTCGGTTCATTCAAGCGCTGCAAGAAGGTTTTCAGGGCAGCTCGCGCTCCAATAACGTGCTCACCCTTGATACCGACTGAACGACTAAGAGCATCTTTTGCCTTAGCCACTCGCTCTTTACGAATATTCTTTTCTTCCTCGGTTCGAGCCTGGGGAACTTTGCCTGTCTTGGCAGCCTTAGCAGCCAATCTGCGGGCCTCAGATTGTTGAAGCGGGGTGAGTTTCGGTGCGTTAGCCATGGGTTAATCCTACGAGACAGATGGATGAATGGTGAATGGAAAATGAAAGTAGTGCCCGGGATGGGACTCGAACCCATACTCCCTTGTAAGAGAAGGGGGGTTTAAGCCCCCCGCGTCTGCCATTCCGCCACCCGGGCACGCCCGCAATCCTAGGGGTTAGGCGACCTGTGGCGGTCGAGTTATCGGCAAAGCCTCGCAAGTAAATCCGAGGGTCAGCCACATTTCCCCGCGAAAACGGTCGGCCAACGGCGGGGTGAGTCGATTGGCAGCGATCACGCCCTCAATCATGTCGGCCAATATGGCGACCCACGGCCGATCCTTGACCCGTACTGCCACCGTGACCCCATTGTTCGTTCGCTTCAAGGTGCGATCGAGACCTATCACTCGTGGCGGACAACGAAATCCGGGTACGAGCAAACCCCGTTCTCTGGCCTCTCGCCCTAGGGTTCGGGCGGCGGTAGCGAAGTTGACTGTTGTGGATTGCATGGGAAGTAACACTTTGCCCGATGGGTATGGCACGGATCATTTCCGGATTTTCACACTCCTCACCCACCCCCGTCCTAAGGTCTGCATGTGACCGAGACATATAACCCCGCACAGCAAAAGGTGATTGACATGCTGGGTCGCTCATCGGATCGCCCTGAAATTCCTGCCGGTCTAGCTGACGAACTTCGCGCCGATCTAGAAAATTCGCTACTTCCCGTCTTGCATCTGCTGCCCGATGGCAGTTCTTATGAAAAGCGATTCTTCCTCAACAAACAAGGTGTCACCAACGTTCATTCATGTGAGGGATTTTTTATCGGCGGTCAGGGCGAATTTGAGTGGACTCATGCCAATTGCAAAGGCACCATTGTCCATAAGACCATTGAGGTCTCCATCAACCTGCGACAACCCATGCCGCCCACAGATTTGGTTGAAGAATCCATTTCTCGACTCAGTAACGATTCCTCAAAATCAATCAGCGAGTTTTTAGTCACCTTGGACGAATACGATCGCGCTGAACTTGTTGGCGAATGCAGTGGTTTATTCACACGTTTCACCGAATGTTTCCCGCCAATCAAAAATGCATGGATTCCCCAAGTAGAAAGCTCATTGGCGCTCAATCTTGCCGGCAACCGCATCCGCATCGGCGGGAAAGTGGACCTCGCTCTGGGTCGACCACCAGACAAAGTGATCATTGACTTCAAGACTGGTCATCCTTCATTGGCACATCATGATGATTTGCGCCTCTACGCATTGATTGATTTCTTAGCTCTTGGTCAAGCCCCACGAAAAGTTGCCAGTTACTACCTGGACTCCACCGATGTTCATCAAGAAGATATTTCCGAGACAATTTTGCGCTCGGCTGCTCGGCGCTTACAGGATGGATTAGTGCGTGCCATCGAACTCAAGCTTGGTGGCGCCGAACCAGTCCTACGTCCAGCAGCTCTGTGCCGTTGGTGCGCGATCAGCGCTGACTGCCCGACGGGACTTGAGTACTTGGCGCAAAGGAATGAGGCTGAAGGCTGGTAAATCTAAAGATTTGCATCATTGTCGAACATGCGGTGACATGAGAGCAACTGGCAGACCAAGACCAACTTCTTTTTTGACAGATGCAATACGTCGCCCAGGCTGCACCGCTGCACGTGGCTCACTCACAGCATCGGGTCCAAGCCAACTGACGGTGGCGTCGAGATCGGCCACAACGAAAACTAGACCCCAAATCGCTGCGCGAGTTTCGGGAGCAAGATCAGGTCTCTCAAGTATTTCCAGGATGATCGGCCCAGCGCGGTGAAATCCCTGACGCATTCCATGACCAGCCTCACGAATGCGTTTCAGCGGGAGATGCATCGACTCGGCTATGGCCCCACAGGTCCGGTTCAGCGAGCCAGTCGTGATCACAATGTGATCAATCGACAGCACCTCAAGGGTATTTTCCGACTCTGGCTTGGGATGGGGAGCGTCAATCACCTGCGTCGGCACACCATCCATTGAGGACAATGCAGCATCTGCGACCAGTGTCCAGCCCACCACGCTCGACTCCCCTGAGGTTTCACTAACGGGTTCAACGAAACGTAAGCCCAGTCCAGCGATCCATACAAAAGGCACCGACGAGCCGTCGCCTTGTTGAACATTGCTGACTTGGCAACCTAAATTTCTCCAGGCCTCGCTTGACGACGACAACCACAAATCAGCGATGGTCGTCATCATGAACAGCCCCTTGGAGTAGATCCGGCCTAACTATTACGCAATACCTGAGCGCCGAAGGCGGAAATCAGACGAAACGAAAAATAGAGACTTAACCACGGCCCATGTTTGGGCGCTTACCGTGGTTCGCCTTTGAGCGGCGGAGCCTTGCTTTACGCTTCTTGGTCTTCTTTGACATAGGTATGAGAGCCTACAGCCCTAGTTGCCAGAACGAACTAGGCGATCGATGAATCCCCATATTATTTGGAAGATCGACTGGGTAGCCTGCCAAGCGTCATGGAACGCTTCGGTCTAGTCGGTCTCCCCAATGCAGGTAAAAGTTCGCTCTACAACGCTCTGACTGGAGGAGGAGCTCTAGCCGCCCCCTACGCCTTTGCCACAAAAGATCCGAACATTGGAGTCGCCAAGGTTCCTGATGATCGCGTTGATCGCCTGGGTGTGATGTCCAAAACCAAATCCCTCATCCACGCTTCGGTTCAAGTGGTTGACATCGGCGGTCTTGTTGAGGGAGCGAGCAAGGGCGAAGGTCTCGGCAACAAGTTTCTTGCCAACATTCGCGAAGTGGATGCCATTGTCCTCGTACTTCGTGCCTTTGAAGATGACGATGTCCCTGGTCCATCGGATCCGCTTGAGCATTTGCGCGTTGTCGAAATTGAACTTGCGCTTGCAGACCTTGAAACGGTAGAAAAGCGTCTCAAGCAAGCTACACGTCAAGCAAAACTTGATAAGGATGCGGCTGCCGAAGTTGGACCATTACAGGCTGCCTACGATGCCCTCAGTCAAGGTCTTCCTTTGTATCGCGCTGGACTTTCTGAAGATTTCCGCGCAGTACTCAAGCCGTATTTCTTACTCACCAACCGCTCTGTTCTCGCAGTCGTCAATGTCGGCGAAAATGAACTCGACAAGATTCCCGCCATGGAAAAGATTGTGCGCGACGAATTCTCCACGGCTGGGGCAAATGTTGAGGTCATCGGCATGTGTGTGCAGTTAGAAGCCGAAGCGGCCACGATCGTGGACCCTGTCGAACGAGCAGAGATGCTTGAAGGTTTCGGACTTGGCGAAGGTGCTTTGTTCCGAATGGTTCGTAGCGCATATCACCTTTTGGGCTTACGCACCTACTTCACCACAGGCGAAAAAGAAACTCGGGCTTGGACCTTCTACGCCGGATCAAGCGCCCCTGAATGTGCAGGTCGCATTCACACCGACTTCCAGCGCGGCTTCATTAAGGCCGAGGTCATTCACTGGGATGAACTTCTTGAATTTGGGGCTTGGAATAAGGCCAAAGAAGTTGGCAAGATTCGTATTGAAGGCAAGGAATATCATCCCATTGACGGTGACGTCATGGAGTTCCGCTTCAACGTCTAAAATTTGCATACCAAAGGAGGTCGGTCATGAAATCCAGTGGAGCATGGCTTGTATCTGAGGGACGCGTTTTAGCAAGCGCCGAAATTGCCGCTGATTCCAATTCAAGGCGCCGGGGTTTGATCGGGCGCGATCATCTTGACGGCGCGATCATCATTTCCCCGTGCCGCTGGATTCATACCTTTGGCATGAGGTTCGCTTTAGATATCGCTTACCTCGACACTGAGGGATTCGCCATCAAGACTGTGCATATGCAACGAAATCGCCTTGGGGCCCCAGTGCGACATGGGCACGCGGTCATTGAAGCAGAAGCAGGTGCCTTCATCCGCTGGGGCTTACATGTCGGCGACAAGATTGAAGTTCGTCATGGTTCTGATGAAACGTTGACTACATGAGTCAATTGATCTTGGTCGCGACCCCACTGGGCAACATGGGCGATATCTCGCCGCGCGCCATTGAAGCACTGACCCGAGCCGGCCTGGTTTGCTGTGAAGACACGCGTCGCACCGGTTTGCTGCTGCACAACCTCGGTATCAAAGCAACTTTGATGCGCGTTGATGAACATACTGAACACAATTCAATTCCGCGTGTCCTTGATGCCCTCAATGAAGGTCGCGATGTCTGCCTCGTGACCGATGCTGGGACACCCGGAATCAGCGATCCAGGCTCACGCTTGGTGCGCGCGGCGATTGGTTCTTCGCACATTGTTTCCGCTATTCCCGGTCCAGCTGCCTTGATCATGGCATTGGTGATCAGCGGTCTGCCCACAGAGCGTTTTATCTTCGACGGATTTCTTGAACGTAGTGGCCAAGAGCGTTCGCGCCACATTGAAGAACTCTCTCAACAGCGTCGCACCGTTATTTTGTACGAAGCCCCGCATCGAATTCAACGCACCTTGGATGACCTTGCTCTGGCCTGTGGCCCCGAACGTCTCGTTGCACTGTGCCGTGAACTCACCAAGATTCACGAGGAGGTCTGGCGCGGAACACTGGCAGAGGCGGTTGAACACTTTGCCACGACAGAACCTCAAGGAGAGTTCGTCATCGTTCTGCAAGGTGCCCCCGACTCCCCACCAGCCACAGCGCAAGACGTTGATCGCTTACTCACGATCGAGTTGGGCCTTGGCCTCAGTACCAAGGATGCCGCAACGACAGTGGCAACGAGCCTCGGGATTTCCCGCAAGGTTGCCTACGAACGTGCGGTTTATTTATCCAAGACAGACACCAAGTAAACTTTCAGATACAAGTCTCAATAAAGGCTTGTTTATTGAGAAAAGTGTGCCCTACTAGAGATGTGGAAACAGTGGATCCAACTATTTCTGAATCACAGCACCCCAATGCTGATCGTGGAGCGGCTTTTTTTGACCTCGATCGAACTTTGATTCCTGGCTCATCTGTGTTCACTTTGGCAAGTGTGGCTTGGCGATCTGGACATTTGAGCACTCGACAACTGCTTCACGATGCTTGGGAGGCGCTCACCTTTCGCACTTCTGGGGCCACCGACGGCAAGACAGAAAAAACTCGTCAACGGATTTTGGGTGCAATCAAGGGGCAAGACGCCCTCACCTTGCAGAAATTATCTAGTCAGGTGATTCCTAAACTTGTAGCACAGGTGCGCCCAGAGAGTTTGGCGTTGATTCACAAGCATCAACTTGCTGGACGACCGACGTACATCGTGTCTGCCTCGCCGATCGAAATTGTCGAACCACTCGCTCTCGCATTAGGAATGACAGGTGGCATTGGCACTCACGGCGAGGTTGTCGATGACTGCTACACCGGTGAATTAATCGGACCATTTTGCTATGGCAATGGGAAAGTTGTGGCAATCATGGAACTAGCCCGTGATTGCGGTTATGACCTTTCACAGAGCTATTCCTACAGTGATGCAGCGAGTGATTTACCGATGCTTGAATCCACTAAATTCTCCACAGCCGTCAACCCAGATCATGAACTGTCCAAGATCGCACGTGAGCGCGGATACCCAATTGTTCGCTTTGACGGAGTCAAACAAAGAGATGCTCAAGGAAAAATTTGGGGAAGGCGCGAGCAGAAAATTGCGATTGCCCTCTCCGTCGGTGCCGTCGGCTTTGGCATCGGACGTCGCACCCTCAATAAATAGTTCATTTCTGCCGCGGGGCTAGGGCTAGTTGTCGGCTTTGTGCGACCAAAACCCCGTTCACATCCCACATCTCGCCGGCGGGGCACGGAGCCAAATAATGGGCCGTCACGGTGATGCAGTGGTTGCGTTGTGTCGCCTGGGTCAGGGCATGACCAACGAGCGCCAAAAGATAGCCACCATTGGCGTTGCCCATGATGTCCCAGCCTGGGTGCACCCTCGTCAGATACGAGACCGAGCCATCAATGTCTGCGGCGGCGACTTGCTGAACCTGCGTGGCCACATCAAATTCGTAAAACCGCTCGCTACCCGCATCAATAGACATCAAAGTAACGCTAGTCAGGTCGTAGCCTGAATGATGTGGTCACGCCGTCTGAAAATACGCCCGCAAAGTTTTACGCCACGACCCCCATCTACTACGTCAACGCCAAACCACATTTAGGTCATGCGTACACCACAATTATCAGTGACGCTCTGGCACGTTGGCACCGCCTCATCGGCGACGATGTGCACTTTCTCACTGGCACAGATGAACACGGTCTGAAGATTCAACAAGCCGCCGATGCCGCTGGCTTGGCGCCACAGGCTTTTGCCGATTCCATCGCTCCCCTCTTCGCTGAAGCCTGGGAGAAACTGAATATTAGTCACGATGACTTCATTCGCACGACGGAACAACGCCACCGTGTCGGCGTGCAAAAACTTCTTCAGGCCTGCTACGACAACGGCGATATTGAACTTGATACATACAGCGGCTTGTATTGTGTGGCCTGCGAGGCCTACTTCACCGAGGATGATCTCGTTGAAGGCAATTGCCCGATTCATAAAAAGCCCGTTGAATATGTTGAAGAAGAGAATTACTTTTTCCGCTTATCGCGCTACGGAGATCGACTTTTGCAGTGGTATCGCGATCATCCCAACAGCATTGTTCCTGACTACCGGATGAACGAAGTCATTGGATTTATCAAGCAAGGACTTCTTGACTTCAGTATCAGTCGCAATAGTTTTTCTTGGGGCATTGAGTTGCCTTGGGATAGCAAGCACATCGCCTATGTCTGGTTTGATGCGCTCGCCAATTACATCACCGCTATTGGTTACGGAACAGACGATGAAATGTTCAATAGCCATTGGCCCGTTGACTATCACCTCATTGGTAAGGACATCATCCGTTTTCACTGTGTGTACTGGCCTGCAATGTTGATGTCTGCTGGTCTCGAGCCACCGAAGGGCTGGGCCGTAGGTGGTTGGCTGTTGGTCGGTGGGGAAAAGATGTCCAAGACCACCGGCAATGTCGTGAACCCACTAGATCTCATTGATGACATCGGGCTTGACGGTTTTCGCTATTACGTGTTGGCTGAAACTCCCTACGGCGCTGACGGAGATTTCACCTATGAGGGTCTGATCAGTCGCTACAACTCGGATCTGGCAAACAATCTCGGCAACTTATTGAGCCGCGTGGCGACGGTCGTTGGAAAAAAGTGCAACGGCATGTCGCCCGCACCGCGATCCGATAGCCCCTTGGCGCTTCCCGCTGCCGAAGCAGTCCGCGAAACAATGGCGCGCTGGGCTGATGTGCAACCTAGCCGGGCCCTTGAAGCGACCTGGCAACTCATCCGCGCCACTAACGCCTACCTTGAAAACAATGAACCCTGGAAAGCCGAGCCAGGACCAGCCCTTGATGCAGTAATGGGCGACGCCCTGGAGGCCTTACGTATCGTCTGCATTCTCGCATCGCCGGCCATTCCCGAAACCGCCCAAACGATTTGGGAACGAATTGGAATGCCGGGACAGATCACCGACCAACGCCTGCCGTTGGCTGTTGCCTGGGGCGGTTATCCAGGCGGCATATCGATCGACAAGGGCGAGCCCCTCTTTCCGCGGCGCAAACTCACCGAGAACTAAGCCGACAAGATGTGGACCGATACTCACTGTCATCTCGATGACGAGCGCTATCGCGGCGAGGGACCACGTGACCTAGGTGGCACTCTCGGCGTCTTGGAAAGTGCACGCCAATCGCAGGTCTCGCGTTTCATCACTGTGGGATGCGATGCAGCCTCCTCGCAAGTCGCTATTGAATGCGCCGGCGCACACGATGATGTGTGGGCCAGCGTTGGTTTGCATCCCCACGACGCAGTGCACGGGGTGGAGACCATCGTTCATCTCATCGCCTCACCGCGCGTCGTCGCTATTGGAGAAGCGGGCCTCGATTATTACTACGAGCATTCACATCGCACCGACCAACGAGAAGCTTTTGCGGCGCAGATTCAACTTGCTCATCAACACGATTTACCTTTAATCATTCACACTCGGGATGCATGGGATGACACATTCGATGTACTGCTAGCCGAAGGTGCACCCAAGCAGACAATTTTTCACTGCTTCACTGGCGGTCCAAACGAGGCCCGCCGCTGTCTTGACATTGGTGCCTTTCTGAGTTTTTCTGGGATCGTGACCTTTAAAACTGCCCTCGACGTCGTCGAAGCCGCCCTCCTCTGCCCACTGGAGCGGATTTTGATTGAGACCGACAGCCCTTATCTTGCCCCCGTGCCGCATCGCGGCCGCACTAACCAACCCGCCAATGTGGCGGTCGTCGGAACCCGTGTGGCTGATATCAAAAATATTGATCCCCACGAAATGGCTCGCATCACTACTGAGAACGCCTGCATTGCGTTCCCCCTGCTCACTTCATAGCCTGTGAACAACCAATGTTGACCCTTACCGAACGCCGCCGTCTCGCACTTGTCGCTGTGATTAGCCTGATCGCCCTGCCGGCGATTCTGTTGATGGGCAACGACTCGCCAAAGAACGATTCCACGACGCAGACAACGACTACTGCGAGTCCCGCGAAAACTCCTGACAACTCAGAGCCAGCCGACCCCGCCTTCTTGCCGATTCCAAGCGAATCAATAGCACCCGAGATCATCACCGTCAATGTTCCAGCACCCCCGTCGGGTTCAATCGTCAAAGGGACCGCTTCGTTTATCCGCTGGCCCAAGACAATGGGGCTCCGTCCATGCGCTACTCCGCACGCTCTCATTGGGGCCATCATCACCATTACCAACCTCAATAATGGTCGAACTCTGAAGTGCAATAACGTCTCAATTCAATCCCTGACTGGTGGCAACATCATCTTGATTCATACAGAAGTATTTCTTGAGATTGCTGATCTTGTTGATGCCCCACTGCCTACCCAAATCAGTTTCTGAGACTTTCACCGTGACTCACTCACAACGCGACATCACCGAGTTATTGACCATTCATGGTCTTGCTCCGCGTCGATCCTTTGGCCAAAACTTTGTCTGCGATCCGAATACAGTTCGTCGCATTGCACGCATGGCCAATGTTGGTCCCACCGACCATGTCATCGAAATCGGTGCCGGATTAGGTTCGCTGACCTTGGCACTTGCCGAAACTGGAGCGCGCATCACCGCTATTGAAATTGATCATGGCATCGCCCCGGTGTTGAGCGATGTCGTCAAGCATCTAGACAATGTCAACGTCATTGTTGGTGACGCCCTCGAACTTGATTGGTCCACATTAATTACTCCAGGTTCATCTGCCGTCGTGGTTGCCAACTTGCCATACAACGTAGCCACTCCGTTAGTTGCCGATCTTCTTGACACAGTTCCTTCTATCTCACGCTTTGTCGTGATGGTGCAAAAAGAAGTCGCACTGCGCTTGGCCTCAGTTGCTGGATCATCTGACTACGGCGCAGTGAGTGTCAAGGTTGCCTACTGGGCTACCGCGCGGATTCTCGGTGATGTACCTCCAAGCGTGTTTGTACCCCGCCCAAAAGTCACCTCCAGCATCATTGAAATCACACGCCGAACTGAGCCCGCGGTTGGTCCCCACATTGAGCCGCAGCAACTATTTCGCATCGTGCGCACCGCATTTGGACAGCGCCGAAAAATGTTGCGTCGTTCACTAGCCACGATGACGACTGCGGAAATTTTTGCACAGGCCGGTGTCTCACCTGAGGCTCGTCCTGAGGAACTTGATGTTCATCAGTGGGGCCGCCTCGCAACCGCGATCGAAGAAAATCGCCATCAATCACCCGTTGAAAAATGAACGTCACCGCACACACTCAACAATTGATTGCTCCAGCGAAACTGACGTTGAGTTTGCGTATCACAGGCTTGCGTAGTGATGGCTTTCACCTCATTGAAGCAATCATGACAACGCTTGAATTGCATGACGTCTTGACAGTCATTGATGACTCTCACGGCTTATCTTTTACAGGACCGTTTGCAGAGGGTCTGAAAAATGATGCGTCTAATTTGGTGACCCGAGCTCTGACATTTGTTCAGCGGTCAGCGAACATTGTGGTGACAAAAAATATTCCCCATGGAGGAGGTCTCGGAGGGGGCTCAACAGATGCTGCGGCGATTCTTCGTTGGGCAGGCCGAACCTCACCTAGTGATGTCATTGACAGTGCGACTCTCGGTGCTGATGTTCCCTTTTGTCTCGTCGGTGGTCAGGCTCAAGTTTCTGGAATCGGCGAAATCATCAAACCAATTTCACTTGAGCCGCAGAGAATCACCCTGATCGTTCCTCCACTTCATGTGAGTACACCCAAGGTGTACCAAGCATGGGACGCGATGGGCGGACCTCGCAGTGACGGACCTAACGATCTTGAGCCCGCAGCAATTCAAGTTGAACCCGAGTTAGCCCGCTGGCGCGACCGCATTCGCGAGGTCACAGGAGTCTCGCCAGTCCTAGCTGGGAGCGGTGCCACATGGTTTGTGGCCAATCAGTTGTCAGAACAAGGTCAGACGTTGCGCGAAGCACTACCCGATGCCCATGTCATTGAGACACGAACAAGGCAGTGATCCCACATTGCCCGCAGGGCAAAATCTGGAGTTACTTGCGCTGACGCTGGTGGCGCGTACGACGGAGCATTTTCTTGTGCTTCTTCTTGCGCATGCGCTTACGACGCTTTTTAATTAAAGAACCCATAGAACCTCTCCGATGACAGGCTTCACACGCTAGCGAGTCCAGCCCCTCTATCCAAACGGAAGAGCAAAAGGAGTGAACAAACTAATCAGGCAAAGTCGTCAAAAGCAGATAACTTTGTGATCGGTTGACCCTCACAAGGTCTTCTCCCCTTCCGGGGTCGTCCAATGGTAGGACCGTGGATTTTGATTCCACTAATAGGGGTTCGAGCCCTCTCCCCGGAGCCAATCGTTGTTTTTGCAGTATTCGTTTGGGCATTTTTCGTCTTTGGGTCGAGTCATTGATGGGGTGAGCGCCGTCGCGTTCTATGATTTGGATCACATCACCCAATAGCGGAGGCCGCAGTTGAACCACATAGACAAAATCACGACCAAAAGAATGTCTTTGTATTCGGGCCGCACCCACCCAGCATTGGCGGAAGAAGTCGCTGGTTTTCTCGGTATCGATCTTGGAGAGCACAATCTCGTTCAATTTGCCAACGGAGAAGTTCGCCCACGCTTTGGTGAAAGCGTCCGTGGCTCGGATGTTTTCATTATGCAGAGTCATTTCGGCTGTGATGGTCGATCAATCAATGACTCGATCATGGAACAACTGATCATGATTGATGCTGCCCAGAGGGCTTCAGCCAAGCGCATTACTGCCGTGTGCCCGTTCTACGGTTACGCCCGTCAAGACCGCAAAGCCGAAGGTCGTGAGCCGATCACGGCCCGTTTAATTGCTGATCTTTTCAAAGCTGCCGGCGCTAAGCGCATGGTTTCCATTGACCTCCACAGCGGCCAGATCCAAGGTTTCTTTGATGGTCCAGTTGATCACCTCACGGCTATCCCAGTGATTGAAAAATACATTCGTGAAAACGCCAAAAATCCCGTCATCGTCTCTCCCGATGCAGGACGAATCAAGGTTGCCGAAAGAATGCAACAGCACTTGGGAGCCGATCTCGGTGCCGACCTGGCATTCGTGTACAAGCGTCGCCCGAAGGGCAGCACAAACGTCGCCCAAGCCCTTGATGTGATCGGTGATGTCGAAGGACGGCTCTGCATCTTGACCGATGACATGATTGACACTGGTGGAACCATCGTTTCCGCAGCACATCTGTTACTCGACAAAGGAGCCACGGAGGTCTGGGCCATGGCCACCCACGGCGTTCTCTCGGGACCGGCTGTTGAGCGTTTGGCGAGCTCGCGTATCGATCGAGTGGTCCTGACCAACACCCTTCCATTGAGCCCCGAAGCCAAGATTGACAAGATTCATGTGCTCTCGGTGGGCAAAATCATCGCCGATGCCCTCGAAGCTGTCTTTGACGACACCAGCGTCAGCGAAATCTTCGGTGGGGAAAACCAAGCCTGAACCTGATCAATATCTCGGTTCCTCCTGCTCGTCAGGGTGGAGAAACCGCTTTTTTGCCTCTAGCCTTGGCATCTGTCTCTGAGCGTCTGGATCGTCTGGTCCAGTTTGAAAGGTCTCGCCATGTCCACCACCCTTGTAGCAACAACTGGTCGTACCACAGGAAGCCCGGCTTCACGTCGCCTCCGTCGCGAAGAAAAGATCCCCGCCGTGATTTACGGTCAGGGCATGGTTCCTGTTTCGGTGATTATCGATCGCCGCGATCTGCGCCTCGCACTGTCTGGTGCCGCTGGCACCAACACCATTCTTGAAATCGCCGTGGACGGCAACGTCTACCCCGCCGTCGTCAAAGAGATGCAACGTCACCCAGTTCGCCGCACCGTGGCGCATGTTGATTTCTTGCGCATCAACATGAGTGAAGAACTCACCATCGCAGTTCCAGTGCGCTTGGTCGGAGAAGCTAAAGCCGTTGTCGCAGAGGGTGGACTTGTTGACCCATCAGAAGACACGATTGACATTGTGACCACCCCAGCCAACATGCCGAGTGAAATCACCATTGACATTTCTGAGATGCAGCCTGGTGATGTGATCCGTCTTGGATCCATCACTTTGCCCAAGGGCACTCGTGCACTTGGCGATCCTGATCTTCCCATCGTGACTGCCATTGCTGGTTCAAAGGCCGAAGTCGCTCCTGTCGCCGCTCCTGCTGGCGAAGGCGCAGTCGCAGCCGCCACTGATGACAAGTCCAAGTCCTGAGATAGCCAATGGGCCTCTTCGGCCGCTCATCTAGATCTTCAGATTCATCGGGTAAAAACACGTCTTCATTTGACGCCCTTGTTATCGGACTCGGTAACCCTGGTAAGCAATATGCGCGCTCGCGACACAATGTGGGCGAAGAAGTTGTCGTTGAACTTGCTCGCAGAGGTAACGAAGCGTTGAAATCTGGTCGTGACTCTGCCTTAGTTGCCGAAGTTCGTATAACAAATGCGACTCAAAACACCAAACGCGCAGTGCTTGCCTTCCCGACCACATTCATGAATGAAAGCGGGCAGGCGGTCCGCAAGTTGATGCGCCGTTACGGGTTTAAGTCCGTTGATGCATTGATCGTTATTCAAGACGAACTTGATCTTGCACCTGGCACCGTGAAAATAAAAAAGGGCGGAGGGTTGAGCGGACACAATGGCTTGCGAAGTATTGCTTCGCACGTCGCAACACAGGAGTTCATCCGTGTCCGTCTTGGTGTCGGCAAACCCAGCAACAAGGAGCAAGGAGCCAACCACGTGCTCTCCAAAGTTCCCGCTGCGGAACGCCAACTTTTAGATGTGGCAGTCAATATTGCAGCCGACGCAGTGGAAAAAATAATCCTTGATGGCGTTGATGCTGCCATGAACATGTACAACACATTGTGAGTAGCAGCACTCCACAAAAAACCGTGACACACAATGCCCCGTCGGGAGTCTTGGCGTCGTTGCCGACGGCCCTGCGTGATGATCGTGCGCTGATGAGCCTGATCGGATCGCCTGATGGCACGGTCGCAGTTCCAGAAACAGCGCGCAGCATCGCTATCGCCGCTCTCGCTCAATTGTCGGGACGTCGCCCAGTAGTC
>SHUW01000036.1 GCA_009694465.1 Ilumatobacteraceae bacterium
ACCATCGCTTCGGCGGAAATTATTCGCTTAGTCGTGCGTTCAGTTAAGTTCAAAACTTATTTCGGTGGAAGTGATGGCATCAACGGCTTCTCAAGTAGTTTCCGTGCGCTTGGAAATGACTTCGGCATTCAAGAATCAAATCAATATGGTTTTTGGCCTTTCAAGTTCACTGGTCGTGAATTGTGGGTCCTCATTGTGGGATGGCTTATTGTGGCAGTCTTTGGTTTCGTTGTCTACAAGTTGATGAAATCACCTTGGGGTCGTGTCCTCAAGGCCATCCGTGAGGATGAAGATGCCGTGAAGTCACTGGGCAAAAACGTGTATTCCTACAAAATGCAATCTCTCATTCTCGGGGGAGTGATTGGCACTGTTTCCGGGATGATCTTTGCCCTTGACCGCGGCAGCGTGCAGCCCGATAACTACAGCCGAGATCTCACTTTCTACATATTGACCGCCTTGGTTTTGGGTGGAGTCGCCAAAGTTTCAGGCTCAATTGTTGGGTCCATGATGTTCTGGGGCTTATTCACCTTTATGGACAATTTCTTGCGACAAGTTGCTAAAGATCCAGTGAGCATCGGCAATGTCACGATCATGAAATCAACCCAAGTTGGGCAGCTGAACTTCATCTTGATCGGCATCACGTTGATCCTTCTGATGGTCTATCGACCTCAGGGAGTGTTTGGAAATCGAAAGGAGATGGCGTTCGATGGACGTTGAGCGGACCTACGGCGAAGTAGCAACCCGGGCGCGGCAGTCTCTACGAGATGTTGAGCGGGTACCAGGTGCCTGCAAGCCGAATTCTATTTTGACCGCTGACAATGTTCGTCGGGAGTTCGGTGGGATCGTTGCTGTTGATGTTGACCATTTTGAAGTGCAAGAGGGTTCCATCACTGCGTTAATCGGTCCCAATGGGGCCGGCAAGACGACATTCTTTAATTTGCTCACGGGATTCGATCAAGCCAACTCTGGAGCCTGGACATTTCAAGGAAAAGATATGAGCAAGGTCGCATCTCATCGAACAGCGGCTCTTGGCATGGTGCGTACCTTCCAACTGACTAAGAGTCTCACCAAACTTTCAGTGATTGAAAATATGCGTTTAGGCGCCACAGATCAAAAGGGTGAGAAGTGGTGGAATGGCTTATTCTCTGCCGTGTGGAAGGGCCAAGAAGATGAGATCACCGAGCGTGCCGATGAACTTTTGACTCGTTTTCAAATGAGCCACATGCGCGATGAATACGCTGGCGCATTATCGGGGGGTCAGCGTAAATTGCTGGAGATGGCCCGTGCACTGATGACTAATCCAACCCTTGTCATGCTCGATGAGCCAATGGCTGGAGTGAATCCTGCGCTAAAACAGAGTCTAAATGAACACATTCGTGGCTTACGCGATCAAGGAATGACAGTCCTTTTCGTGGAGCACGATATGGATATGGTTCATGATGTTTCCGATTGGGTCATTGTGATGGCCGAGGGACGAATCATTGCAGAAGGAACTCCCGACGACATCGCCAAGAACTCTGCGGTCATCGATGCCTACTTGGGTACTCGTCAGGGTCAATCGTTGTTGGAGGAGGAGTGATGGAAGATACTGCAATCCTTCGGAGTTCGGATCTCGTAGCTGGATATATCCCCGAGGTCAATATTTTAAATGGTTGCGATGTCGTGGTCAATGCTGGGGAATTTGTTGGAATCATTGGGCCAAATGGAGCAGGAAAATCGACGTTACTCAAAGCAGTGTTGGGACAGTGCAAAGTTCGTTCGGGAACCGTGACATTGATGGGCCAAGACATTACTGGTCGTAAGGCCCACGAGTTAGTCCCGATGGGCGTTGGCTATGTGCCTCAAAACAAAAATGTCTTCCCAAGTCTGACTGTTAAAGAGAACCTAGAAATGGGTTGCTTCTTAAAGCCCTCAGTGTTTCATGATCGCTTCGATTACGTCGTCAGTCTTTTTCCAAAGCTTGGCGATCGCGCTGCACAACGTGCTGGAGCGTTATCAGGCGGGGAGAGACAAATGGTTGCTATGGGCCGGGCTCTCATGCTTGAACCAAAGATTTTACTCCTGGACGAGCCATCTGCTGGATTGTCTCCGGCGCTCCAAGACGAAGTCTTTGTGCAATGCCGAACGATCAACTCAACCGGTGTCGCCATCTTGATGGTTGAACAAAATGCCCGTCGTTGCTTACAAGTAGTGAATCGGGGATACGTGCTTGATCAAGGTCGTAGTGCGTACACCGGAAGTGGGCGTGAACTTCTCTCGGATCCCAATGTCATCGAGTTATATCTCGGTACCTTGGCGAAGTCCTCAGGTGGCTGACTAGCCGCACTTGGCACGCGAAAAGGCCCCCGGTTTCCCGAGGGCCTTTCCACTACCTCAGAACTGAGGAAACTAACTAATCACTTACCTTCGTCGAAGTTGGTTCCGAGTCCGTTACCCATGTTGCCATCGGTTCCGTACCACATCTTGACCTTAGGTCCGATTCCGCTCTCGACGGCAGTACGCAAGATGCGGCTACCTTCGTCGAACGAGACCAATACCACAGCGTCTGGATCCGCAGCCACAACTTCAGCTACTTCAGCGTCAAATGACGCAGCAGTTGGGTCGTAAGCCTTGACTCCGAGAACCTCAATACCTGCGGCCTCAAGAACATCTTTCACGACAGCGGCAATACCATTACCGTATGCGTCATCAAGGTTCATGATGTAGACCGAAGCGTTGCCGTCTTCGATGATCTGGTTGGCAACAACAGCACCCTGTAGTCCATCGGCTGGAGCGTTACGGAAGTACAAGTTGTCGTCATCGTAATCACTGAGGGCTGGGCTGGTGTTTGCTGGGCTGAACATGGTGATTCCAGCGTCCGTGATCTTGTCAATCACGGTCAAGGTCACACCAGATGAAGCAGCACCAATAATGGCGTCAACGCCTTCGCTGATCAAACGGTCAGCAGTTGTTGAAGCGATGTCAGTTGAAGTATCGCCCGAGTCGCCTTGGCTGTACAGAACTTCTTTACCAAGGACACCACCAGCAACGTTGATCTCGTTGATTGCATAAACAAGACCGGCGTATTCTGGATCGCCGAGGAATGCAAGGCTGCCCGTTTCGGGAAGCAATGAACCGATCTTCAACTGGCCGTCACCGGCACGTGTTGAGGTCGTCACACCTAATTCAACAATCGCCGAGGCGGGAGCCGCAGCAGCGATCAAGTTCGAATTTGATTCCTCTGTAATTTGGTTGTCTGGTCCGAATTCAAGCATCGCGTAGCTGCCTTCGAGGGGCTCACCATTGCCGTTGAATTCGTGTGGTCCTGACAATCCGTCATAGTCGGGGTCGCCACCATCTGCGATGATTGCCATGCAGTCAGCAAAGGTCGTGCACTTAGTGCCACCCTTGGTGATGCCGACGATCTCGTTAGCGTGAGCAGCGCCGTCGGTGCCAGCAATTTCAACAGCCAAGGAAACAACAATGGCTGCGTCGTAAGCCTCAGCGGCGTAGTTGAAGTCGGCTAGGGCCGTATTACCGAGTGATACCCAGTAATCGGAAACCTGTGCGAGCCACTCCTCACTGATGTCGGCTCCCTTAGGAGTCGTACCTTTCATTCCTTCAAGTTCTCCACCTGTGGCAGGAGCCTCAGTTGTCGGAGCTTCTGTTTCTGCTGGGGCCTCGGTGGTTGCTGCCTCGTCATCGCTACCGCAGGCGCTGACGCCCAAGATTGCGAAACCGACGAGAAGAGCACCAACGCGACGTGCGTTTGATTTCTTCATTTTTTCTCCCCCTATGGAGATCCGAGGCGAATGCCTCATTGGTTTTGAAATGCCAATAATACCGCTACTTATTACAACTGCGACCTGCAAATGACTGATATCGACAAAAGTCAGGACTTGTTTCATTTATACCTCGATGAAAAAGACTGGCTATGGTGGGGCTATGAGTGAAGTTTTATACGAAGTCTCCGAAAAAGTAGCCACTATTACCCTGAATGCCCCAGATCGGCTCAACACCATTTCGGGTGCGATGTTGACTGAGTTGTCTGAGCAACTTTTGCGTGCGGATCGGTCCCGTGAGGTCCGTTGTATCGTCCTGACCGGAGCCGGCAAAGCTTTCTGTGCTGGTCTAGACCTGGCCTCGCAAATGGGCAGCAAGGAGTCTTTAGGTGTCTTAGATTCGGCCTCTGGCTCGGGTGGGGGGGAGTTTGACCTGAGGACGGCGCCCCCTGTCGTGCTGCACAATCTAGACACTCCGACGATTTGTGCGCTGAACGGCGGTGCTGCTGGATACGGATTGGATCTGGCTTTTGGTTGCGACATACGTCTTGCCTCTTCATCTGCCAAATTGGCTCCAGGTTTTGCCAAGAGAGGAATATTGCCCGAGAGTGGAGGTACATGGTTGCTACCGCGCCTCGTCGGGTACGCCAAAGCGGCAGAGATTTGCTTCACGGGACGAACCCTGAGCGCTTCGGAAGGCCTAGAGCTTGGTTTGGTTAACCATGTTGTCGCTCCAGAGGATCTATTGAGTCGTACGACTGAGTTAGCGCTGGAGATTGCCTCAAACGCTCCGCTGGCTGTGCGTGCTATCAAACGCATGATGCGGGCTGCAGAGACCGAAACTTTCGAACAGAACATTCATCATGTCTTTTTGCAACTCTTGCCATTGATCCAAACTCAAGACTTCAAAGAAGGTGTGGCTTCCTTCATGGAAAAACGCCCTGCCAATTTTACTGGTCGCTAGATGTCCACTGACGGTTCCTTAGAAGCGCTGAATGTCATCGCGACTACGCGCACGATTCGGCGGTATGCCGATGAGCAAATACCCGTGACAGATTTAAACGCCATCATCTGGCATGCCACGCGTGCCCCAAGTGGATCGAATCGTCAGCCATTTCGTTTTCTGGTACTGCGAGATGGGCCAATGGCCATGCAGGCTAAGAGACTTTTGGGAGACTCCTTTCGTCAAGGGTGGGCAAGCAAATCAGAGACGGATGGTTACAGATCAGAAGTAGAAAAGAAAAGTGATTCGCGCAAGGCACGTCAGGCCGCCACGATGCAGCACTATGTGGACAACATTGAAAAAGTGCCAGTGATCGTATTGGCTTGCCTCGTGCGGTATCGAGGGCCATCGCCATATGAAGGGGCATCGATTTATCCTGCCTGTCAGAATCTTCTTTTGGCGGCGCGTGCTTTGGGCTACGGAGGTGCACTAACTATGTGGCATCAAACTGTGGATGCTGAATTGCGATTGCTTCTGAGTATCCCTGATGAGGTCGCCCTATCTGCTTGCATTACTTTGGGTCGCCCACTCGGCTCACATGGGGCAGTTCGACGGCGCCCTATCGCAGAATTAGTTTTTGAGGATTCTTGGGGGAGTGCACCGCAGTGGGCTAGTGATCCTGAGGGAACTTCTTACACGTCTGCTGACCCTAAAAATTAGATGCCTGAGAATCCCATTGCCGAGTTCTACAAACTTTTTGGTTTGACGCAAACTGCGAGCATCGACGAGATCATTCAAGCGAGGCGTTTTTTAGCGCTTGAATTTCATCCCGATCGAGGGGGATCCGATGAGCACATGGCTTTAGTTAATTTGGCTTTTGATGAGATTATGAATTGGCATCGTCAACAACAGCCTCAACCTGTGCAAGTTTTAATCCCAAAAGGTCCTTCGGCAATTGACGTTGATCGGCCTTCATTTGTCATCAATGCGCTTCCTGTCATCGCCTTTGAACTGCTGCTTTTGGCAGGGCGCATCATTGGCGATGTGGCCCTTGATGATCCGCCATACCTATTAGAAGTTCAGATCGAAGATCCAATTCTTACCTGGTGCCGTTTAGAAGTTCTCCCCGAAGCGGGATCAAGCAGCGTCAGTTTGACTGTTGATGGTCTATCGAATGCCCTTTATATTCGCGACTTGTGGATCCGAACTATCAATGAGATTGGTTTTGCGCACCATGAGCGGCCTTAAGCAGTCGATCGCGAATCGCGCTACCAATTCCGTTCGGTGAGGGAAGTACCACAATCGCTTGATCGATTCCATCGTCGTCACATTGACGTAACTGCGAATACATTTGAGTAGCAAACAAAGTGGGATCACTGCTGCCATCAATAATACGTGCTTGCTGAGTTGCGGCATGAGTCCCGAGCAGGCTTTGCGCCTCGTTCATGTCAGCGACCACGGTCAAGCGACATATCGGGGCATAGTGGGAGTCCAACATTCCCGGGGCACGACTCGGACCAGTCACTTGTTCTGATAAAGGCAGGACCTGAGAAATAACCTCGCGCGAAATACCACCTGGACGGAGAATCTGAATGGTGGGTGCTGAGCAGTCGACAATGGTGGATTCAAGGCCGATGGAGCAGGGTCCGCCGTCCAAAATGTAATCAACCTCTGAACCCAGATCAGCTAGCACATGCTCGGCAGTTGTCGGGCTGACCTTGCCAAATTTATTAGCCGACGGGGCTGCGATACCACCTTCAAGCCCTCGTAAAACCTCAAGGGCTACAGCGTGATTCGGTACCCGCAGCGCAAGCGTCTCTAGCCCTCCTGTCACCTCAAGGTGAACGGTTAGTGCTTTTGTAACAATCACCGTCAAGGGACCAGGCCAAAACAAAGCGCCTAAAATTTCTGCTGATGCTGACCAATCGGCGCTCCAGAGACGTGCTTCGGCTAAGGAATCAAGATGCACGATTAAAGGATGATTCCTTGGGCGACCTTTAATGTCGAAGATCCGATTGATAGCAACGCTATTTGAAGCATCAGCGGCAAGACCGTAGACCGTCTCAGTAGGAAAGCCGATGACACCACCATTTCGTAAGATTTCAAGGGCGCGGTCAATGTTCGTTCCGATAGAAGAGGAACTCAAGGCAGATCCACACCTAAGAAATCAAATGCGGCATCAAAGAATCCGAAATTTTCGGTCGTAGCAAAGTGATCCACGTTTCGTAAGGTCACAAGGCGTGCGTTGGGCAACATGGCCACCAAAGCATCACCTGGCCCAGCAAAGTCCTTGTCACCGATAACAACTAAAACTGGACAAATTATCTTTGCGAGTTCTTCCGCCGTGTATGGATCACGCTGCCTCTTCATTATCGCTGTGAGAGCGATTTTGTCATTGCCTGGTTGTTCTGCGTATTGCACAAAAAGGCGCGCAAGATTATTTTCTTCAGTCAAATGACCCTCGAGGGCGTCAATGATCAAGCGGTGCGATTCTTGAGTATCAGGCTCAATGACATTTCTACCGATTCCGGATAGGACCAAACTTTTCACCCGATCAGGGTGTTCGATGGCTAAGCGCAAAAGGGTGATAGCGCCGAGGGAGAAGCCAATGAGGTCCACGGGCTCAGGGGGCATGACTTGTAAAATCCGTTCAGTGAGGTCTCCGTAATCCTCGGGGGAATGCGGCTTTGGGGCCTGGCCGTGTCCCAATAGGTCAACACCGATGACAGTTCTGCCGGCATCTTCAAGAAGATCGGCGAAGCCACTTGATTTCCAGGTAGTCGAGAATGAACCACCCCAGCCATGAACAAGAACGATTGGATGCTTCATCTAGACCAAGTTAGCCCCTAGCCTGATTGCGCACTCGTGTATGGGTACCAACGGAGGATAACGACACATGAAATTCCTAAATGACTTGTCGCCCTCCTATGACCTCACTTATAGCGATGTCTTTATGGTCCCGAGTATGTCTGACATTGGGTCGCGCTTGGACGTGGATCTTTCCACTTCGGATGGGATCGGTACGACGATCCCCTTGGTTGTTGCAAATATGACTGCGGTTGCTGGTCGCAGAATGGCAGAAACTGTCTCTCGGCGAGGCGGTTTAGTTGTGCTTCCACAGGACATCCCCCTTGATGTCATACATACGGTGGTCAACTTTGTGAAAAGTCGGCATCCTATTTATGAAACACCGATCACTCTTTCGCGTACCGACACTGTTGGTGAAGCGTTGAGTTTGATTCACAAACGCGCTCATGGCGTGGTCATTGTGACCGATGAATTAGATCATCCACTTGGAATCTTTACCGAAGCTGACGCGGCAGGTTACGATCGCTTTACACAACTGCATAATGTGATGTCCACTGATTTGCTGTGTATTCAAGAGGGAACAGATCTCGAAGAAATCTTTCATTTGTTGTCGGGACAACGTCTGACTGCAGCACCAGTCACTAATGCTGAAGGGCGCTTGATCGGCTGTGTTACTCGTCGAGGTGCTTTGCGCTCAACGCTCTACCGAGCAGCCCTGAACTCCGATGGTCAGTTTCTCACTTCCGTAGCGATTGGGGTCAATGGCGATCCCGCACACAAGGCAAAAATGTTGCATGAGATGGGAGTGGATGTTCTTGTTGTTGATACTGCACATGGACATCAGACACGCATGCTTGAGGCTGTGCAATCAGCACGTGCCTCAGCACCGAATGCAATCATTGTCGCAGGCAATGTCGTGACAGCCAGTGGGACGCGGGATCTCGTGCATGCAGGGGCAAATATTGTCAAGGTGGGCGTTGGCCCAGGAGCGATGTGTACTACTCGAATGATGACGGGTGTGGGACGTCCGCAGTTTTCGGCTGTGCTTGAATGCTCTCAAGAAGCCAGACGTTTGGGCGCGTCGGTGTGGGCCGATGGTGGCATCCGTTATCCGCGTGATGTGGCTCTGGCGCTGGCGGCGGGTGCAGGAAATGTGATGTTCGGCTCTTGGCTTGCGGGAACTTACGAATCTGCTGCAGATACTTTGCGCGATCCTGACGGGCGACTGTACAAAGAAAATTTCGGCATGGCTTCGAATCGTGCCGTACGCAACAGAACGCGTCGAGAAGGTCTCTTTGATCGAGCCAGTAAAGAACTGTTTGAAGAAGGCATTTCTACATCGCGGATGTATTTAGATCCTGAGCGTCCAGGAGTTGAAGACATCATCGATCAAATCGTGGCTGGTGTTCGCAGTTCTTTTACCTACGCAGGTGCAAACACCAATGAAGAGTTCCATCAACGGGCAACCGTGGGAATCCAAAGTTCCACTGGCTATGACGAGGGTCGTCCTGTGGGGACCAGTTGGTAATTCTGTGTCTGACGCGCAGGTGATTATCGCAATTGACGGCCCGGCTGGAGCTGGTAAGTCAACCATAGCCAAGGCGTTGGCCCATGCGATGAAGTTGCAGTACTTGGACACTGGTGCGATGTTTCGTGCGGTCACAAGCACGGTGCTTCGTCTAGGAATAGATCCGAGTCACATCGAACAAGTTGGAGCCTTGTGTGAAGGTCTTTCTTTGGAAGTGCTGGAAAATCAAGTCATCGCCGACGGAGTTGATGTCACTGTTGATATCAGAACTCCGGCTGTGACAAAGGCGGCCAGCGTGATTGCCACCAATCCGCTTGTGCGGGCCAACTTGCGCAGCAGGCAACGTGCGTGGACATCCGTGCGCGGGGGAGGTGTGGTGGAAGGTCGTGATATCGGTTCAGTCGTTTTCCCCGATGCGACATTGAAGGTCTACCTCACGGCCACGCCGAGAGTTCGCGCTGGACGTCGAGTTGCTGAGATCGGTGGAGATATTGATGAAATTGAAAGACTGATCAGCGAAAGAGACCTCTTGGACTCAACACGCGCTGATAGTCCTCTTCGGGAGGCTGAGGGATCGGTGCTGATCGACACGAGTGGTCGACTGGTGGTTGATATTGTGGAGCAGATCGTCAGTCTTGTTAAAGGAAGGTTGTCGTGAGTGAAGTTGAATCACATCTTGCTACAGACGCAATAGGGGCGCGAGTTTTTTACGCAGGCGTGCGTACGACGGTCTCGGTTTTTTGTCGCACCTATTGCCGTATGTCTCTTACGGGGCAAGAAAATATTCCTGACCACGGTGCATTCGTTTTAGCTCCCGTGCATCGCAGTTATCTAGACACTCCGATCGCTTCATCCTGTACCCGCCGCAGAATGCGCTTCATGGGAAAAGATTCTCTGTGGAGGACTCAACCCTTGCGCTGGATTGTTTCTTCTTTAGGAGCCTTTCCCGTGACGAGAGGATCAGCGGATCGAGAGGCGATTTTACGTTCTATCAAGGCCCTGCAAGCTGGTGAACCTCTTGTGCTTTTCCCTGAAGGTGAGCGAAAGTCAGGACCTACAGTGCAACCGCTGATGGACGGTGCTGCTTATGTTGCCTGCAAAGCGGGAGTCCCAATCATCCCAGTGGGGATTGGAGGAAGTGAGCGAGTGATGGGGAAGGGCGCGAAATTCATTTATCCAAGAAAGTTGGTTGTGATCATAGGTGCCCCGATTCAAGTGCCAGATGCTGTGGACGGTCGGATGCCACGATCAGCAGTGAAGGAAGTGTCGGCACAGCTTCACCGTGAACTGCAGACTTTATTTGATTCCGCTCAAAGTAAGGTTCTCACTGAGCAATGAAATAATGTGCCAGCGTTCGAATGAACAAGAGGGGATCTAGCGCCCCACACAGTTCACGCGCTGAATGCATCGACAACTGCGCCACGCCCACATCAACCGTAGGAATTCCTAATTGAGTTGACGTGATTGGACCAATGGTTGATCCGCAGGGCATTGTGTTCTTGGAGACGAAGTATTGGTATGGTACATCGGCCGCTGTGCAGGCTTCAATAAAAACAGCTGCTGACTCGGGTGACGTGGCATAGCGTTGATTGGCGTTGCTCTTGAGCACTGGGCCTTGATTTGGAATGGGCCGATGTTGTGGATCGTGGCGCTCTGGATAATTGGGGTGCACTGCGTGTGCGTTATCGGCTGAGATGCAATGTGAGGCAGATAACACTTCGTGAAATGATCTTTCATTGCGTGCGTTGAGGGACTCGAGGAGCCATTGCAAGCGTGGACCCGCAGCCCCATGCGTACTCTGTGAACCTACTTCTTCGTGATCAAAAAGGGCCACGACCGAGCAGTTAGTTGAAGTTTCGTCGCCTGTTTTTGCGGCAATCAAGCCCTCAATTGCGGCCCAACAAGACACCTGATTGTCCAAGCGTCCACTTGCGATGAGTGAAGAGTCCGAACCCAAGAGAGATGCTGGTGTGAGGTCATATAAGCCAAGATCCCAACTTACGATCGAAGACGAACTGATCCCAATCTTGGTGCTCAACCATTCTTTGAAATAGCCCTCAGTTGAATCTCCCAAACCCCAGATGGGCATCAGGTGAATCTGTTTATCAAGAATGAGTCCTCTCTCGTTGACATCACGATCGAGATGAATAGCCAACTGCGCAACGCGCGCAACCGCTTCATCGATTCGTACGAGAGATACAGAATGGTCCGACAAGACAATTCGACCAGCCAAGCCTAAATCGCGATCAAGCCAAGAATTACTGAGTATCCCTCCATAGATTTCTACGCCAAGTTGTCGCCAACCAAAGTTTCCAGCGTCTGGAAGAGGTTTAACTTTTAGACAGGGAGAGTCAGTGTGTGCTCCAACAATTCGGAAATGTGAGAAATTATCGGAGGCATTATCCCAGGCGAGGAGAAGCCCGGACTCGGCAATGAAGCCACAATCAGGGAGACGACTTCCCAGTTTGGAGAAGGACATCTCTTGGAAACCTGCAAGGCGAAGTTGCGTGGCGCAGTAATCAACAGCGTGAGCGGGTGAAACGGAAGAATCAAGGTGGCGCAAAAGACCACTCACATCTGCACGAGGTGAGTACATAGGGTCTTGGCGGGGTCCGGAAGAGTTCATAACTAGGCCATCAGATCCACTAGTTGATGGATTTCTGAAACAGACCCATCGGCAATCCACTCAAACGCAAATGAGATGTTTCGTTGAGAGTGACAATGCTCCGTTCGCCACTGCGTGCAGCAGCGATGCGATGGATGGAGGTGTAATTCGGATAAAAGAATCCTCTGTTGTTCGGCAAACCTAGACAATGAGAGACGTAGGCATTGATCACTCCGCCATGACAGACAATGGCGATTCTCTGCGATTCATGGCGCTCAATGAGTGATTCAATCGTGCCCACGACATTACGGGAAAATTCTTCCTCAGTTTCTTCAAAACCCGTCCATTCGCCATTGACCATCTGTTGCCAGCGTGGGTCATTGGTCGCTTTCAGTTCTTCAACCGGGACATACTCGTTGCTGTTGCGGTCATATTCGGCGACTCCATCAATGGTGATCATTGACAAACCTGAGGCGATTGAGACAGCTTCGGCGGTTTGTTGGGCACGCTTCATCGGGCTGACGTACAAAGCATCAAAAGATTCTTTGGACAGATAGTCGGCTAAGAGTTGAGCCTGTGCACGACCGTCCACCGATAATTCGGGGTCCGCCACACCGCTCACCAATTCTTTGCGAATAGGGATTGCGTGGCGAATCAGGGCTACTTCCATTTGCTCAGACTAGAGGCTTTCAAACAAATTTCCGAACTTGAGATCTTCCCGTGGAGCTAGGTGTCTAAATCAACCTGCCTAAGGAATATCGAGTTGGAAGTCGTATCCCAAGATTGTGCATTGAGCCTGATCTCCCTCAAGGGACTCCATCAATTTGGCTTGATCAACGCAGTCAGATATTTGGCTTCGCTGTGAGTAAATTAAACCTCCAAGGGCCAACGCCACAATAATGACGAAGGCTTTAATCATCGCGTTGGCTGCGAATCGAAAGATCACTAAGCCGATCACGATGGGAGCAACGGCACCTGCCGTCATGAAGTTTTGCAACTTGCTGACGTCGATCGCCAGCAACAAGGTGTTTATTGATGAAGCCATGTCTTTACCTTACCCAGGAGTGTGTCTTTGCTTCTGCGATAGATACTGTGTCGCTATGAGCAATAGCAATCCCATTAACCTCACACCGCAGGGACCGCCCACCACCGTTTTGCCGATGGAGGAAGGGGCGATTAGAGAATCGCTTGCAACGGCCCTCGCTGCACCCACACATCAGCACCTGGCAATGTTTGGTGAGGTGGCCATGCGTTACCCGCGATCGCTCTTTGCTTGGGCGCATTTAGGTGACTGCGCAAGAGATACCTTGGAGCGATATGCGTACTATCGCATTGGTTATCACCGTGGTCTGGATACTTTGCGGCAAAATGGTTGGCGTGGTTCCGGCTATGTTCGTTGGGATCAGCCCTCGAATCAAGGCTTTCTACGTTGTCTTCATGGTCTACAGCAAATGGCCGCTTTGATTGGAGAAACTGACGAAGCCGAGCGGTGCATCATTTTCTTGTTGCAACTTGACCCATCAGGGGTCCCCGCAGCCATCACGAGGGATTGACATAGTTGATGCGTCGCCGAGGTTATGTCTTGGCTGGTGGCAGTAGCCGCCGCATGGGTGTTGACAAAGCCTTCCTTCCGGTCTCTTCTCAGTTGGCGGTCGAGCATCAGTGTCAGCTTTTGCAAGAAATTAGCCCAGATGGCGTCTTCATAGTCGGCCGGAATAAGGAGCTTTTCGAATCACAACCCTGGGCCCACCTTGAGGATCAAGGTGGGGGACAAGGTCCACTCGACGGGATTGCCACTGCCCTCAAGCACGCCCAGGATGGGATTGCATTTATTCTTGCGGTTGACCTCTTCATGGTCACCAAAGATGATTTTGATGCTTTGCATCTTGCCATTAGCCAAAGCGAGGATGATCTGGTGTACGCATACTCAACAGATGTCACACACATTGAGGTCAACCAACCCCTTTGCTCAGCATGGCGAGTGTCAAGCACCTTGGATATTGTGAATCGCTCCGTGGCCGCGGGAGAGCGCAAGGTGAGCAATGTTGTCAAGGGTCTGCGAACCTTGCGAGTTCTCGTACCCTTCAGCCACCTTGCCAATTTCAATTCACCTGAGGACTTCAGCAGACTCAAGTCGTGACTCCGCTAGTTTGTAATGATGCCTGCGTATCCTTCCGAGATTTC
>SHUW01000037.1 GCA_009694465.1 Ilumatobacteraceae bacterium
TACGCCGAGCCGCTTAAACAACTTTTGTTGGAAAGCAACCTTTGCGGAGCGGCAACAGTGGCCGTGATATCAAGCGGGTTGGATGGCAAAACCTCACCCATCTTGGCCACGCCTGCTACCGCCATGAACATGCATTTCACTACAGGGGCTGCAGCTTTTGCTCCATAGCCACCTTTCTCCAAATACGCAGTGACAACAATCGGCTGAGTGGGATCAAGACTAAAAGCACCAAATGCTGATGAGTCGTTCCACGGAAGTCCAGCGCGTCCTTGAGCGGTACCGGTTTTTCCAGCAATCGGGAGGATGTCATAAGGATAAGTCCGAAATAAACGCTCTCCCGTTGTGGAGTGATACGACCCAAAGGTCACCCCTGGACCGGTAATCACCCGAGACAATCCTCTGATGATCGGATCACGAATTTCGTCGGGAATATTCAGGCTACGAATGGTGTCTTTGTTAGCCAAGAAAGTTTCAACGACGGCCTGACTCATATCGGCGTAACCAACTATGTCGGAATTCGGAGTTCCAGGTTGTAGTAAGGCCCGTCCCACGAGTGGGCGGTTGACATCTCCGCCATTTGCTAGGGCACCGTAGGCCTGTGCCAACTGCAACGGTGACGCTGCCAAAAGCCCCTGACCAACCGCAAGTTGCACATTGTCACCCACTAGATAGTCAGTACTTTCACCTGCCATCAAAGCACCATCTTCAACCAACTTTTTCTTACTCACTTTGTCGGGCACTCTGCCCGCCGTCTCAAAGGGAAGATCAATGCCAGTTCTGCTACCAAAGCCAAACTTTCTCACTTCGTCTTGGAGAATTGGCTGACCACCTCGCTGGGCGAAAATTTCTTCCCCAATTTTATAAAAGAAAGTATCGCTCGATACCGCTAGCGCATCTTCAACCGTGACGTCGCCATATTGACAGGCGTAGTTACCTCCTGCGCACAACGCATTTCGATAAATGCATTTGACCACTAAACATGTTTCCTCGTCGATGCTCGTGAGTTGGTAAGAGCCGCGATCGGGATACTCGTATTCGCTACCTCCCACAAGTTGCCCTGAGTCTAGGGCCGCGTAAGCCACGAAGGGCTTGAAACTAGAGCCCAAGTTGTACTGACCCTGAATCGCACGGTTGACCAAAAGAGATTTGTCGGGGTCATCGGTCTTGGGGAAAATTTCGCGAAATTTGTCGCTCGAGATCCCCGAGTTGAACCAGCGGTTATCAAAAGTTGGATAACTCGCCAATGCCAGAACTTCACCCGTCGAGTAATCCATCATCACCACCGAGCCCGCTGGGCTTTTCAAGTTTTCGCATTCCGCGAATTGTGGCTTCACAACTTGCTTCTTGCTGTCTTTGGCTTGGCATGTTTCGACGAATCGTCGTAACAACAATTGCGTTTCTAAAGCCTGCTCTGCGTATTGCTGATAGTCAAGATCAATGGCTAATTGCAGATCATTCCCCGCTGTTGGTTCAATTCTCTCAACTACTTTCAAAATTGTTCCGCGTGAGTCAATTTCATATTTGACGTAGCCGGGTTTCCCCCGTAAATAGCTTTCATAAATCTTCTCAACCCCGAATTGCCCGACTCGCTCGTTGAGGTCGTATCCGACATCAAGATATTGCGCTACATCGTTCTCGGTAATCGATCCAAGGTAACCAACGACATGGGCGGCGAGAGGTGCTAAGGGATATTCGCGTTTCCATTGCGCAACAAAATCAATACCAGGGAAATCTTCATTACGCTCAATGAGATACGCCGCCGTCTCTTCGCTGACGCCTTCTGCCAAGGGCATAGGTAACAGAGGACTATATTTATTACCTGTGAAGCGTTCTTCCATATCGCTCACGCTCATGTCAAGCACTTTTGACAAGCGACCAAATAACTCGAGCCGATCCTTGGTATCTACGACACTGCCTTCACTCCCCATTGCCTCCCAGGCCACAGTAATCGTCAAGATACGTTCATTGTCGGCCATGATCCGACCTTGGCGGTCGAAAATTCTGCCCCGCTCAGGCAGCAACTTCACAGTTCTGGTTTTGTTGGCTTGAACGCGTTGCTCGAGAGCAGGTGAATCGACAACCTGCAAAAACCACATGCGCATACCGAGTGCAGTAAACAGCACAAGGGCAACCGCCCCAAGAGACGCCAAACGACTTGAACGTCTGTCAACAGCCACGAAGCAACTCTGTCATACGGTCCATCATCATTATCTTCAGCATTACAAAAATAGTTCTGCTGGAGGCGAAATCCGCTGTTCACGACGAATGGCTAGACACCACCGAGATATGGGAATAAAGACGAACGCCGAGAGCGCATTGACACAAGCTACGACGATGATGACCTTGATAATGCGCCCCGAAAGCCACCCCTCAATACCGATCACATTCGCCACGACAGCTAAGGCGAAAGTCGCAACGCCACTCAGGATGCCCGTCACAAGACACTCCAACCATTTTGGATTTGCCAAGGTGCGCGAATGAAAGTATCCAGCCCCCCAACCGGCACAGGCGTAGACCAGTGCTGACAGACCAAGTGGACTGGTCAAGACAAGGTCAAACATCAGACCTAAAACAAAACCTGCCAGCGCCCCACTTTCTGAACTCCCCACCAACCCAGTGGTGATTGAAAGCGCCAGAAGCAGTTGGGCAATGATTCCAAAAAACTTCATCTCTGTCAGCAAGGTTGTTTGCACCGCTAAAAGCAAAAGCCCAACTAAAAATAGACGCGTCACTGGACGATTCAAAAGATTGATCATGGAATCGCCGTCGCTACTGGTTGATAAAGCAGGACTCGGACAAAGTTCAACGACTGTAAACGTGCCGACAAGCGCACTTCAAGCACTGCCCCTGAAGTTCCTGTGCGTTCAACAATCTTAATCACGCGCCCGATAACGATTCCACGAGGAGCCAAACTGCTTGACCCACCTGATGTAAATATCAAAGCCCCGACGCGGACTTCACCAAATCTCGAGTTCTGATCAATAAATTCAACAATCGGCGCAGCGTCTAAGCCGCGGCCGCGGAAAATTCCCGTTTCTGCCGCCGACAAATTATTGATGTCAATGGTTGTCGATGGCCCAGCAGATGTTGACCCAGGAGCAATCGTCACGATGGTGCCGATAGTCGTCGTACTCAAGCGATCGAAATCAATGCCTGAAAAGTCGACAGTTGTTGGTGAAGCAACGAGAGTTGACGTCACCGATCCGAATAACGTCGTTGCCGTCACGGGGATCGTCGTCGTGCTCGTCGTTGTCGTTGTACTAGAGGTCGTTGTTGTGCTGCTCGTCGTCGTACTTGTCGTAGGCGGCACCACCTCTGCCTGATTCACGACCTGCACTGGAGCCCCAAAGAGAACATCATTTGCCAGCAGCACAATGGCCCGATTTTCCTCAACCCAAGTGATCTTGCCCACCAAACCAGCTGCATTCACCACGGGCATTCCAACCCGTAAACCACGCTTTGAACCCTGATTAATTTCCACGGTCTGCGAGAAATTAGAAGCCGAATCTCCAATAACTTGAGCCGTTACCGATGAAATATCGGCCAAGTTATCGATGCCGTTTAAGGCAAGTAACTCTTGAGCATCACGAACTGTTGCCAACGCGGCGATGAATGAACCCTCTTGTTGATCAAGTTGATCTTGCAATCGCTGATTCTCCGCCTCGAGTTCACCGTAGTTAGTGATTCCATTCCAGGCGTTCTCTATCGGTCGTGTGACAACTCGGACAGAACCTTGTACTGGTTCAAAAATCGCACCAAATAAACGTCTCACCCCACCGACTATTGAGTTCCCTTGAAGGTCCAAGGTCATCAACAAAAGTGAAGTCAACGCCAGGATTGCTATTGACCGACGACGACTGACGGAATAAACCGGCATAGTCCTAGCCCACCCACCTAGTCATCACTCTGGGACTGAAAGCCGCCCAGCATCTCGATGTTCTCCAAAGCGCGTCCAGAACCAATGACCACGGAGAACAAAGGGTCATTAGCAATATTGATCGGCATCCCCGTTTCATGGGCTAAGCGACGATCAATGCCATGCAGGAGGGAACCACCACCAGTGATTGTGACACCCTTATACATAATGTCGGCAGCTAATTCGGGAGGCGTCTTATCAAGAGTGGTACGCACTGCATCGACGATTGCCGCAACCGGCTCAGCGACTGCTTCACGCACCTGCCCAGAGGTCAGAGAAATCGTCCGCGGTAACCCGCTGATCAAATCTCTTCCACGAATCTCGCTGGTGATTTCCTGAGCAAAAGGCCAAGCCGACCCCATTTGAATTTTGATGTCTTCGGCTGTTTGCTCACCGACAGCAAGGGAAAACTCCCTTTTCAGATAAGCCATAATGGCCTCATCAAGTTCGTCACCAGCAATTCGCAAAGACTGCGAAGTGACGATTCCGCCTAAAGAAATCACTGCTACCTCAGTGGTCCCGCCACCGATATCGACAATCATGTTTCCACTGGCCTCGTTGATCGCCAGATCAGCACCGATTGCCGCCGCTATCGGCTCTTCAATAATGTGAACTGGCTTACGCGCACCGGCATACTCGGCCGCGTCCTGCACTGCCCGAGTTTCAACTCCAGTAATTCCAGACGGCACACACACGACCATGCGGGGTTTACTCCAACGACTGCTATGCACTTTTTGGATGAAGTACCGCAACATTTTTTCACACACTTCAAAATCGGCGATGACTCCATCTTTCAGGGGACGAATAGCACGAATATGGCTCGGGGTGCGGCCCATCATTCGCTTGGCTTCATAACCAACGGCTATCGGTCGACCATCGGAAACATCCAATGCCACCACCGAAGGTTCATTCAACACAATGCCCTGACCACGCACGTAAATCAATGTGTTGGCGGTTCCCAAGTCAATCGCTATATCTCGCCCGAGGGCTAGCGGATTATTTCGCGCCATAGCCAAAGCCTCCTCAGACGTGTTGCCCGCAGGAACGGGCGGGTGATTACCGAAATGTTACAGTTTCGGGAAGAAAATACTGATCTCTCGCTCAGCGGAGGCCAACGAGTCACTGCCATGAACGAGGTTTTCGGTGAATAGGAGACCTAAATCGCCACGAATCGTTCCTGGTGCAGCCGACCGCGGGTTTGTGGCTCCCATCATGTTGCGCACGACTTCCCAGGTGTTCTCTGGGCTTTCAAGCACCAAGGCTACGACTGGACCACGGGACATAAAAGCCACGAGTTCACCGTAAAAACCTTTGCCGACGTGCTCCTCGTAGTGACGAGCCAAGGTGTCAGCATCCAGTTGGCGCAGTTCAAGAGCCACGACCTTAAGGCCTTTGGCCTCAAATCGCGACAAAACGGATCCGATCAGGCCGCGTTCAACGGTGTCGGGCTTTAAAAGGACAAGAGTACGGTCAGACATAGCGTCAAATCCTACCGCCTAGGCGAGTTCTCAGGGCAGAACTCGACGCAGATATGACCGAGCAGCCCCAACGACATATAAAGATCCGGTGATCAACAGGGCGTCATCAGGTCCAATGTGCTCAAGAGCACGGCCGATCGCAGCCTCCACACTGTCCACGGTCTCAACATCATCGCAGCCCATACGTCGAGCCGCCTGAGCCACTTCTTGGGCAGGTAAGCCCCGAGGAGATGGAGCCGTGCAGCACAGCACGAGGTCGAAATCGTCGGCCCGCAAGGCCGCCAACATCGCATCTGGATCCCTGCCTTGTAGGCAACCGAGAAGCAACAGACGTCGTCCTGCAGGGTCAAAATCTTCAAAAAACACCGAAGCACAAACATCAGCACCCGCTGGGTTGTGGGCTCCGTCGACAATGACCAACGGTTGATGCCCTAAGACCTCAAAACGCCCCGGCATGGTGACAGCTGCGAAGGCTTCATCAATGACATCAGACTCCAATGCACGGGCGAAGAATGCTTCAACTGCCGTGATCGCCACAATCGCATTGTCGGCTTGATGGCGCCCATGCAAAGGCACAAGAACTTCTGGATAGATAGTCGTTGGAGTGCGCACATCGATGACTCGTCCGCCGAGCGCAAGTTGATTGGAGTCGACTTCAAAATCAGTTTTGCGGACTAACAGCGAGGCTCCATCCGCAGCAGCAAAAATGGCGACCATCTCGGCGTCGCTCTCTCCACACACAACAACACTCTGCGGTTTGATGATTCCTGCTTTTTCGCGGGCGATATCAGCCCGCGTCGGTCCAGCAAATTCCATATGGTCCAAACCAATGTTGGTAATCACTGCCACTTGAGCATCGACCACATTGGTTGCGTCCCAGCGACCGAGTAGCCCAACTTCAATCACCATGACATCCACGGCCTCGTCGGCGAACCAACGAAAAGCGGCCGCTGTACAAATATCAAAATAGCCAGGGCGCATCCCAGCGAGAACCTCAAGGTCAGCAATCGCGGAAATCTGTTCGCCGAAAGACTCGTCGCTGATGACTTCACAATCAATCGTGAAGCGTTCATTAACTCGCTCGAGATGTGGACTGGTGTAGGTCCCCACGCGTAACCCACTCGCCATCAACAAACGAGTAATCATCTGTGCTGTGGAACCTTTTCCATTTGTCCCAGTGATGTGAATAACAGGGGCACAATGTTGCGGTTCGCCTAACAGTTCACACAGTCGCGAAATCGTCGCGGTTGAGGGAGAGTCAATCCTGCCCGTCTTGTCATACGAGGCGTGATGGTCAAGATAAGCAAGAGCCTGTTGATAGGTCATGGCATTACCTTGTTTGTACGGCGCAGGTCAACTGGCAGCACGACGCGGGCGGGCCGCCCGAGGAGCAGATCGCAGAACCAATGTGGGCGCCGCCTTCGTACGCACTGAATCAGCATTGATGATCACCTTGGCGACATCGGTACGACCTGGCAAGTCAAACATCACATTCAGAAGTGTCTCTTCTAAGATCGCGCGCAATCCACGAGCTCCAGTTCCGCGTGCCAAAGCCTGTTCAGCAATAGCGTCCAGAGCTTCATCGGTGAGTTCAAGTTCAACATCTTCAAACTCAAAGAACTTTTGGAACTGCTTGACCAACGCATTTTTCGGTTCGGTCAAAATCTGAATCAAGGCACTGCGATCCAAACTGTGGACAGCACCAATCATCGGCAAGCGACCAACAAATTCGGGAATCAGGCCGTAGGCCAAGAGATCCTCAGGAAGAACTTGGCTGAATAAATCGCCAGCAGCCCTTTCAGCCTTCGTGCGAACCGTGGCATGAAATCCCACGCCCTTATGCCCCACGCGCTGTTCAATAATTTTGTCTAAGCCAGCGAATGCACCACCACAGATAAACAGCACATTGGTGGTGTCAATTTGAATGAACTCTTGATGTGGATGCTTGCGGCCACCCTGAGGTGGGACCGAGGCCACGGTCCCTTCAAGGATCTTCAGCAACGCCTGCTGTACGCCTTCACCCGAAACATCACGGGTAATTGACGGATTCTCACTTTTACGCGCAATCTTGTCGATCTCATCAATATAAATGATTCCAGTTTCAGCTTTTTTGACATCAAAATCAGCAGCCTGAATCAGTTTCAGCAAAATGTTTTCAACATCTTCACCAACATAACCAGCCTCGGTGAGTGCAGTTGCGTCAGCAATAGCAAACGGAACATTGAGCATTCGTGCCAAAGTCTGAGCCAGGTGAGTCTTGCCGCATCCGGTTGGCCCGAGAAGTAGAATATTGCTCTTCGCTAGTTCGACTTCATCGCGACGCGACAGTCCAATATCTTTTTGATACTGCAAGCGGCGATAGTGGTTGTAGACCGAAACTGCTAAAACTTTTTTCGCTTGCACTTGTCCCACGACATACTCATCCAAAAAGGAACAAATCTCACGAGGCTTGGGCAACTCTTCAAGCCGCAGGTCGGTCGCTTCACCAACTTCTTCTTCGATGATCTCGTTACACAGGTCGATGCACTCATCGCAGATATAGACAGCCGGCCCAGCAATAAGTTTCTTGACCTGCTTTTGCGATTTACCGCAAAAAGAACATTTCAAAGTCTCACTTGTCTCACCAAACTTAGCCACGTCTATCCAACCTTTCGCCTCACAGCCTTACACATCCACAAACCTTATCGGTTGGATGCCCTGTGGACTTGAGGGCCTTCTCGGGCTGAAATTCAGCGAATGGGCCCACTGCGGTCAACAATGGCGCGAGAGGAAATCACTTCGTCAATGATCCCGTAGGCCACGGCCTCATTGGCTTCCATCACGAAGTCGCGATCGGTGTCAGCATGGATGCGCTCACGGGGCTGTCCAGTGTGCTCAGACAAGATGTCTTCAAGAATGTCGCGCATCCGGAAGATCTCTTTAGCAGCAATCTCTAGGTCAGTGACCTGACCGTAACCGACCTGGCCGTATGGCTGATGCAACAAAACTCGACTGTGTGGAAGAGCTAGGCGCTTGCCTTTCGTACCAGCGGCAAGCAACACCGCAGCGGCGCTGGCAGCCTGACCGAGACAAATCGTAGCGATGTCATTTTTGATGAACTGCATGGTGTCATAAATCGCGAATAGAGCAGTGATGTCGCCACCAGGACTATTGATATAGATGTTGATGTCCTTATCTGGGTTTTCACTCTCCAGGTGAATCAACTGCGCACAAACCAAGTTGGCAATCGTGTCATCAATCGGGGTTCCCAAGAAAAGAATGTTTTCTTTCAGCAAACGACTGTACAGGTCATAGGCGCGCTCGCCGCGACTGGTCTGCTCGACCACGGTTGGCACATAGTAGTTAAAAGCATCAAGATTCATAGCGTTCCGATCAGTGTTCGTTATCAGTGGATTGGGTGTCTGAGGAGGTTTCATCGGGCTCGTGGTCATCGGCGTCGTGGTCCTGGCGATGATCCGACTCTGCGCGTCCAATCACTGCATCACGATCAAGCACATTGCCACTTGGGTCAACATATTCAACACGGTGAATCAACCAATCAAGAGCCTTTGATTTGCTGATCTCGGCAGCCAAATCAACGACAGCGTCATTAGCTTGATACGCCGCACGAATCTGCTCGACGCTGACAAATTTAATTTTCTTATTCTTCGGCGAACCAGCCATCTGATGCTCACGGAAAGCCGCTTCATTGCTGCGGTCCGCCATTGACTCAAATTCGTTTTCGACTTCGTCGTCAGTCGCTTCAAGGTTTTCAGCCTTGACAACAGCGCGCAGAGCCAAGTCAACCTTGACGGCTTTTTGGCTTTGTGGACGCAAACCTTCAACGAAGGACTGCGCATCTTGACCAGTTGCTTGGAGCCACTGATCAATGTTGATGCCCTGATTTTGAAACTGGCGAATCGTATTTTCGACTCGCCGTTGAAGATCAGCAGCAACCATGACTTCGGGCGTTTCAATGTCAGCTAATTCAATAAGAGCATCGGTCACTTTTTCTACTACGACATTGCGAACCTGATTGAGACGATTTGTCGTGAGGCGATCAACCACTGACTCGCGCCACTCGGCAACATTCTCAAAATCTTCAATATTTTCAGCAACCCAGGCATCGCTCAATTCAGGCACAACGAGTTCTTGAACCGAAGTCAAAGTGACTGCGAAATCTGCGGCCTCCTGAGTACCAGAAGGTGTGTCGCTGAAAGCAAAAGAGGCACCCGCCACTTGACCGATGAGATTCTCATCAAATGATGGGGCCACCCACTTTTTACCAATCTCATAAGACCATTCTTCAACGGCCAAACCAACAACCGGCTCGCCGTTACGACTGCCTACTAAATCAACAATGACGAAGTCGCCTTCTTTGGCGGCACGATCAACGGTCTCCAACTTGCCAAGACGGCGGCGTTCAGCATCAAGGACATCATCAATTTCTTGATCGGGCACTTCGATCGCTGGCACTTCGGCGCGTAGCCCTGCATAACCAGGCAACAAAATGACTGGACGAATTTCACAGGTGGCATCAAATGACACGGGCCCGTCCTCTTGGCCGCCAGTGATATCAATCTGAGGTGTGGCGATGATGTCCACATTGTGCTCGCGTACCGCCAAACCGAGATACTGGGGAACGGCATCACGCAAGGCCTGCTCGCGAGCAGCACCAATACCTATCCGAGCCTCAAGTACTTTGCGTGGGGCTTTTCCAGCACGAAAGCCGGGTAAGCGCACCTCCAAGGCAATCTTGGCAAATGCAGCGTCAATGTCACGGGCAAAATCAGTCTCGTCCACTTCGACGGAGAGCTTGACTTTGTTGCCCTCTAGGGGTTCGCAGGTCGTCTTCACAGAGAGCAGAGTGTATCGGCGATGTCGCACTGAGGACTCGTCATAAGGCATAGTTGGTGTATGTCGTTTTACACTTACTTTGGAGAGACCCGATGAAAGCCACCTGGAAGCCCCGATGGAAGCCCCATGCACTAGCCACTCCCCATAGCGATCAGTTGCAACTTCGCCTTCGGGACAAAGTAGTCGCGATTGTTGATTTGGCCGATGTCCCCAACGGCACTGAGGGCAAAGTTCTCTTGGCCAATGGCTTCAATTGGGAGCGATATCGCGTGCTTTTCAATAACGGCATTGAACTTGGGGACCTTGACGGACGCAATATTGCACCCATTGGACGCACCGCCAAGCGTCTCGCCAAAGCCGCAGCGCGCCGCTAATCACGATCGTGTCGGGCTCGTTACAGCATCGTTTTCCGGCACTTGCTGGACCAGCGGGCATGTGGGCGAGATTTGATGGCCCATCGGGTACACAGATGGTCGATTCGGCCATTTCCGCAGTCCACGATTGGATGCTGTCAGGTCAGACCGCTGCCGTCGGAGGGCCTTTCGAGGCCGCTCAACAATGCCAAGAGTTGCTCGACATCACCCGAGTGACTCTCGGTCAATTATTCAATGCTGATCCGAGAGGTTTTAGTTTTGGTCCCAACACGACGACCAACAACATGGCGATGGCCAATGCCATTTCCGAAACCCTGCGTCCAGGTGATCGAGTCGTGGGCACCAAACTCGACCACGACTCCAACGTCATGCCCTGGCGTCGGGCCTGCGAAAGATCTGGAGCCGAGCAAGTATTGGCAGACTTTGATCCCCTCACGGGAGTCCTTGACTCAGCCAGTGTGATTGCCCTGATTGACGAACGCACGCGTTGGGTGACGTTGCCAGCGGCATCTAACTTGCTCGGCACAATGCCTCATTTGGAGCCGATCATTAGCCATGCTCATGCCGTCGGCGCATATGTCTATGTTGATGCCGTTGCCGCAGCACCACATCACACCATTGATATTGCCGGCCTTGATTGCGATGTATTAGTCACGTCGCCATACAAATGGTACGGACCGCATTGTGGAGTCATCTGGTGTCGCCCAGAATTGATGGCCGAACTTGATATCTGGCGCGTGCGTCCCGCAGGCGATAGTGGACCTCGCAAATTTGAAACTGGAATGCCAAATTTTGAAGCCATCGCTGGAACGCAAGCCGCCGCCAGATTTTTAATCGAAGAGGACATGGGGCAATTGGCCGAATATGAGTCACAAGTTTTCTCACGCTTGTGGGACGGCCTCGGCAATATCGCTGGGGTTCGGCGCATCGGACCCAGCGATGGACAACTGCGAGCACCCACCGCAGCTTTTGTCATTGCCGATCGTGACCCGGCGCAGATCAGTGCCCGCCTGGCTGCGGAAAAAATCGCCTTATGGGATGGACATGCCTACGCAGTTGAGGTGGTTGAACACCTCGGTCTTGCCAGTCGTGGCGGAGTTATTCGCGCTGGCGTGGTGCGCTACATCGAAAACGACGACGTGGATCGTCTCCTCGACGCCATCGGCCGTTGCTGTCACTCAAAAAAATAGTTCTGACGCTCGAAATGGACAAGAAATTGGCAGTCATGCGCCACTACCTCTAGGCTCACGGGGTGCCCGCCAATACACCCTCCGCAACAGACCGCCTTGCAACGAAGCAAAGTAACGATTCCCCGTCGTCATTTCAAACTGACGGGCGGCGCGAGCGCGGCAACCGCAATAAGGCGGCAGTTGTCGCGGCCTTACTTGATCTGTATGCCCAAGGCGAGATTCAACCTCCGGCAGCACGAATCGCAGAGATTGCCAAAGTTTCCGAACGGTCCGTCTTTCGATACTTCGATGACATGGAAGACTTGTCGGCCTTCGCCGTTGAGTTGCAATGGTCACGCGTTAAAAATCTCTACGAAGATCTTGTATCAGATGGAAACTTCAGCGAACGCCTCGCCGCCATTGTCGAACAACGTCTGCATCTCTACGACAAGGTCGAGAGCGTCTACCAAGTTGCGGTTCTCGCGGCACGCAAGAACACAGTTGTCGCATCCGCTCTCAAGAAACGGCGCTCAATATTGCGCCATCAAACAATGAAACAATTCGCCCAAGAACTTGACAATCATCCTGACTCTGCCAACGCACGACGAATTCTCGACTTCACCTTGAGTCTCGAAAATGTCGATTACCTGAAATCCGCGATGGGTCTCTCCAGCGCGAAAAGTTCCGAGACTTTACACGCAGCAGTTTCTATCTTGTTTCGTCTTGCGCATTAGGACAAATACTCAAACTTGCGACGCCATTCATCAAGAGCCGCATCAATCTGTACCGGCACCACTGGCGGTGAGATGAGATAACCCTGCGCTGCATCACAGCCGAGATCACGCACCATACGAAACTGATCCGCTGTTTCAACGCCTTCGGCCACCACTTGCATATTGAGAGAATGGCCCACGTCAATACCCGATCGCACCATCGGATCTGGTTCCACAGCAGCAATATCTAAACGACTCACCATTGCCCGATCAATTTTTAGTTCTGTAAATGGGGCCACTAAAAGTCGCTCATAGTTGCTAGTGCCAGTGCCAAAATCATCAACCGATAAACGAAAACCTGCGATGCGCAAGCGGGTCAAGATGGCCAAGGCAGGCGCGACGTCAGTAATTGGCGCGGTTTCGGTGACCTCAAATGTCCATCTCTCACTAGGTGCCGCTTCTAGGAGGACGCGCTGCGCACGTCGCGGCAATTCCTCGTCGTTGAGGTCCAACACGGAAATATTGATTGAGATATCAGCAAGCGATGCCAAAGCGCGATAGCGCTTTCGGTCACGAGCAGCCATCATCATCACTAAATCCAATAACTCGCTGGTGCGTGCCTCTTGTTCAACGAGGGCAACCAAAATCGCTGGCGAAACATCTCCGTGATCTTTGTGGCGCCAACGAACGAGCGCTTCAACACCGAGCGCTTCACCTGTCTGCGTGGAGACCTTGGGTTGATAGGCGAGGTGCAAGAGATCTGGATCCAATAACAAATCAGCATTGATGATGACCTTGGGTCCGGTGGGATCCATGCCCTGATCAATCACCTGCGACCACTCCATCATCGCCGTTTTCAACACATCCAACGAAAATGGTTTGGCGAATGTACCGATGACGCGGAGTTTGTGCATCTCGGCAATTCGACCAGCTGTATCCAGCAGTGTTTGATCTGCCCCGCTCACCAGAATCACGGGCATGCCACGATGAGTTGCGCCCAACTTGCTCATGATCTCAATGCCATCTATTTCGCCGAGAGACAGATCAAGGACAACCAAGTCAAAACGACCACCGATGGCATCCTCAATATCTCTGGGAAGGCTGGCCGATGTCGCCTCAAAGCCAGCCGACTCGGCGACAGCCACGATCAGTTCACAAATCGCTTCTTCGTCATCAATAACCAAAACTTTGGGCGTCTCACTCATAGTGAATTTTCACCACCACCCAATTGGTC
>SHUW01000038.1 GCA_009694465.1 Ilumatobacteraceae bacterium
CACTCAAGCGAACGCTGGCGCAGGGATCCAAACACGCCAAAACTCTACTCGCCGTGGACTCGTCGACGGTTGCATCATGAACCCCGCCGACAAGGCGACACCTAGTAAACTTTGTTCGCATGGCACTGGCACCTTCTCTTCATTCTTTGGTGCACTCCACTGCAGTGACGATATTGCAACATGACCTACCTGGGTTACCAGAGGTAGTCGCGCAAGAAGTCGCGACTTTCACTGTGCGCCGACTGGGTGTTCTCGCCACCCATATGCGACTTGGCGTTGCTGCGATCGCCCTGTTTGTGCGTCTCTTCGCATCAATCGCTGGTCAACCACGCTTGCTATGGCTGAGCAAGACTCACCTTCCCCTTTTGGGCGAGTATTTCCGATTAATTCGTTCTTTGTCCTATGCCTATATCTGGGAAAAATGGCCTGATACGCGCTCCGATGGATCACCCGCATGAACAGCGTGCAACAAATTTGGGATGACGCCAACGAGTCAAAAATGTCATGTGAGGTGTTAATCATCGGATCTGGTGCAGGCGGATCACCAACCGCAGCACTTTTGGCCGAAGCTGGCTTTGACGTCCTCGTCGTTGAAGAGGGTCGATGGGTTGAACAAGGCACAGTCGCTCCATTTTCATTAGATCAAATGGAGCAGCAATATCGCGGTGGCGGTGTCACGGTGGCACTCGGTCTACCGAGTATTGCCTATACCGAAGGACGTTGTGCTGGAGGAGGCACTGAAGTGAATAGTGGCTTATATCGACGGCCACCGACTGAAGTTGTTGAACGGTGGCGAGATCGCTGGGATGTTCGCGATCTTGACCCCGATGAATTAATGAAGACTGCCACTGAAGTTGAAACTGATATTCATGTCACTCATCTACCTGGACCTGCCAGTGTTCCGAGTCAACTTCTTCGTCAAGGCGCCGACGCTCTGGGCTGGAAACATGACGAGAGTCCGCGCTGGATGACCTATCCCGACGGCAACCCGCGGCATGGGCAGCGACAGTCAATGACGCGTACCTATCTACCACGCGCGGCGAAAGCTGGAGCGCGTATCTTGACCCAATGTCGCGTCAACAAAATCAATATTTCCCATGCCAAGGCCACATCTGCCGATGTCTCATTGGCGAATGGTCAAGCAGGAACAATCAGTTTCAAGTTCGTCTTTGTTTGCGGCGGCGCAATTCAAACACCTGCGATCTTGCAGCGTTCTGGATTGCGAAAAAACATAGGACAAACCTTGGCAATACATCCAACCGTCAAACTCTCCGCTCGTTTTGCCGATGCCATCAATGTGCCTGACGATGTTCCGGTGCACCAAGTCAAAGAATTTGCACCCGATCTCTCCTTCGGAGGTTCGGCTAGTCATGCAGGACTCATCGCTCTTTCCCTGCTTGATCAGTGGTCGGATTTCAAGGGTGCCATTGAAGACTGGCGCAATATGGCTGTTTATTATGCGGCCATTACCAGCGAGGGGCGTGGACGGGTGATGAGCGTGCCGGGATTAGTTGATCCAGTCGTCACCTACCGCCTCACCGCTCGCGACCGCGAACTATTGCGTAGCGGATTGTCCCGACTTTCATTACTGATGCTTGAGGCTGGCGCTACAGAGGTCTACCCCTCATTTCGTGGAGCACCGATCATACGTGGGCGTAAAGATCTGGCGTTAGCGCAAAAACGCTTCAGCGTGAATAAGGCGAGCGTGATGACCGTTCATCTTTGTTCGACGGTTCCCTTGGGCGAAAATCGCCAGTTGTGTGGAGCCGGGAGTTACGGTCTCGTGCACGAGACGAAAAATGTTTATGTCAACGATGCCTCCCTACTCCCAGATGCCCCGGGAGTCAATCCTCAAGCCAGCGTGATGGCCATCGCTGTTCGTAATGCCCGCCACTTCATTGCACAGGAAAAGCCCCATGCCTAACAATTCAACCCATCTACCTCTGATCATCACTGGCGCAGCCGGTTGGCTTGGTCGGGCATTGAGCGCCCATGTCGCCCACAACGCCGATGGTCTCGGTGTCTCGCAACTGATTGCCCTCGTGCGCAATTCCGAGGAAGAAGTCCTTTTGCAATCTTCTCTGCCGAAAGACAACAATCTTGACCTCAGGATCCTCACTGGCGACGTCACCAACACATCAGATATAGATCGCCTATTTGCATCATCCTCGGGCGCCTTTGATCTTGTCCACACCGCGGGAATTATTCATCCCAAGAAAATCGCTGACCTTTTCGCGGTCAATGAAACAGCCACCAAAAATATCATGCAACGAGCACTACATCGCGGTGCTCGCCGTGTCGTACACATCTCCTCCAACAGTCCGTTCGGCAATAACCCCCACACTCAAGACACTTTTCGCGCTGATGAGCCATTTAATCCGTACCTCGCTTACGGGGCCTCCAAGATGGGCGGTGAAATTGCCGTGCAGGAAAGTGTGTCGCAGGGGCTCAATGCTGTCATCGTGCGTCCGCCGTGGTTTTATGGTCCATTTCAGCCAGCGCGTCAGACGACTTTTTTCTCCATGGTGAAGTCAGGAAAATTTCCGGTCTTCGGCGACGGGGCACAACGCCGCTCGATGGTCTTCATTGACAATCTCGTAGACGGTGTGTGCCGAGCGCGAGCGTGGGAGGGTGAGTCAGGACGCGGTTGGTGGATTGCTGATACACAGGCTTACCGCGTCAGTGAGATCGTGGAGACCGTAGGACGTGCCCTGACCGATGAAGGACACATCGTTAAAAAGAGCAAAATCCGCCTGCCCAATCTTGTCGGACAATTCGCCGAAATCGCTGACGGCTTCATCCAACGGACTGGACGCTATGTGCAACAAGTCCATGTCTTGGGCGAAATGAATAAGACCATCGCCTGCGATATCTCTTCGGCCACCCATGACCTCGGTTATGTTCCTGCCGTGTCTCTCTACGAAGGTATGCGGCGCAGTATTCGTTGGTGCGCGCAACAAGGTATCGAATTATGACAATCAGTCTGGTGACTGGCGGCAGTGGATATTTTGGATCTCTGTTGGTGCAACGATTAATAACTGCTGGTCATCAAGTTCGCGTCCTTGATCTCAATGACACCCCCGATAGACCCTCAGCCGTTGAATTCGTCTGTGGGGATATCCGCAACCCAGGCGATGTCCACATTGCAACAGAGGGTGTGGATATCGTTTTTCATAATGTGGCACAAGTTCCACTCGCCAAAGACAAAGATCTACTTCGCACCGTCAACATTGATGGAACGCGCATCCTTTTAGATGCCTGCATCGAACACAAAGTGCGCAAGGTTGTCCATACGTCCTCCAGCGCGATATTCGGTATACCAGCATCAAATCCAGTCTTCCCCCACGATGCGCCACGCCCCTTGGAGGCCTACGGACTTGCCAAACTAGAAGCCGAGAACCTCTGTCATACAGCAATCAAAAGTGGACTAGATATTTCTATTGTGCGCCCGCGAACAATTCTCGGACATGGACGACTGGGTATTTTTGGAATTCTTTTTGATTGGATTGCTGATGGGGCCGATCCTTTTGTTCTGGGAAAGGGTGATAACCGCTATCAGTTTGTGCACGCGGAAGACCTAGCCGAGATCTGTCTATTGGCAGGAACAACAAGTGATCCGAATATCTTCAATGCGGGAACAGATCGCTTTGGAACAATGCGTGAAGCGTTAGAACACTTATGCTCCTATGCCAATACTGGTTCGCGCGTGCGATCACTGCCCGTTGGTCCCACCTCGTTAGCGATGCGCTTGGCAGCGGGACTGCACCTTGCCCCTTTTGCTCCGTACCATTGGATTATGTATTCAAAGTCAATGTGGTTTGATGTGGAACATGCCCATAGCCAACTTGGCTGGGCTCCTCGTTGGTCTAACGATGAGATGTTTCAGCAGAGTTTTGATTGGTTTGTCACTAATCGTCAGGCGACCAACGATCTCGGTGCCTCTCAACATCGCCGTTCCGCAAAACAGGGACTCCTCAGCGTCGTCAAAAAAGGGACTCGACTCTTACCGCGTTGAATGACGCTGCACCACCTGAGCGTGGAGAGGGCGCAGCACGCCGGTGGCCAATGCATCCCATGTCAGAGACCGAGCCCGACTCTGGGCGCGGGTTGACAGTTCATTGCGCAACTTCTCATCGACAAGAATATCGGCGATGCGTTGACCCATTAATTCAAGCGGAGCAAGGATTCCCGTCTCGTCATGCAACACTGAACAGCGATGCCCGCTGATATCAGTGGCCACTGCAGGCGTACCACAGCCAGCGGCTTCAGTGAGAGTGAGTCCCCAACCTTCGGCCAATGAAGCACTCGTCATGATCCACGCCCGGCGATAATGCTCGCGTAACTCTTCGCGCGACACCCGCCCAGCGAGAGTGACCCATGTACGGGCATCATTGCGTTCAATCCATTGATTGATTTGTGGGCGCTGTGGTCCGTCACCGACCAGGGTTAAAGAAAGATTCGGGACACGTTTTCTTGCCACTGCCACTTGTTCAAGAAGTTCCACAAAACGTTTGACTGGCGCTTGCCGGCCTACCGCCAGAACCGACGGATGATCAGTCTTAGTTCCACCTGGACTAAAAAAAGCATCCACTCCAACGGGTCCCGTCGTCACGAGATTTGGCTTCCAACCCAATTCAATGAGTTCTCGTTGTGTGTCATCCGATGTCGTGACAGTTGGGGTGCGCCGATAAAAGGGTGGAGCAAACTTCGTTTCCAAGGCCCGCCCAAGTGCCGCCAACGGAGCAGGAAAGACCTGATTCCACATCGGTCCGTGGATGTGATGAAGGATCAAAATACGCGGTTTGCGACACCATAAGGGCGACATCCATGGCACCCCATTCCAGATCTCCGCAAGAGCGTCATAATCTCCCATTCGACCCGTGAGTTCTGAACCCATGACTCGTGGGAAAACGGTCATCCGCCCACCACGACGAACTACGTCATAACCGTTTCGTTGTGCGACTGCGGGCAAGCCCGCGGCATGGGATGTTCGATGTAAAACCGAGAGGCCAGCTTCTTGCCAGCGCTTCATAAACTCATCAGCGTGATTTTCTGAACCACCTGCTTCGTTGTCATCAAAATCACGCCACGCCAAAACATGCACCCGACGAGTGCCGCGGTCAAGCATTTCACCAGCCATCTCGACGAGAGAAAGATTGTCAGAGGTATCCGCTATCTCACTCATGGAAACAGATCCGCCCCGAGTGGAACTTCGAATACGGCGCCCGGCACCCGGATCTCGCTATAACGCGCCACCTTGGTAAAAAGATCGTCAGGAATTTGGGTGAATAATAAGATTTGCATATGCCCATATTGAGAATCAAGCAATGTCACCCATTCTGGATGACCGAGAGCGGACATTTCCTCGTTGATCTGAATACGCAAATCGTCAGATTCAATGCGCTCAGCGTTTGAGCGAGGGTCAAAGAAAGCCAACTGCGCAGCATCATCACGCAACGCAAAGGTAGAAATATTCTCTTGCCCCGTCACCAACCACAACACCGAGTCGGTCTCAGATTCATTTCGCACACGAAACGGGCGGGCTGCGGCGCTAGCCCACTGATCAACAAAAAGGTGTTCACCACGACGCTCTAATTCAAGCAGCAATCCGAATGCTGTGCCTCCTAAAGCCGCTGGGTCATGCCAGCGCAACAGGTAATCGGTTTGCCGACTCAGAACTTCGGTAAGTTGCGGAGCGAGCCCACCCACCAATTTTGAATCGTTGCGATACGGCGGATTTGCCCCTACAGAAGCGATTGTTCCACTGGCTGTTATGGCGATCGTGAGAGCGGCAAGCGCACCCGCCATCAAGCGCTTGTCGTTGGCACTTTTCTTGGATCGACCGCCAACCGCGCGCCACATTGACCATACGGAGGCCACAAGCCACATCACAGCGAGAGCCCACATCCAGCGAATGACATAGTCATAAAAACGTCCGAAGATTCTCGCCGTTGACACTAAACCAATCAGGGTTGTCACCATCATCACAGATTGCAACGAGAGCACGAGTCGATCTCGGCGACGCAAGGCGAGCCACGCTCCGATCATGATGATGATACAAAATCCAGCAAAGCCAAGAAAATTTGGCGAATCATAGGGTGCCTTGCCGGGACCTGACACAAATGGTCCAGCAAGATTGAATTCGCCAATCATCGCCTTCAAGGCTGCTCGATATCCAACAGTGTCCGATGGTGGGTCAGTGAAGTGTTGCCAGAGGCGATGGAGGTTGCCCGAACCTGGCCTGAGTTGCTCGATCACTGGCGGCAACCACATCACCGCACCTATGAGCACTGACCAGTTCAGAGAGCGGCGTAAGGGTGCAAAGGTTCTTGGCGTGGCAGACCGATCCTCATAGATTCTCCAAAACAAACTCAGAGCCAATAGGCCTAAGACAAGCGGAACATAGGAAATGTGCGTCTGCACACAGAAACTTCCCACCGCAATTGCCAATGGCAAACAACGATGCGCACCCAGCACATGACCCCATATCAAGAGCACGAAAACAAAGAATGTAAACACCGGCACCCACACATTCCATGGCTCAAGAAAAAAACGAGGAGATAAAGAGCGAATCATCACTGCCATCCCGAAAGCCAGAATGATGGCGAAGGCCTGACCACCAAATTTCTTCGCCAGATGCAGAGCAGCCACAATGCCAAGCACATGGACTACTAACAATGAAACCAAAACCCCAAAACTTGTGCGTGCAAAGAGCAAGTACACGGGATACATCACATAAGCCATTGACGCACCTGGTGTTGACCCTTGATTATTGAGGTCATTGCCGACGCGAGCCGCCACCCCAATGAGCGGGAAATGATGTGGAATCGCTCGCAGCATAAGTTCAGTATGCGAAACATCACCTGTGGGATACCAGCGCTCGCCAATCATCGAGCCAATAGCCATAAATCCTGGAAGAGCAATAAAAACTCCTAAGAGAATGAGGGTTAAGCGAGGTCGCTCGACAACTCGACTCTGCACCCAGACAAAGGTGCGTGTGCTGAACTTTTGTATCACTGCACACCAGCCACGATGGCACGAGCAACACGTTGTTGACCAGCCATTGTCAATCCGTTCTCATCACGAACAATGACGTACCCGACTCCGGAGGCGTCTGTGAGACAATCGTCCCACCATAAACAACCAACATGTTCATTGCTGAGGCCACTCTCGCCAAGTAGCGACGAGGGGTTGACTACCGTCGCTCCGGAGCGTTCTAGATGGTTCACAACTGGATCAGTTTGTGCATCCAACCCAGTCACGACGAGTACCCGCGCCCCAAAACGCACTTGTAGTTGATAGAGAATTCTTTGAGCCAAAAGTTCATCGCCGAGATCGCAGTTTGACGCAGATGTCAGCGGATCAAGAAAGATCACCACTGCCTTACTCGGATTCAGATTGAGTGCGTCAATTTCGCTCCTCAGATCGCACCATGCACCTCGGGGTGTATTCCAGCCGACAGTAAAGCCCTCTTCGCGTAGACGCCTACTGACCACCTCGCGAGCATCGGCGATAGCACCATTAGCGATCACTAAAACGTCTGGATCAGTATCAGGATCACCCGCCCCTGCTAAGCCTGGCCACCACCAATAGAGCACTACCGCAAAGATCGCTACAACGAGCAAAAAAGGACCTCGCCGCGATTTTGCGACAGGCAGAGAGGGTGAGAGAGGAACATCCACGACCTCTCAAAAGTACCATTGCAGACTCCTTGCGCGTGCCATCGTTGATTCGGGCGATAGAGCACCAGCAGAGCGGTGTGTCCGCCTATTATTGCCACATTCCTATGTCCGAACTCTTTCACCGCATTCGTCGGCCAGGTGCTGTTCTCGCGAGCGCCTGTCTCTTGCGACTTGCGCTCCTCACGAGTCGCCTCAACGAAGGGTCGCACGCCGACAGATGGTTAGACATTCTGTTGTGGCTGGTGATCACCTGTTCCTTAGTTGTCATTGGGCACAGAACTATCTCTTGTTTCTCTCGTACATCAGGTACCCGCCGAGGCCTCCTGATTGTCGTGCTGACTTCTTACACATTGTGGTGGTCCACGCTTCTCGCCAGCGTCGTCCTCAATACTGGAGGCGCAAAGGATCCCAGCCGATTGCTTGCATCGGGACTTTTTCTTATCCGCAGCCAAAATCTCTTGGGTCCATATCTTGCCCCAGCGCTCATCGTTACATGTGCACTTCTTGTCGTTGCACATGTTGCGTCCCGCCAGCCGAGCCTGGAATTGCCATTTCCCTTCGCTCGAGAATCCCCCAGCGCTCGACGACTTATTAACTGTCTCGCCTATTGCGCTCCAGGCTTATTTCTCTTTAGCCGTCAAAGTCTTGATCTGATTGCTCGCCAACATGTTGAACGCGTTTCCTACAACCGTTCGGGCAGTGTCGTTACCCTCATCGGTCCATTACTCACTACTTTTTTGTGGGCCGCGCTCACAGCCATCACTTTGGGTTACCTGATCTTTCTTGGTGTCGCCCAACTTTGTCTGACAATCAACAAAAAGCGTTGGGTTCTGCCCTCTTATCGCAGCGGTTTCGTGGCCATGCTGGCATTGTCCTTCGTCGTTCGATTAGGCACACTTCTCGCTGTTGCACCTACTCGAACAGACGGAGGAGATCCACTTTTCTACCATTCAACGGCGAACTTTCTTGCCACTGGTCACGGGTTCCCTGAGCCATTAAATTTTATTGCTTTTCAAAATTGGCGCGCCAGTGCCCTACACGGACCGCTCTATCCACTTGTACTTTCCTTCATTTCACGACTTGGTGGGACGACATACTTTGATCACAAGGTCTTCTCACTGATCATCGGCACCGCCCTCGTGGCGATGATCGGACTCGTGGCCCATCAGGTCGCTCCACGCCAATCGGCACAGCGCATCACAATTCTGGCGATGTTCTTAGCGGCTATTTATCCCAACTTGTGGCTCGTCGATGGAGTGATGTTTCCCGAGGGACTGATGGCCCTGTGTACGACTGCGACGGTGTATGCCGCTTACCGCTGGAAAGGCAAGCCGACCTTCAAGTGGGCCGCAGCAATGGGTCTACTCGTGGGTCTCGCAGCCCTCACCCGTGGCGAAGGACTGCTGCTCTCTGTGTTGCTCGTCGTGCCTTGGATTCTTTTTTCGGGCGATCTTTCATGGCGCACACGACTCAAGCACATCGCTCTTGCTGGCATGGCTTGCATCTTGGTGCTGACTCCGTGGACTCTGCGCAATGCACGATCATTCGAAGTTCTCGTTCCGCTTTCAACTAATGGCAATGAACTCTTTGTCTATGCCAATTGCGATCCCGCCTACAGCGGAAAATTCATTGGCTTTTGGTCCTTTGCCTGCCAAGAAGATCTGCGGTCTCAAGGTATTGACGCCACCGGTGACGAAGCACAAAAATCTCTCTTTTGGCGGGGTCAAGGTTTTGACTACGCCTCCGAACACATCTCCGAATTACCCAAAGTTGTTGCCGCCAGAGTCGGTCGCCAATGGGAATTGTTCCGCCCATGGCAAAACACCGAGTTCGCTCCCATTGAGGGACGCAATAAAAATGCTGCTCGCGCTGGACTGTTGATGTACTACGTCCTTGCTGCGTCTTCCATCTATGGCGCCATTCTCATCCGCCGTCGACGGGCTGGTCTGCTACCTCTTGGAGCACTGTTCATCAACGTCACCCTCACCGCGATATACGCCTATGGTACCACTCGTTTTCGCGTCCCCGCCGAACCAGCCTTGTGCGTGCTCGCCGCCGTGGGCGGATACCCGTTGCTGCAACGTTTACGCGCCCGCTATGCGCCACGCAGTCCCCGCCACAATGATGAGCCTGCGACTGTCGGAGCGAATTCCTTTGTTCAGGGCGCAACCATAGATGTGCGCTCGGTTGTGAGTAAGCAGGCTCGCGCAACATGGGCATCATTAGGTTTCGTAGCGCTGACGATTGCCATCACTCTTCCGGCTCTCTATCGTGCGATCGGCTCGTCCATGGAGGAAGGATTCATGCTCGTCTTTCCCGAGCGGGTCATCAAAGGCGCTGTTGCCAATGTTGACTTTTTGCATCTCTACGGACCTGGGTCTCTGCATGTACTTTCATTGTGGTATCGCGTCTTCGATGTCAGTCTCATGTCAGAACGAACATTTGGGTTGGCGCAACATGTACTGGTGATCTTCGGCTTAGTTGTCATCACCCGCCCTTGGGGTAAGAAAGCGTCAACCCTTGTGGGATGCGTTTCGACAATCTTTGTCCTCACACCCATTGGACTGCAAGCATTGGCTTGGAGCGGCGGTGTAGGAATTGCATTATGGTCAGTTATTTTCTGCGCCCGGGCGATCAATCGCCAAAGTCAACTCCTCCCTACGCGCACTAGTTGGATCACTGCCGGTTTACTCGCTGGGCTGGCACTCACCTTTCGCCCCGATTTAGTTTTAGCGCTGGCGCTCGTTTTCGGTTGGGCACTGTGGAAACGTTCACGACGTATCGTCAGCCAGGTGATGTGTGGCTTTGCTGTGGGCCTCACGTCTTTATGGATTCATCTGATTCAAGCAGGACCTAGTGCAATTATTCGTGGCGTGTTATTGGATCCAGTCATCCACCTGCGACCTGGTCGCGAATTACCTCGGCCGCCGAATCGGCAGTATCTGCAAGGCGCGTTGCAAGTCATTAGTGAAAAATTTGCGCCATGGTGGGGTGTGCCGCACCTCAGCGCGCCGCAACAGCTTTTTGTTTGGTTTTTCCTGTTACCTGTGATCGCTTTACTCATAGCCGTCATCGGCTTTCGGGTCATCAGACGCTCCGATTCCACAGCCTCACAACAGCGCGGCGTCACACTTTTCATCGTCGCCCTTTTTGGTATCGGACTTTTACCCCAAGCATTACAACGACCAGATAGCGCTCACTTGTTGTGGGTCTCGTGCATTTCTTGGCCTGTATTGATCATCGCTCTCATTGAATTGATTCGCCACCAAGCACCTAGGACACATCCAACTGTTCGCTTAGTCACAGCCTTTTCAATCACACTCTGCGTTGTTGTGATCTTTGTTCCGTTTTATACCCTGCGGAGCTACACCGATTTGGCGTGGCGCAGCATGTCAGGAAAAACCGAAGTTCTGCAAGTGACTCGCGGCGATCGATACTTCTATCTCGGAGACGACAGACCGTATATGGCATCACTTCAAGTAGTTGAAGATCTCGATCAGTTATCTCATCCTGGCGAGCGTCTGTTAGTCGGCCCCGTGGATCTACGCAACACTTCTTATAGTGATGCTTTCTTTTATTACCTTTTCCCCGATCTCATTCCGGCAACTTATTTCATAGAGATGGATCCAGGTCTTGCTGACCGAGCCGATTCACGTCTTGCCGATGATGTGCAAAGCGCTGATTGGTTAATCCTGACCCGTTTTTGGTCGGGATGGATTGAACCCAATGAGTCCACCAAGTTCGGTTCTGATGTGCCAAACCAAGTTGTCGAAAACAGTTTCTGTCTCAGAGGTTCATATCAGCATGATTTAGTTCGCCTGTATCAAAAGTGCTCGACAGGCGATGGTATTGGCCCATACGACTCCCCCTACGAACCTCTCTTTGATTATGCAGTCGAGGTTCTAGTGCCAGTCACTCCGCGCCCAGATGGCACCTGCACACCTACATGTCGCGGCATATTCAACCCCGACTACGCCAACATTGACACGTCAGTTCTTGAAGTCAGCCCAAAGGCAAGCGACGCCATAGCGGACCTGGCAAGTGACGCAACACCATAAACAACCATCGTAAAATTCCGGGCGTCCAGACCATTCGCTGACCAGCGTTCAAAGCCTTGACGGTGAGATTCGCAACCACCTCGGGCGTCGTCGAAAATGGAGCGGGCTTCATCCCCGCTGTCATTGCCGAATGTACAAAGCCCGGTCGCACGATCAGCACGCTGGCTCCTGAACCCTCCAATGAATCAGCTAAGCCTTGGCAGAAAGCGTCAAGGCCGGCCTTGCTTGAACCGTAAACAAAATTAGCCTTGCGAACCCGTTCACCTGCCACGCTTGACAGCACAATCAGTTTGCCGTGACCCTGCTGACGAAATTGCGACGCGAGACAAAGTGCAGCCGAAACCGATGCGGTGTAGTTGGTATGCACCGCGCTGACTGCTGATTGCGGATCCTCATCAAAGTTTTGCTGATCACCGAGAACTCCGAATGCCAAAATCGCCACATCAATATCGCCGTGACGCGCCACCACATCAGCCAAGAAAACCTTGTGCCCCGCTGTATCAGCAGCGTCGAAGGAGACCGCTTCAACGCTTAAACCGGTTCGGCTCAGCGAGCGGGTCAACTCTGCGGCCTCATCGGGCCGCCGACAAGCCAAGGTGACAACTCGCGCAGACGGCGAGAGCAGTTTGCGCACGATCGCTAAGCCAATCTCACTACGACCACCGAGTAACAAAATATTTTGAACTTCACCGACTGCATTTTCCATGATGATCCTTTTGATGTGACGACTAAATAAGTTCTAGACGGCGAGCGAGATCGCTCTGCCATACTCCACTCGGGTCTACGGCACGCTGAATAGCTTTCCATTCATCGAGTCGCGGATACCCCCGTCGAATAATTGAAGGGGTCGTGTGCGCGTCCTTAGCCAAATAATGGCGCCCACCGGCCTCCACGACCACGGAGTCAAGACTGTGCAGTAGTTCACTCACCCCAGAAGCAACACAGGACATATCCACGGTCAATGTCCAACCAGGAATAGGGAAACTCATTGGGCCAAGATTGGATTGTCCAAAGCGCTTGAGAACGACAAGCGGACTGGCAGTTTTTGAAACTGCCACCATTTCAATGATTCGTCGCAGAGTTTTTTCTTGGCCGAAAGGAATGACGAATTGATACTGCAAAAAACCACCCCGACCATATAAACGGTTCCATGAACCGATGGCATCCAGAGGGTGGAAATACGTTGGAATATTTTTGATCGTGCCCACTTTTCGACGAGGCTCCTTGCGGAGCCATAGTTCATTGAATATGGCCGAAGTCCACGAGTTCACGAAACCAAACGATGGCACCAACGCAGGCACTGTGGCGAGATGTTTAGGCGCGTAATGGAGTGGGTCAATTGAATCCTTAGTGGAGAGATCTGAGAGGCGGGCATGATCTCCGCGCCACAGAACACTGCGTCCGAGTTTGGCGCCAGTCGCCAAAAGATCGACCCAGGCAACTGAATAACGATGCTCATCATCACCATGAGACATTTCATCAAAGAGTTCATCAATATTTTTGCAACGCACTGTATTCACAATGCAACGACTGGTCTCTATGCGAATCAGAGAAAATGTGGCATCAAGAATGATCCCCGTCAGGCCCATTCCGCCAACGGTGGCCCAAAAGAGT
>SHUW01000039.1 GCA_009694465.1 Ilumatobacteraceae bacterium
GGAGGTCAGAGAATGAAAATCGGCTACACAACGATGAACACGCCTGCTGATATCTCTCCGCGAGTTCTCGGACCATTGCTTGAGTCAGCAGGCTTCGACTCAATCTGGATCGGGGAACATAGTCATATTCCTGTCTCACGAACTACTCCGTACCCAACTGGTGGCGAGATGCCGTGGCAATACACAACAATGATGGATCCGTTCATCAGCCTCACCCAGATCGGCGAACACACGACCGATCTCATCTTGGGGTTAGGTGTTGCTCTCCCTTTGGAACACGATGTTCTTGTCTTGGCGAAAACCGTGGCGACGCTTGACGTTTTATCTGGCGGACGAGTTCAATTTGGTGTGGGTGTCGGTTGGAACCAAGAGGAACTGGCGAACCACAGTTCTGTGAAGTGGTCACTGCGTTATCGCGCTCTTGGCGAATGTGTTGGAGCGTTACGTTCGTTGTGGACCGATGATGAGTCTGAATATCACGGAGAGTTTTACAATTTTGAAAAGTTGTGGTCTCGCCCGAAGCCATTGCAAACACCTCACCCGCCGATTCTCTTCGGTGCTGGTGGAAAACTTGGAACGCAACACACAGTGAGTTGGGCTGATGGATGGATGCCACTCGATGTCACTTTGGGTGATGTCACGAAGCGCGTGAAAAAGTTTCGCGAGGTGGCCGCAGCAGCGGGAAGATTTGATATTCCGATCTCAATGGTCGCTTTTGGCGATCCAAATTTGGATACCTTGCTGATGTATCGCGATCTCGGCATTGAACGCGTCATCGTCGGCTCAGGACGACAAGGCTGGGAAGACCCTGCAGGGGTTCCTGCATTTATCGAGCGCTACGCAGACATGCTTGACCGCGTCGCCAACTAATTCCAGGCTGCAACAACCTCATCTGCTGAGGCAATCGTGGCTAACAACGACAGCGAATTCTTCAAAACATCTTCGGCGTATTCGCGTGGAACCCCGCACACACCATCACTGACGATGACAACGTTGTAGCCGAGATCAACGGCAGACATCACGGTTCCAAAAATTCCAAGATTGACGGAGACGCCCGTGACCACCAAAGTCTTGATATCTAAGTTCCGTAAAATCTGATCCAAAGATGTTTGCGTGAATGGCGTAAGTCCGTGAACTCGCGACACCACGACATCACTCGGCTGCGGACCCAACTCTGGCACCAGTAGTGCCCCTGGAGTTCCTTGATCAATGGGGGTCGCACCAGTCTCACGGCGCAAGCGAGCATTCATGGCGAACACTTTGCAGTTCTCAATCTCGCCCACACCATCGGGTCGATTTTCCGCCACACAATGCACCACGCGAATAGAGCGCGACCGCGCCTCATCACATAGCCGACCCGCCGTTGTTCGCACTCCGACACGATCAACTTCTTCGACGAGGGCCTTCATCAGTGCACCCTCTCCGACAACTCCTTGCTGGAGTTCCATCGTCAAAACCGCTGTGTGTTTCAGGTCCATCACACTGCGCAGTCGGGCCATCTGCTTATCGTCCATGACACAGATTGCCACATCACGGCCTCGTATCTGCTAACCCTTAGATATGAGTAGTGATCAAGCGTCCCCTGGTCGACCCTCCGATATCCGGGACACCGACCCTGACAAATATTGGGAAGTCTTTGAGGATAAATGGACATCGTTGTTGACCTATCGCTATTTGGGGCGCGAATGGGGCTCGTTAGACACAGGGGTTGAGGGAAACTTCATGAATGTGCGCCACGATATGCGCAATGACCTTGGCGGGATTACCGCCGCTCCATTGTGCGTGGCCTCGCCTGAATGTGGGGGGTTTAACGACGACGTCGTCGTGCCGAATCCTCTCATTGCCTCGCTACAGATTCTCGATCCCGCCAAAGATGTCAAACGCCTCATGATTCTGCCCGACAATCTGCATACAGGGCGACGTTTAGGTTTCAGTCGGGCCTTACTTGTTGATGCTGACAACACGGAGCGCATCATCGCCATCTCCACAGGAGTTGGTCTGTCGCTTGGCGACGCGCCTGCAGGTTACGAAAAAATTGATAACCCTCCAATCGCTGTCATTGATTCACCAGATCTTCCACCCTTGCACCATGTATTCGGAGCGACAAAAATCAGCCTCGGACTTTGGCAACTGCCAATACTGACCGCAGAATTGGCTTCACCCGATGCTGCTTTACACATTGGTCCGCAACACATCGTGCTTGAAGCCGCCGCTAGCGAACTCGCCCAAGACTTAGCCCAAGAGAGTCTTCAAGTTGAAGACTGGTACGTGATGTTTTGCAATCGTGGCAAGAATGGACCTTTCGAAACACAGGGCGAAGCATTCAAGGGTGCAGATGGAAAATTCGGCGTCCGTATCAATCTGATTGACCGTGGCAATCACGATCGCGTTGTTAGCACCTGCGCGGCAACTTTTCGCAAGCCCTAAACCGTTGCTCGCAAATTAGAGCGCGAAACCGCAGAGACTTCGCAGGTTGTCACGCAACGCAAGACGGCGCTCATCAACCGTAAGACCCTCAAAGTCACCGAGCCAATCTCGTGGAGCGCCAAGGCCCTCTGGGTGTGGCCAGTCGCTTCCGAGAAGTATTCGGTCAGCCCCAATGAGATCTCGAAGGATCGTGATGTCGTCCTCGTAGAAAGGGGCGACTGAAACATGTGAGCGCAAAGTTTCTAACGGATCTCTTCCATATAGCTGGGGAGTTTTGCCGTATGAGCGCTTGAACCGCTTGACCAATTCAGGAACCCAGCCGGCTCCCAGTTCGACGGTGGCGATCTGAAGGTTGGGGACTCTGTCAAAAAGTCCATGACAAATCAATGAGGCCACGAGGTCAAAGACCGGACGTTCAATATGTACGCCCATCACTTCACTCAACGTGGACATCTTCATTCCTGTGTACTTCAAACTTTCGCCCCAGCGCTCAAGATAAATGCCGTAGCCAGAGTCCGCTCCGTGGAAAGCGATGACAACACCGGCATCGGCTGCAATATGCCAGAAACGGTCATACATCGGATCGGCAAGTGATCGGTAACGATCAGGGGCCTGCACTGGCGCAGGACGGAATGTCACAAAACGCGCACCCTTTTTAATCACTAACTTCAATTCTTCTTCAGCCTTCACGGGGTCAATCAGCGACATCAACGGTCCGGTGAGAATCCGCCCATCCCGGTTGTAACCCCAGTCCTCATCGAGCCACTGGTTGTAGCTATGGAACACGGCATACAGCGCATCAACATCCTTAGCCAACATTTCCTCAAGGCCAAGACCCAAACTCGGAAGCACCCATGCCAAATCCACACCTTGCTCATCAAGCTTGGCAACTCGCGCCACGCGATCGCGGGCTGCAGGTGGAATTGGCGCCATCTCAATGATGTCGCGAATCTCTTTACCCTCGTGATTCTGCGCACGGAAATAAACTTCTAGCGAACCAGGGACCCCAACTGGGTCATAGGTCGGATTCGGCACAATGGACAACAGACGGTCCCCCACTAGAACTAAACGACGACCATCGACTTCAACCCAACGCACGACCGAACGGTGCTCTTTAGGAAGGTGACGGGTGACTGCATCCTCGGCTTCGTAGTAATGCTGATCGGCATCGGATAATCCGTATGTCACGTCTGCTGGAACTGGACGAGATTCAAGCAAAGTCATTTTTACTCCTCTAACGGGTACTGGTGGGACTTTCTGACTACCCTTCAGATTGTATGCCATCTCAACCCAAAGTGCTAGATCTTGACGGTGTACCGTGACTGACGTCCCAAAGTCAGGCACAGTACAAACCTCTCGCACCCAAGCCGATAAGGAACCCCATGGAGTTATGGCAACTCATTGCTCGTGAATCAATTCGTGACTTGGTGGCGCGTTACAACGCCAATGGCGACACAGGCCGCTTCGCACAGGTTCGTGAACTGTTTTCCCCAACCGCCACGATGGTCATCAACCCTGGCGGCACCTTCACAGGAATTGAGGAGGTGATGACCATCTTTACTGGCACTGCGGACTCCACATCGGTGGCATCAGGACTCACCCATGTGCGCCACTCAACCACGACTCACCAGATTGATCTCATCGATGAAGCCCATGCCACTGGCCGCCTGTACTTCTTCGTACTCACCGATATTGGCCTTGACCATTGGGGTCGCTACGTCGACCATTACGAGGTCATTGACGGCGTGTGGAAGTTCAGTTCGCGCAATGTCACTGTTGACGGTTGGGCGACCAACTCGTTATTTCCCCACTAGGACTCGGTTGCGGTGCGTTCTGGTCGAAACGCCGAACGCGGCCTTTGCACGAACTCAAACGGAATTCCATCGGGATCATTCAAAAAGCAAATCCACATATCAGGAACTGCTGTTCCTGAGAGTTCAACCTGCCGTGGCTCGCGTTCAAATGTCCAACCATCTGCAAGAAAACGGTCATACGAAGCAACAGTGTCATCCACACTCACCGCAGTTCTAAACCATCCAGCGTGATTGGCATCAACTGGGTGTTGTCCGTGCGAGGCAGGATTCGTCCACTCCACTAAAACCAATTCACACATTTCATCGGGCAGTTTCAGGCGATGAGCGCGACCCTGAGCCGTTGTTCCTTGCGGTCCTTTGAGATTGACGAAGTCGCCACTCTCAAGATCGTGACTCGCAACATCAATAAAGCCCATGCCGTAATACCAAGGCAAAGAAACTTCCAAATCGGTCACAGTTGAACGCAGATGCCGCAGCCGCGACTCACCGAGGGGAACGGCAGCATCTTCAAAGAGATCAATCAGCGTTCCGTTTGGGTCCGCCATGGTTACCCAATCTGTCGCCCAAGGTGCAGGTGCTCGGGAGATAATTTGCGCGCCCATTTTTTGTAGGCGTTGGATCGTCGCCTCTAGATCAGGAACCGCAAAGCCGACTGCTTGCATTCCTACGCGCGAAGCATCGGACAGAGGAGTTCCCGTCATCTGTGGACTGACCCACTCCTGAACTTCCAATGACGAACTTGTACGAGGTCCACGCTTGTCATAGACAAAGGCGGCCCCGCTCATTATTTCCCCTTCGATACCCAACAATGATCCATCCGAAGGGTGGATGGGATTACGCATGACCTCTTTCATGTCTAGGCCATCCACAAAAAAGTTGACAACTTGATCAGTGCTGGCACAGCAGTAGCAAATATGTAAAAAACGTCGCGCCGGTGCTTCAATTTCAATCGTCATGGGTGTGAACAATACTCCAACCCACCCCCTAACCTGCCAGTATTGAAAAGAGCTGGGAGGCACAATGCAGGACAAGATTGACGGTCATCGTCTTGACGGGAAGATCGCTCTCGTCACTGGAGCGAGTCGTGGTATCGGTGCCGCAATCGCCCGTCGCTTAGCCTCCGAGGGAGCCACAGTTGCGTGTATGGCGCGCACCCTTGATCCAGATCCGCGTTACGAAGGCACATTACGTGACACCGTCGAAATGATTGCCTCCAACGGTGGTCAAGCAGCGCCATTCAAGGCTGACCTCTCAAGCGCTGACGACCGCAAAAAACTTATTGATGATGTGCACGCCGAACTGGGACCAATTGACATCTTGGTCAACAATGCCGCAGTGACTTTTCTTTTGCCCATTGACTCATTCCCTGAAAAGCGTTTCAAACTAATGATTGAAACTCAAGTGTGGGGTGCCATTGATCTTGCTCAGCAAGTCATTCCTGATATGCGCCAGCGTGGTTCGGGATGGATTTTAAATATCTCCTCGCGTGCCGCCGTGAAGCCTGTCGGACCTCCCTTTGAAGCCTGGTTCGCAACCGGCAACTCTTCGGTCTACGGACTCTGCAAGGCAGCACTTGAAAGAGTCTCACTTGGCATGGCCGCCGAGTTGTACGCCGACAATATTGCCGTCAATACCTTGGCCCCTTGGGACAATGTCATCACACCTGGCGCTGGAGCACATGACCTCTTGGAAGGTTTCGTCATTGAGTCCGAAGAGATCATTGCTCAGGCGGCCTTGGAACTGTGCTCAGGGCAGCCCAAGCGACTCACAGGTCGTGTCGCTTACAGCCAAGCCTTACTGGCCGAAATGGGCATCTCGCCTCAAGCCTTGACCGGTGGTCCATTTCCATGAGTGCCATCCGCTCTGGAACGTGGACAAACTGGGCGGGGAACCAGAGATCGACACCGTTGCGCGTCAATGAGCCGGCTGGTGAGTCAGATCTCGCTGACATCGTCGCCCGTGCCTTACAAGCAGGCCAGACAGTTAAAGCGGTCGGTGCTGGACACAGTTTTACTTCAACAGCCACGACGACAGGCCATCTCATCACGATGGGTCGGCTCAATAAAATGCTCGATGTTAACCGCCAAGCCGGCACAGTCACCGTGCAGGCAGGGATGTATATCTCTGATCTCAATGAACAACTCGCCGAGTTGGGTTTAGCGATGCCGAATCTCGGCGATATTGCATACCAAACAATCAGCGGGGCAATATCAACATCCACCCACGGCACGGGTCGCAATCTCCCAGGACTAGCCGCTCAAGTGAATGGCATGCGTCTGGTGACTGGTGACGGCAATATTTTAGAAATCAACGAGAAAGAGAATTCTGATCTCTTGAAATTTGCCGCCGTTGGAGTTGGTGCACTAGGTCTGATTTCGCAGGTCACTCTCAAAGTCGTCCCAGCGTTTCGATTGAAAGCCGTTGAAGGTGCTCAAAAATTAGATGCCTTGATTGAGAATCTGGATCAACTGGTGGAAAGTAACGACCACTTTGAGTTCTTTTGGATTCCACATACGAAGTGGGCGCTCACCAAGACCAACAATCGCACAACCGAACCACTTCAAACTTTGAGCAAAATCAAACACTGGTACTCCAAAACACTTTTGGAGAATTACGCTTTTGGTGCCGTTTGTACTTTGGGTCGATTACGTCCACAAATGATTCCGCGACTTGCAACTGCATTGCCCTCTACAGGACAAACAACGACAGTCAACGACAGTTACCGCATTTTCTCCAGCAAACGCGTTGTCAAGTTCGTCGAGATGGAATACGCCATTCCGCGTGAATTCTGTGGCGAGGCATTGCAGAGAGTTCGACAGGTCATTGAGACAAAGAAATACAACATCAGTTTTCCAGTTGAAGTGCGCTTCACCGCGAAAGATGATCTTGCGCTATCCACCGCTACTGCGCGTCCAACTGCGTACATTGCTGTCCACATGTTCAAGGGCATGGACCACACTGCATACTTCAACGACGTCGCGAACATCATGTCCGACTATCAGGGACGCCCACACTGGGGCAAGATGCACTCGCTGACTCATCGTGAACTGTCGCAGTTGTATCCGCAGTGGAATGATTTTTTGACAGTTCGCAACAAACTTGATCCTCAGCGAACTTTCGCCAATTCGTATACCAAACAAGTTTTCGGTGACTGAAAAAAAACCTGAAGGCGGACTAGACCGCTCGAGTTACAACGAATTGATCGTGATCGTTCCCGTGAAGCCATCCACCGTAATATTGGCTCCATTGGGGATGCGCCAGGTTGCATCGGCGACCGATGCCACGCACGGAATACCGAGTTCACGACTGACGATGCTGGCGTGCGAACCCACCGCACCAAGATTGACGACGACAGCACCAGAGGCCAGGAACAGTGGTGTCCACGAAGGGTCCGTATTCACGGTGACCAAAATATCCCCTGCTTGCAGTTCCCCTGGGTTGAAGACGTCAAGAATAATCCGTGCGGTGCCCGTACAAATTCCGGCCGAGCAGGCGACTCCTTTTAAGATGTCGCCGACTTTTGCCTGTGGAACGGTTGCCGCATCCTTACGCGCCCACTGTGACAATGGTGGAGCCTGACCATTAATAATGTACGGCGGATCCAAGAGCGCAAGTTCTTGATGCTCAACCCGTCGCTCCGACAAAGTCTCCGAGAAGGACTGTGGGTCAAGGAGAAATTGATCGAGTTCATTTTCCAGCAACATATAAACTAGATGCGCATTGGCTAAGTGACCAGCCTCAGTCATCCGCTGTCCGATTTCGTTGAAACACATGCGCACCTCATGGATGATTGCAATGTTGTTGCTCTTACAGCGCTCACGCAGCGCTTGCCATGCGTTGCTCGAGACATACGAGGCAGTGAAAGCCCCCAAAGTCTCTGCGTCACCCGCGAGGGCCTCACAAATCTCGGCGAAAAGTCGCTCACGCTGAGCCGAGTTTTTCTGGTGTGAAAGATGCGGGTCTGCAGAGTCATCCTGGTGTCGTAGGCGATCAATCTGGATGAAGGCCAAACTCGGCGTGGTTTCATAACTCAGCGCTGCAGGGTCCCATTCATTAGGTGCACGACCACCATGATCAAACATGAATGTCGCTAACGCCTCGGCAAAGGCACTGTGCGAAATACTCTGTGCTAATTCACTAATCGCCACTGCGTTGCTCTGAGCAGAAGCGAAGCAAGCGTCAAAGGCTGCGCTCAGCGTGGAGTCCGAACGCACAATGCGCGAGAGATCCCAAAGTTGTGTCGCAATATTTGCAGAATCCACATTGCCGACCGCACCGATCAGACTCACACCGTCTCCTGCCCGACCAAGGGCTTCGGTGATCGCCAAAACGCCGCCTGGACCAAATGACGCTCCCAGACTGGCCCACACATGTTCGCGGAACATCGCTACCAAATGTGGTTGCATGGAGCGGGCACGGGTTACTAACGCCTCATTGCTCAATGCACCGAGATCGGGCCTTTCACGCCGCTCACGCAGAGCGAGCGCGTGCTGATCTTCAATAGGTTGATGTGGCACACCACTCAAGATGTAGCCCTGAGTCACCGCCAATAATTCTGCGTGCTTCGGGCTGTCATGCCATGGCTCGGCAATATAGGGAGGGACATCGGGCCGATCATCGAAGTACGCGGCATCAATCGCCTCAGGACTTGCTCCCGGCATGCGCACGCCCATCAATCGCGCCTGCATCAACGAGTTGTAGAAGTATCCACCGAAGTTCCCGAATGTTTCAGGGGGGTCCCCATAATCGCTTTCGTCAAAGACTCCGAAAGTGACAAAACCGTCTCTGCACCCGAGCACAATTCCCGACTCCCAGCAAAAAGTCCAACCCAAAGGGCTCACTGGATCGGCTAAGACATCAGCAGCATTGCCCCGCGTATAACTGGGGAAACGCTTGGTTGGCGTTCGATCAATAATCCACTTGTCTGGCAACATATTTTCCCCCTTGACGCTGTGAAGAGGGTATCTGAAGGGGCTCAACGCTCTGTAGTTGGAAACGCTCCGCCTGATTTTGCCGATAAAATTGCGCGATCGACCCAGGCAAGATCATCCTCTTCTACAAATTCACTCCGCTGGCTGATGCCGACGCCATTCGGTTGTGGCAAAAGACTCTCTGCGAGGCTCTCGGGTTACGCGGACGAATCTTGCTGTCCAAAGATGGAATCAACGGAACCTTGGGTGGCCCACTCAGTGGCGTCAAAAAATACATTCGCGCAATGAAGGACTTTCCTGCCTTTCGCGACATGCAATACAAATGGTCGGAAGGAAAAGGTCACGAGTTTCCTCGACTACAGATCCGCGTGCGCGACGAAATCGTCACCTTTGGAGTACCCCACGAGATCGTCGTCGACGACAACGGAATTGTTGGTGGTGGAGAACATTTATCTCCGCTACAAGTCAACGAACTCGTAGCTCAGCGAGGTGATGAGGTTGTGTTCTTTGATGGACGAAATGAATACGAAGCACGAATCGGCAAATTCCGCAACGCCATCGTGCCACCTGTTGACACCACGCCCGAGTTCCTCAAGGTCCTCGACAGTGGCATCTATGACCATCTTAAAGATCGCCCAATCGTCACCTATTGCACGGGTGGAATTCGTTGCGAGGTGTTGTCGTTGTTGATGAAGAATCGTGGCTTCAACGAGGTCTATCAACTGGATGGTGGTGTCGTGCGATACGGCGAGCAATTCAAGGACAACGGGCTATGGGAAGGATCACTGTACGTTTTCGACCACCGCTTCAAAATAGATTTCAGCAAGGACGCAAAAGTTCTCGGAACATGTCATATCTGCTCTCAACCAACGAATGAGTACCACAACTGCTCGGACCTCACCTGTCGAGTGCGAACGCTCATCTGTCCGCCTTGTGTCAGCGACATCGACGAAATATTTTGCACGGTCTGCTTACCGAGCGAAAAGTGAGACTCTGATCTGCCTGTGAACTCAGGATAAAAAGGCAATGATTTTTTGACGAGCATCCGTAGTCTCTGCGGCATCAACCATGATTACCGGCCAAATATGTGGCATGTTTTCCACAACATGTAAATCGACCGCAACACCAGATTGCTGAGCTTTCTTGGCGAACTGCACAGCATCATCAAGTAGAACTTCGGACCCACTCACAAATATCAACGCCCTGGGGACTCGCGAGAAGTCTCCGTGCGCCGGCGAGGCCAAGGGATCTGTTGTCGCGTATGTGCCCAGATACGCAACGGCGGCCTGCTCGGCAGACTCTTTTGAGAACATCGTGTCCGTGGAGGCGTTTTTTTCGTAGCTCGCAGCGGTCACCGCGAGATCCAACCATGGTGAGAGTAATACGAGACCAGCAGGCATCTGATGTTTGCTATCGCGTGCAGCAAGTGACAATGAAAGCGCTAGACCCCCACCCGCCGAGTCTCCCCCAACGAATACTTCACCCTGACTCAGGAGTTCTGTGTACACGCCAACAGCATCAACAAGGGCCGCTGGAAACGGGTGCTCTGGCGCCAAGCGATAGTCCGGTATCACCACTTGGCAATCAGCCTTGAGGGCAATGTCCGAGGCGTAATTGAGCCACGTCCGCGTCCATCCCAGGCGAAAACCGCCACCGTGTAAATGCAGATACGAAAACTTTGGCTGGGCTGAACTGACGATCAGACATTCAACCCCAGCCACGCTTTCTTCACGAACTACAGCGCCCTCAATGACGGGTGTAGCAAATCGCGAATTGTTGCGACGCTCAATGAGGGAGTCATCGGCGTCACTTCCCACTTGGAGATCAGGCAAATTCCAAAGATTAATATCGTTCATCCGAAATACACTCCCCCATTTGGACGCAGTACTTGACCCGTCATGAACTTTGACGCATCACTCATCAAGTACAACACAGTCAAGGCTATGTCGAGAGGTTCACCAGTAATACTCAGTGGTGATTGACTTCGGCGGGCATCAAAAAACTGCGCCTTCAACGCTTCATCAATAGTTCCGTCTGCACGCGAGTAACTCGCTGCAACCATTGGCGTTTCGACATACCCAGGGGCAATCGCATTGACTCGAATGCCTAATTCTCCAAACTCCACCGAAGCCGTGCGCGTGAGTTGGATGACTGCCGCTTTGGTCATGCCGTATCCACCCAGTCTCGGAAAAGGCATCTCTCCGCCAGCAGAGGCAACAGAAACGATTGACCCACCGGATTTCATCACCTTGGCGGCGGCCGCCAATCCCCACAGCACACCCAGTTGGTTGACAGCGATCAATTCATTGACGTGCTCGGGTGTGATGTCAGCAATAAATGCGTAGCGCAAGATGCCAGCTACATTCGCCCAGCCATCAACCCGACCGTTCTTTTTGAGCACTTGATCAGCGACTGACATGATGGCTTCGCGATCTGCGACATCAGCACCATAAAACTCAACGGAGAGACCTTCGTTGTCAGCAAGCGCTCGGGTTTCTTCCAATGTGTGGATATTGCGATCGAGGCCAACGACATGCGACCCCGAGCGCCCCAAGACAAGCAATGTCTCGCGACCGATCCCACTAGCCGCTCCCGTGACGACGCATACCTTGCTGGCAAGCGAAAAGTAATCAGGTCGAGAAACGTTCATCTAGTGATGGTAGCCCGCAGAGGAATCAGCATCTGATGTCGGCGGTATCCCTCCAGATCGACAACACCTAGACTGGCACTCATACCGCTGTCGTAAGGAGACACCAATGACAACCGAGGATTCCTCACCCGTTCCCGATTATTTGCAGAAGCTTCGTCTCGATGGACGTAGTTATGTCGTTCTCGGTGCCGGACTCGGGATGGGACGACAAACATGCCATGCGCTCTCTCAGGCGGGTGCCGCACATGTGCTGTGCGTTGACATTGACGAACACCGAGCGCGCGAGGTGGCCGCTGAAATTCCAGGCGGACTTTCTTGGCATGGTGATGTCACGAAACGTTCTGAGGTTGTACGTCTCGCTGCTGATGCTTCTCAACAACTGGGGCGAATCAACGGCTTTGTTGACATCATTGGTATGGCGCAATGGAAATCGATTTTAGAAATCGACGATGAGATTTGGGATTGGGAGTTTGACATCTGTCTTCGTCATGCCTATTTATGTTCGCAGGAATTAGGAAAACTGATGGTCGCTAGTGGCGGTGGAACTATGGTTTTTATTTCTTCGATCAGTGGACTCAGTGCAGCGCCGATGCATGCTGCTTACGGTGCCGCCAAGGCCGCCTTAATGGCGTGGGTGCAATCGCTCGCTGTTGAGTTGGGTCCACACCAAATACGCGCCAACGCCATTGCTCCAGGCACAATCTTGACTCCGCGCTTAGATGCCATTTTCACGGACGAACAACGCACCGCAAATAATGAGGTGGTGCCTATCGGGCGTGTTGGACAACCACCTGATATCGCCTCTGCGGCACTTTTTCTCTCGAGCGATCTATCGGCGTTTGTGAATGGTCGAACATTGGTCGTCGATGGTGGCGTTGACGCCAAGTTTCCATACAACACGTTGTAGTAGAATCGCGTTATGAAAGTTGTGGGTTCCAGATGATCGTCAATGGTTATTCAATTGAAGCAAATGCCGATTTGACAAACGCAGATCTGCGCGGAGCGGACCTCACCGATGCCGACCTTGTCGGCGCAGTCATGGAGGGTGCCAACCTCACCGACGCCAACCTGACGCGAGCGAATCTCACCGACGCTCATCTCAAGGATGCTGACCTGACTCGTGCCAACCTCACGGCCGCGTACTTGATGGACGCTGATCTGCATTGCGCCAATCTCACTGACGCCATTCTCATAGGCGCAGACCTCACACGGGCCGAACTAACCAAAGCAAGGGTCACTGACGCCGACCTCACACGAGCCAACCTCACCGAAGC
>SHUW01000040.1 GCA_009694465.1 Ilumatobacteraceae bacterium
TGCAGTCCGGGGCGACCTTGATCGAGCAGGTAACGCTGCTGAACAGCATCTGCTTTCGAGTACTTTCGCAAACTCATCTGCGCCAGTGGACCAAGCGCATCGGGATCGGGTTGCGAACTCTTCCAAAACCGCACGGTGAGAGCGATCATCAGGCAACCCAGGAGAATCAGAACAAGAGTGGTCAATAAAATCAGTCGCGCGGTTGAAGAGTCCGAGAGCCGAGTCGTGTCAATCCCCGAGACGAGCGAGAGATGCGCTGCTAATTCCACAGCCTTAGTCTGTCTGCTCCTCAGGCTGATGCAACATCGACGAGCAAGAACTTCGGGCAAAATTACCCAAGCCAGATGAGTTGTCAGTCGCCGAGCGTGGAACAATGATCATGTGTCTGCGCTTGTGCTCGTTCTATTGATTGTCGGGGGTGCTGGGCTTGCCTGGGCGGCTTTCATGCTGGAACCCCATTGGTCAAGCAAAGATGGCCATCGGATGATGACCCAGGCTCAAGGAATGGAATCCTCACGAGCCCTCCCGACGCGCTGGCTAGAGGTTCGGGTCACCGTCATTGACAGCAATCTGATTGTCACCTCTCGCGGGCTCCAAGCCATCAAACTACGCGGCACTTATGTCGTGACAGGCAAGAGCCCAACACCACCAAAAAATAGGCAAATCTATGTTCTGCAGGGTGAGAAACAACTCCTCTTGCGCATACCGAATAGCAGTCGTTCAATGCCTGTCTTGGATGCTTTGCTTCCTCTTCAACCCTAGAGAGTTGATTGCAAAAAGCGAGTGATCGGTGGGCCCACTTGATCGAGGTCAATCAGAAACGCGTCGTGTCCATGTGGAGAGTCGACACTGATATGTTCGGTGCGCACCCCATTGGCCGCAACCATGTCACGAATTTGCAGTTGCTGATATTCGGGGTAGAGGAAATCACTCCAGATACCCATCGTTAAAATCGGAGACGTAATTCTCTTGATCGCTGCAGCCAAACTATTTCTGCCACGCGCCACATCGTGAAGGTCCATGGCTTTACCGATAGCCATATAACTGTTGGCATCAAAACGAGTCACCAACTTTTCACCGTGGTATTCCAAATAACGTTCCACTTCAAATTTTCCGCCGAGGTCTTTATCTGAACTACTTTGCGCTCCAACCATTGCGCGTCCAAAGCGATCCGTAAAAACATTGTCACTCCGAAAAGTCACTTGAGCCACCATGCGTGCCGTTGACAGTCCCTCATGGGGTCCGTCACCAGGCGACGCATCGTAATAATCGCCTGCACGCCATTTTGGATCGTTGAGAATTGCGCGACGGCCAATAGAGCCCCATGCGATTTGTTGCGCCGAAGCCTGAAAGCACGTAGCGATCGGGATTAGCGAACGAACACGCTCTGGAAAGGTGACTGCCCATTCCAGAACCTGCATTCCACCCATTGATCCACCAATAACGCAATGCCACACCGATACTCCGAGATGATCCGCTAAACGTGCCTGCACACGAACCATGTCACGGATCGTCACGACCGGAAAACGAGAGCCGTATGGCAAACCGTCATCTGGGTGCGGCGATGATGGACCTGTCGTTCCTTGACAGCCGCCCAAAACATTGGCGCAGACGACGAACCACTGATTGGTGTCAATGGCGAGCCCTGGCCCTACCGCGCTTTCCCACCAACCTGGTGTTGGGTGCCCCACGCCAGCACGCCCTGAGGCATGGCTGTCGCCTGTCCATGCGTGACATAACAACACGGCATTCGATGCGTCCGCGTTCAGTGTCCCCCATGTTTCAAATGCGGTGACGATCCCCGACATAACGGTTCCATTATCGAGAGCCATCTTGCGATCGTCAGGGAATGTAAAAAAACGGCGCTGCCCCACAGGATCGCCAGAACGCCAAGCGCCCGACACCGGCAATGGTGTACGTGATGCCATGGTGAGCTCCTTCGAATGCTTGTGGACGGCTAGTGAGCGCTCATCACGGAAGCTTTCGTTGCCGACAAACGCCGACCACATCCCTCAACCGGTCACAGACCAGTTCAGGAGGCACCTTGGGGCTTCCGCCCAGGTTGCCGGGTCCAATTGCTTAGACCACTCTTGATGAACATCTCAAGGCTACCCAAATCTTTCCCCGCTGACACGGCAATTTGCCGCACCGAGATTCGCAGAGCCCTTATGACCCGTCACGCTGCTCGGTGGCCAAGTGCTCGGGAAGGCCGACTATGTCGGTAAACGAATCGAATGACACCAAGTTCTCCAGGCTCTCGCGCATCGTGCCCGCAATGGCTAACACTTGGGCGGCGTCACTGATGGCTTTGGTTGCTGCGAGCAGCAAGGACAAGGGCGAGACGATGAGACGAAAGCCGAGATCGGCGAGTTCTTGTGGGGTCAATAACGGGGTCATCCCTTTTTCCACCATATTGGCAACAAGCGTGATGTCTGGGAGGGCTCGGGCGATTGCCTCCATCTCGGCGATGCTCTCTGGCGCTTCGATAAATAGCGCGTCGACTCCAGTATCACGCGCCATCCGTGCCCGTTCGATGGCCTCATCAAGAGAGATCGCCGCCCGAGCGTCGGTGCGTGCGGTGACAAAAAGATGTTGGCGATGATCGCAGGCGGCTCTCAATTTGGCCAGCCAATCTTCACGCGAGACAACTTGCTTGCCCGCCATGTGCCCACAACGTTTCGGCCACACTTGATCTTCAAGAAACATTCCCGCTGCCCCGCTGCGTTCCCAGATCTCCACCGTTCGCCGCACATTCATTGGATTGCCGTATCCAGTATCAGCGTCCACAACAGCGTTCAACAAAGGTGCCGCGTCACAGACGCGTTGAGCAACTGCGCCCATCTCCACTTGGGTGAGAAAACCCACATCGGGCTTTCCTAAGAGAGTGCCCGAAACTGCGAAACCAGAAACGAAAGCAGTGGAGAAACCCGCTTGGTGAACCAGTCGCGCTGAGAGCGCGTCCCACACACCTGGCATCACAATGCTTTCGCCCGCATTCAAACGAGCGCGCAGATTGCTTGAACGTTCTGTGCCACTCATAGTGCCCGCCCGAGATCTTTCACGCTTCTACGGTATATGACAAAAGGTCATCTGAGGCAACACTTCATTTAGGTAAGCCGAGAACCCGTTCACCCAAGATATTGCGCATCACATTGGATGTGCCACCCATAATCGTGTAGCCAGGTCCATAGGCAAAACCCTGCGTGGTTTGATCCCACAGAGTGGCTTCTGCCCCCAATGTCTCCATCACGAACTGGGCCACATCCCATTCGTGCTCTGTACAGAAACACTTTGTGGCAGCAGAGAAGCCAGCAGGCGCTTGTCGCAGTGTTTCGCGGATCACCAGGATTCGACCGATCTGATATTTCACTTCGAGTCGGGCGATCTGCTGTCGCACGCGGGGATCGGTGGTATCCGCTCTCTCGCGGGCCATGACATACAGCGCGTAATTGGAAACGAGGCGATCGATGCCACCGCGCTCATGTTCAAGTTGACGCATCGTTTGTTTGAAAGCATTTCCCTCAACGCCGACAAGATTGATTGCGGGAACACGAACATCAGTAAAAAAGACTTCACAAAAATGGCGATTGGTTGTCATGTCCGTAATCGGACGCACTTCAATACCCGGTGAATTCATCGGCACGATGATTTCACTGATCCCCGCATGTGGTGGACCATCATTGGATGTGCGACAGATGAGGTAGCAATAATCGGCCACGGCACCGAAACTGGTCCAAATCTTTTGACCATTGATGACCCAGTCGTCGCCATCAAGCACTGCCTGAGTTTTCAACGATGCCAAATCTGAACCAGCATTCGGCTCTGACATCCCGATGCACCACGTGGAGGCACCAGTGAGAATGCTTGGAAGAAACTCGGCCTGTTGATCGGGGCGACCGTAGGTAATCAAGGTGGGACCCATTTGTCGATCGGCAAACCACATCGAACCAATCGGTGCACCAACCTTGATGAGTTCTTCTCCGATGATGAGACGTTCAATCGGAGGGCGACCGCCGCCACCGAACTCTGTGGGCCACGTCAAACCGATCCAACCCAATGCGCCAAGCTCGAGTGCGAACTCTTTGGACCAGCCGTTGATCCATGAATCATTTGCTCGCCCAAAGCGCTCAACGGCAGAGACGGCAACTGACCGAGCTTGCTCTCTGAGGTCTTGCTGTGCTGGCGTCCAGGTGAAATCCATCTACTTATCTTTCATTCGGCTTATGCCATTTTGCCTTATTCGGCGACAAACGGCTTATCTCATGGCAAAGTCTGCCCCAAAAATACCTTCAAGTCACATTCACCCGAGAGCAAATGTCACAATGGATCATGCTTGAGATGCACCCACGCTCAAAGAACTTTGACTGGGACCAAGAAGTGCATCACATGGTCTCTGCTCAGCGCGTCACCTCTGAGCAGTGGTCGCAATATAACGAACTCGGATTCTTTGTCGTGGAGAACTTGCTGAACGCTTCGCAGTTGGCGGACATGACGGCCGAGACCGATGCCAGTTACGTTGTCGCTGACGAATTCTTGAAAAAACTTCCCGATGAGCGAATGTTCATCGCCGAGCGGGGCGCTATTTCTTTCGCTCCCCATGTCGCCCTCCAATCCCCCATCCTTCGACAATTCGTGCTGGATTCACCAATCTCAGAAATCGCTCACGACCTAGTCGGTCCTGATGCACGTCTGTATCACGATCAAGTGGTCTATAAGGAAAGCGAAAAACCCCGTCGCTTCCCATGGCATCAAGACAATGGCTACACATTCGTTGAGCCACAGAATTATCTCACGGTTTGGATTGCACTGACCGATGCCACCGTTGACTCGGGATGCCCGTGGGTGGCTCCAGGTTTGCACCGCCACGGAACTCTGAAACACGAATATGTAGAGCCACTCGGTTTTCAAATCTTTGAAGAACCACCCGTGTCTGCCATATCTGCACCAGTAGCGGCTGGAGGTGCTGTCGTTTTCAGCAGCTTGACCCCTCATCTCACTGGACCGAATATTTCTGGAAAGACTCGCAAGGCCTACATCGTGCAATATGTCGGCAGCAATGCCACACGCTTTGAAGGTCCGATTGGCTCTGCGGGCGAACTGCTGATTGATGATGCCCGTTTCCCAAAGATTTCGGTGCACTGATGCCCGAGCGATCGCCAATGCATGACCTCAATGACAAGTTTGAGATCACAGCGCATCTCCGCGAATCTTTTATTGAAGCGGGGCACTGTGTTGTTCGTGGCCTGGCCAGCGCCGAGGAAATCGCGCACTACAAACCTGCTATTGACGAGGCAACGATGCAACGCCGTTGGGACAAGCGCCCGTTACAAGAACGCGACACCTACGGCAAAGCCTTCATTCAGTCTGCTGCCATCTGTCAGCACAACGAAACAACCCAAGCCTTCATTTATGCGCGCCGTTTCGCGCGCGTGGCCGCCCAACTCATGGGATGCCAAGGGGTTCGCCTCTACCACGATCAGTCTTTGTATAAGGAACCTGGCGGCGGTTTCACTCCGTGGCATCAAGATCAGGTGTATTGGCCATTGCAGACCAACCAGACGGTCACGATGTGGATGCCTCTTGTTGATGTACCAAATGAAATCGGTGGCATGGTTTTCGCAGACGGTACATCACACGAAGGAAACCTCGGCGAAGAAGTCATCGGCGATGCCTCGCAGTCCTACTTTGACACTCTCGTCGAGCAACGCAAACTCAATCTGTCAACTCATGGACCTTTTGTCGTCGGTGATGCAACATTTCATACTGGCTGGACATTGCACAGTGCTCCGGCAAACACGACAAGCACGATGCGTTCGGTGATCACCATCATCTATTACGCAGATGGCACACTCATCGGCGAGACAAACCATCCAGCCCGCGATCTTGATCTTGCTTTGTGGTTGGGTAACGCCAAACCAGGCACACCCGCAGATTCACCTTCGAATCCTCTCCTGTGGCACTCTTCTTGGGATGAGTAATTCCCGACCCACTCAAGCGGCCTTTCATTTACTTGCTAAGCCAACGGGTGCCATTTGCAATCTTGACTGCACCTACTGCTTTTTTCTCTCTAAAGACGCCCTCTACCCAGGCGAGAGCATGCGTATGTCCCGAGAAACTTTGCAGACTTATCTGCAACAACTTCTCAGTTCTCAACCCGACGGACCCGTCTCAGTTGCCTGGCAAGGTGGCGAACCCACATTGATGGGTCTGGATTTTTATCGCTCTGTGATCGCGCTGATTGCCCAATATGCCCGGCCCGCGCAGACGATTGAACACACCATGCAAACGAATGGAACGCTGCTCACCGATGAGTGGGCGATTTTCTTGAAGCAGAACAATGTCTTAGTTGGACTAAGTATTGACGGACCCCAGCAGATGCATGATGAATTCCGAGTCTGGAAGGATGGGCGTGGGAGTTTTGATGATGTATTCAAGGCTTGGGAATTGCTTGATACATATCAAGTTGAAACAAATATTTTGTGCTCACTGAACTCGGCAAACGTTGACAGACCACTTGAGGTGTACACGTTTTTTCGAGATGTCCTGAAGGCGAAACATCTTCAATTCATCCCGATTGTTGAACGTGCGAATCCTGAGACTCTGCCCATCGCCGAAAAAGGCTGGAGCGACAAACCGGGGCGACGACGCATCCTGTACACCCAAAATGGCAATCTGGTCACGAGTCGCTCGATCACTGGGCTGCAATACGGGAACTTCCTGAACGTGATATTCGACGAATGGGTCAAGCGCGATGTTGGCGAGATATTTATTCAGATGTTTGATGTCACTCTCGGAGCGCACATCGGGCAATACAGTCTGTGCGTCCACGCACCGACTTGCGGGTCGGCACTCGTCCTTGAACATAACGGCGATCTTTATTCGTGCGACCATTTCGTTGAACCCGATCACAAACTCGGCAACATCCACCACACCCCATTGATTGACCTCGTCACCTCGCCTCAACAAGTCACTTTTGGTCGCAATAAACAAACCACCCTGCCAACCATGTGCCAAAAATGTGACGTCAGATTTGCCTGCAATGGCGGTTGCCCCAAGGACCGCTTCGCTATGACTCCCGACGGCGAACCTGGTTTGAATCACCTCTGTGACGGATTCCAATCCTTTTTCCGTCATACCAGCGAACCCATGAAAAAAATGGTGGCCCTCATCAATGCTGGTCATTTCCCTGATGAAATAATGGCTCAGGACTGAGCCTCCACTACCGTGAGAGAGACAGTTCTTGCGGGGGGAAATATATGCCAGTCAGTCACCAAGAGGCCATTGCAACATTGACAGCGCCCGGCGCGCAGTTTGAAACACATCTCATTTCAATCGCTGGTTTTGAAGTCACAGCATTCAAGAAAGCCCCCAATAACCTGCGCGAAGTTTTTGATCTATCACGCACACGTGGCGAATCAGTTTTTGTTGTCTATGAGAATGAACGCTGGACATTTGATGAAACGATGAAACATGTTGACGCAGTAGCAGCGATGCTGGTCAACACATACGGCATTAAAAAGGGCGACCGAGTAGCGATCGCCATGCGCAACTATCCCGAATGGGTGATTTCCTTTGCTGCCATCCTGTCGATTGGTGCAGTATCGGTCTCTTTTAATGCGTGGTGGACCCAAGATGAGAATGACTTCGCTCTTGAGGACAGTGGGGCCAAGGTTTTGCTCTGCGATGAAGAACGCGCCGAGCGCTCAGTCAAGTCCATGGCTCGCCTTGGCATTCGTGGGGTTGTCTGTCGCTCCAGTAAGTCTCTGCTCCCAGGCTTTGACCGTTGGGAAGATGCAATCATGCTCGGCGAGGCAATGCCTGCGGCTGATATCGCTCCAGACGATGACGCCACGATTCTCTATACCAGTGGTACGACTGGTCGCCCCAAAGGTGCAGTCAGTACGCATCGCTCCATCATTCAGGCCTTACTCGGGTTCTCTTGTCGGACAACAATTCAAAACGTCCGCTATCCAAAAGATCCGAAGGATTCAACGGGGATCGCCCCATCATTCATCTTGGTCGTCCCGCTCTTTCATGTCACAGGATGCATACCAGTGATGATGAGTTGTTTCGTTGGCGGACTGAAACTTGTCATCATGTACAAGTGGGAACCGGAACGCGCTTTGCAACTGATTCAACGTGAGAAAATTACGAACTTTGTTGGCGTCCCCACTCAGTCATGGGATTTGTTGGAGTGCCCCAATTTCTCCCAGTACGACGTGTCAAGTTTGGCAAGTGTCGGCGGAGGTGGCGCCCCCGCTCCTCCCGAACTCGTCAAACGAGTCTCCAGTAATTTCAAAAAAGGACAGCCAGGTATCGGTTATGGGATGACCGAGACAAATGCATACGGACCACAGAACACCGGCCCTGATTATTTGTTGCATCCAACTTCAACAGGGCGTGGCACCCCGATTTTGCAGATTGAAACGCGTGACGCGGACGGCCACACGTTGCCAGCCAATGAGATCGGCGAGATTTGGTTTAAAGGACCACATCTCATCCGCGGCTACTGGAATCGACCCGAAGCCACAGCCGAGACCATCGTCAACGGATGGTTGCGCTCGGGAGATCTCGGCAAGATTGACGAAGAAGGTTTCGTGTTTGTCCTCGATCGCGCCAAGGATATGGTGATCCGCGCTGGCGAGAATATCTTCTGCGCTGAAGTTGAGGCAGCAATTTATGAATTGCCAGCCGTCCACGAATGTGCCGTCTTTGGTCTGCCCCACGAGCGACTCGGCGAGGAACTGGCCTGTGCGGTGATGCTTAAACCTGATCACGAACTTGATGTAGCCACACTGCGGTCTCATGTAGCGACGATGCTGGCATCCTTCAAAGTTCCGAGCCGAGTTGTCTTCGTGACCGAACCACTGCCACGAAATGCCTCGGGAAAGATTCTCAAACGAGAATTACGCGACACGTTCCCCCAGGATTAAACCCGTGTATGACATAATTGTCCCGTGAAGCACGAACACCCTCATGTCCATGGACCCGATTGCGGACACGCCGCAGTTGTTCATGATGATCACTTGGATTATGTGCATGACGGTCATTTGCATCATCAACATGAAGATCACTGGGATGAGTGCGACCTTGCAGGATGCGTTGCTCACGAAGAGCATGAGCATCAACATGGCCCTGATTGTGGACATGTAGCAGTGGCTCACGGAGATCACACCGACTACCTACATGACGGACATCTACATGCCTCCCACAATGATCACTGGGACGAGCACTAGCGAGTCAGTGATCGTGATGATGTTCGGTGACTACTAAGTGGTCGCCCACTTTGGTGAGTCCGATTCCGAAAGTCTCCAAAAGGTTTTCAGGAGTCATCACGATCGCTGGAGGTCCATCAGCCACAATCCGCCCTGCGACGAGCAACACGCGATCGCAAGTTGAAGCCTCTGCGACGTCGTGAGTAGCAGTCACTATTGCCGCACCTCTTTGCCTTTCAAAGACCATGGCATCCATGTAAGCAGCACGCCCTGGCGCATCAAGGCCAGCAGTTGGTTCATCAAGCAACAACAATCCAGCGCGACGAGCCAAAACCTGTGCGAGATAGACGCGTTGTTGTTGACCACCCGACAAGTCGCGCAGTGGCGTATTCGCCAAATTCGCAACCTTCATCATTTCCATTGACTCAGCCACGATGATGTCGTCGCTCGGTGAACGCTTCGCCCAACGTCCGCGTTGGTCATAACGCGCCATTCTTACGACATCAATCGCACACAAAGGAAGGACAAATCCGCTCGGATGAAACTGGCTGAGATATGCAACCTTCTGCGACATCTCTCCGACCTTGCCCCCCAATATCTCCAAAGCACCATCAACTGGTGGGAGCAAACCGGCAAGCGTCTTTAACAACGTGGATTTTCCAGATCCATTTGATCCCACAAGAGCCGTTGATCCACCGGCTTTCAGATATGCGTCAATGCCACTGAGTACTGCCCGACCGTCATAGCCAACTACTAAACGACGGGCCACAACCGCGGTGCTATTCATGCGCTCGCCGATCTAGCACTTTTGCGAATGGAAACAAAAATCAAAGCAAGGAAAAAGATCGCTACTGCAGTCAATACCACGCTGGCACCTGCCGCCCACGAGAAGTGATACGAGGCCAAAAGACCCAAATAAGTTGACAGCACGCCAGTGCCGACCGCCCACATCATCATTGAACCAATGCGCTTAGCCAATAGCGCACCCACTCCCGCTGGGGCCAGCAGCATGCCAAAAACCAAGAGCGAACCGACAGTTTGAAATGAGACGACGACAGTGGCGGCGATCACAAATAACATCAGCCGTTGATACCACTGTGCTTTATACCCCATCGTGCTCACTAAGTCGATATCAAAGCAGAGCAATAAAAATGGTCGAGCAGAAAACAACGAAATCGCTGATACGGCAAGAAGAGCCAGTGTTTGTACCAAAAGGTCAGTGGTGTCCACGCCGAGGAATTGACCAAAGAGAATGGCTTCTAAATCTCCTGTTAAAGAATCAGAACTTGAAACAAAGACCACACCTAGAGCCAGGAGTCCTATAAATAGGAGACCGATCGCCGTGTCATTAGAGAGTTTTGACCGAGCGGTAATCAAACCCACGCCAGCAATCATTACTACAGCGCCCACGGCGGCACCAAGCATTGTCGGCAGTCCAAGAATTGTGGCCATCCCCACACCAGGGAGCACTCCGTGAGCTAACGCATCCCCAATAAAAGCCATTCCGCGCAGGACCACATAGGTACCAACAATGGCGCATGTCAGCGACACCAGAATTCCCGCTACTAGTGCCCGTTGCATAAACCCGTTGTTGAGAAACGGATCAATCATCTGTGACACATTGTTATCTTATGGCTTTAAGGCAGTGACGATCGTGGAGGCTAGGTCGATCATGAACGAGCGATAAGTACCATCTGCTGGCAGTAAGTGCGTGGAGAGTTCGACAACGGTTGCTCCAGTATCTCGCGCCAAAGCATCAACGACGTCTCGATCAGTTCCAAGTTCGGTAAACACCACTTTGACCCCTTGCTCAACGATTTTCTCTTTCAATGCTGAAAGCTCGCCAGCGGCAGATTCTGATTCACTAGAAAATCCCGGGATCACGGCCCCAGTCAGAGAGAACCCGTAACGCGAAGTGAAGTACCCGAGCGACTCATGCCCAGTGACTAATTTACGTTCAGTTTCTGGTATTTCTCCCACCAGTTTTTCAACCTCATTGTCAAGAGTTGCAAGATCTTCGGTGACTTTGGCGCCCTGTTCTGTGACATCAATATTCGCTAGCGCAAGAGTTTCCACCAATGCTTCAACGACATCAATCAAAGTCATCGGATCCATCCAAATATGGGGATCCTGAGCCCCCACACTTTGATCCGCATCACTCGGATCCACACCCTCGCCTTCAGCAACTTCTCGGATCTTGATGTGATCTGTGGCCACAAATACCGATACTTTTTCACTCACCGCTTGACTAATAACATCCTCTAATCCACCTTCTAGACCGAGACCGTTCGTCACGACAAGATCAGCGTTATTCAGTGTCTCAATGTCCTTTGGCGAGGGTTGCCATTCGTGCGGGTCGACACCGTTGGGCATCAGCACCGTCACCTGAGCAGCCGATCCAACGACCTCGCTCACGAGTGAACCCAAAATTGAATAGGTGACGACGATTTGTGGAAGATCGGCATCTTGAGAAGCCGAGCCGTCTTTGCCACAGGCGGTCAAGGCGAACAAAACGCTAGAGGCGAGCAGTATGCGGACCCAAGAATGGCGGTTATTAATCATACTTTATGATAATCATTCCCAAATAGGATTTCCAACCCGGTGCCCTCGGTTAGCCGAATGAGCAACTACCCTCAGAAGGTGGTTTCAGACTTCCTGCATCCCTTCGCAAAGCCGACTCGCACGGATTTTCGCACCTTGGTGCGCGGTCAGGGCTCAGTTGTCTACGACAACCACGGAAATCAGTACATCGACGCCATGGCCAGCCTGTGGTATTGCGCTGTCGGACACGGTCGTAGCGATATGGCGCAAGCTATAGCCCGTCAAGCGGGGACCTTGGCTGCGTATTCAACTTTTGATCCATTCACGAATGAGCCTGCCGAAGAACTTGCCGAGAAACTGGTCGCTATTGGACCGATTCCCAAGAGTCGTATATTTTTTACATCCTCAGGTTCTGAGTCCGTTGATACGGCGATGAAACTGGCCCGACTGGCTCACGTTCAGGCCGGCAACCCGGAACGAACTCTGATCATCTCGCGACAACGCGGCTATCACGGCACGACCTATGGCGGAACCAGCGCTCAAGGGATTCCCCCGAATCGCGAAGGCTATGGACCTTTGGTCGGTGACGTTGAACAAGTCGCCGCCGATGACATTGAAGCAATGTCCACGCTCATGGCTCAGCGCGGCAATACCGTTGCCGCGGTACTTGTTGAACCTTTGCAGGGTGCTGGCGGAGTCTTCCCACCTCACGAGGGTTATCTCCAAAGTTTGCGCCGACTATGCGATCAACACGGAGCCTTTTTAATCTTTGATGAAGTCATTAGCGGGTTTGGACGACTCGGTACCTGGTTTGCTGCTGACCATTACAAAGTTGTGCCGGACTTAATGACCTTTGCGAAGGCTGTGACTTCTGGTTACCAGCCTCTGGGTGGCGTCTTTGTTGGACCTGCAGTTCGTGCACCGCTCGAAGCAGATGCAAACTTTTTCTTGCGCACAGGTTTCACCTATTCAGGCCATCCAACAGCATGTGCAGCAGCGCTCAAGAACATTGAAATCCTGGAACGCGAAAATTTGCTAACTCGCGCATTACATATCGGAAGGCGCCTATCAAATGGATTGCAATCCCTTGCTGAGGATGGCTTGATCGCGTCTATTCGTGGCGATGGAGCGGTCTGGGCAGTGTCACACCACCCTCATCATGATCCGATGGTGATCCGTGACAAGATGTTGAACCTGGGAGTCATCACGCGTGCGATTGGCGCAGATGCCAATACTTTTTGCCCACCATTAGTGACCAGCGATGCGCAGATTGATCAGATCGTTGACACCCTCGCTACAG
>SHUW01000041.1 GCA_009694465.1 Ilumatobacteraceae bacterium
ACGAAATGCTCAAGCACCCAGCGACCGTGTCGGGATTGTCCGATGGTGGCGCTCATGTGCGGATGATTTGCGATGCCTCAATCCCCACCTATGTTTTGACTCATTGGACTCGTGACCGCGACCGCGGACCCAAGTTGACGATTGAAGAAGCAGTCAAAGTTCAGACTCATGACACCGCAGCAGTTGTTGGTTTCACTGATCGTGGCGTTTTACAAGAGGGCATGAAAGCCGACATCAACATCATCGATATGGAGACACTGTCTTTGGGATTCCCACACGCCAAAGATGATCTTCCAGCTGGTGGAAGGCGTTTGTTGCAGACAGCCACTGGTTATGTGGCGACCATTGTCAATGGCGTGGTCACTCGTCGCATGGGTGCCGATACGGGTCAGCGTCCTGGACGGTTAGTTCGTTCCTAAGGCTTGTATAACGAGGGGACGCAGTAGGGCAACGGAATTTTTCAGGTCCATGGGCCCTTGTGGGAGATCGTCGCAGTGGTACCAGCGAGCTCCTTCGGTGGACGTCAAGGGAGCCTGCATATCAGCGATGTACAACCAGCCGATATTCCAATGTCGGTGTGGTGTACTACCCGCTAGATCAGTGACATGGATGAATGCCGGACCATCGACGACAGGGCGCACATCGTATTGAGTGAGGCCTGTTTCTTCCTCAAGTTCACGCAGTCCACCTTGTCGGCTTGTTTCGCCGATCTCAATATGTCCACCTGGTGTGGACCATTGCAAAGTTTTGTGACGCACCAAAATTGTGTATTGGGCATCTGCCGAAAATATCCACGTCGTAGCGCATATGTGTCCGATGTTTTTTGTGGCTTGGCCGATCAGTGCCCGCCCAAGTTCGCGCGAAAGATCATTGGGCAGATGGACTGCGGCGACTTCAGTTTCAAGATGTGGCCATATGCCGGGCACATCGGCAGTGGGGTGGGGAAAACCCATAGTGCAGGTTTAGCGACCCTGAATGAAGGCCATGACTTCGGCACGAGATTGGGCATCGGTGCGGTAAATACCGCGCGCCGCAGTCGTGACGGTTTTGGTGCCAGGTTTACGTACGCCACGCAATGACATGCATGTGTGTTCGGCTTCCACAACAACGAGAACACCCACTGGATCAAGCATGTTCTGCATCGCGTCAGCGATTTGCGAGGTGAGTCGCTCCTGTACTTGAAGGCGGCGTGAGTAACCCTCAACTAATCGTGCGAGTTTTGATAAGCCAGTGAAGCGACCCGTCGTGCCTGGGAGATAAGCGATATGCGCTGTTCCCGTAAAAGGCAGCATGTGATGTTCACACATTGAGTCAAAGGGGATATCGCGAACGAGAACCATCTCGTCATGTTCGATATCAAATGTCTTGGACAAGTGATGATCGGGATCGTTGTTGGTTCCAGAGAGGACTTCAGTCCACATGCGTGCCACGCGTGAAGGTGTGTCAAGCAAGCCATCTCGGGAGGGATCCTCACCAATGGCCTCGAGTAATTCACGAATAGCGCGTTCGGCGCGTTCTTGATCGACTTCCCGCACCACGGGAGTGATCACTTTGTTGTCGAGTTTTTTGTCAACGGACATATATGGAACGCTATCGGAGACTTCAGCTACTGAACCCACGAGAGCGGAATAGATCAGCAAACAGGGCTTCTTCCCGTGCTCGGGCTTCTTTGATACGCCCGCCGCGTCCAGCCACCATGAGTTGCTTGATAACTCGCGTGGAGTACGCCGACTTACTGGCAATGGTTTTGGCTAGTTCAACGGCGTGGGCTAGAACCTCTCCTTGAGGTGCGGTGCGCAACGCGAGACCAATTTCGACGGCCTCGGTCGCTTCGATCCAGCGTGCAGTGAACAAAATTTCGGCAGCGCGTTGCCAACCGATTTGATCGGCGAACAAGATGCTGCTGGCGGCCTCGGGCGGGACACCAAGTTCGCTGAAAGGCACACGCATGCGCGCTGTCTCATCAATCAAAACAATGTCGCAGAATGGCAGCAACGTCATACCAATACCAACTGCTACTCCGTTGACAGCAGCGATCAAAGGCTTAGAGAATGTTTCTAGTCCATCAAGCAACACGGTGAACCCACCTGGCTGCGAGGAAGCAGGAGTGCCGCTGGCCACAGCAGTTGCCATCTCGGCCATCTCTTTGAGATCTTGCCCCGAACTAAATGCTCCGCCAGCACCCGTGAGTATCGCCACGTGTACAGAATCGTCGGCGTCAATTTCTTTCAGCGCCGAGGCGAGGTCTTCGTATTGCGAACGAGTGAAAGCATTTTTGCGTTCAGGTCGGTTGATCGTGATGATCCCGATTCCATCAAGTTGTTCTAAGTCAATGCTCATGGATGTTGACTGCTGACAGAAATGACTTCACCAGTCATGTAACTCGAATAATCGCTGGCAAGAAAAACAATGACGTTGGCAATCTCCCAGGGTTCAGCAAAGCGCCCGAAGGCTTCCCGTTGAGAAAGTTCGACGAGTAATTCATCACTCGTTACTTTTGCCAGATTGGCATGCATGGCGATACTTGGTGAGACGGCATTGATGCGCACGCCGCGGGGTCCCGCTTCTATGGCTGCGCAGCGTGTCAGAGCCATCACGCCCGCTTTCGCCGCGGCATAGTGGGCTTGGCCTTCTTGGGCTCTCCAACCCAGAACGCTGGCATTGTTGACGATGACTCCAGTGCCGCGTGGGTACATGTGATTGAGCGCCGCTCGGGTGCAACGCATTGTGCCGTTCAAAGTCACATCAAGGACGACGGACCATTGTTCATCGGTCATCTCATGCAATTCAGCAGTCCCGCCGAGACCAGCGTTATTCACTAAGACATCGATGCCACCTAATTCAATGGCTGCTTGGGCGATGAGATTTTGCACACTCTCTTCGTTGGTGACATCGCAGGCGATTCCGACGACGCCAAGTTCGGCGGCGGTTTCGGCAAGGCGGCGCTCATGTTTATCGGAGATCACAACGCGAGCTCCCTCTTCGATGCATTTGCGCGCGGTTGATGAACCAATGCCACTTCCTGCAGCGGCAGTGATGAGTACCCCTTTGCCAGCGAGTAATCCATGTCCGGGGACATAGGTTGGGTTCTGAGTTCTGATCTCTGGCATGTTGTTTCCCTTTGTATCAGCGCGGCAAGCCGAGCACGCGCTCGCCCAAGACATTGCGTTGAATCTCGTTAGACCCACCGTAGATCGTGTCGGAGCGTGTGAACAGGAAGAGTTTCTGTTCAAGGGTCAGTTCGTAGGGGAATCCTTCGCCAATCAAGCCAGTTGGCCCCATGATGTCAATCATTAACTCGCCAAGATCGCGGTGCCATGTACCCCAAAAGAGTTTAGAAATGCTGGCCTCAGGTCCTGGCACTCCCTTTGCTGACATGCTCCGTAGAGCATTGAGTTTGAGTAAACGCAACCCGATGTATGCCTTGATCAGTTTTTGCCGCGTCACTGGGTCGTCAATCTTGGCGAAGTCACGGGCTAATTGGATTGTTGACTCAAGTTCGCGTTCAAATCCCACTTGTTGAGCCAGCGTTGAGATGCCGCGCTCGTAACCGAGCAACGCCATGGCGATACCCCAACCGTTACCGGGGGTGCCGACCACCATCTCGGCTGGCGTACGAGCATCAGTGAAAAACGTTTCGTTGAATTCGCCGCCCTTGGTGAGTTGCAGGATTGGTCGTACCTCGACTCCAGATTGATCCATCGGAACGAGAAGAAATGTGAGGCCTGCATGGCGCTGCGAACCAGGTTCGGTACGTGCCACGATGAAACACCAGTGGCTCACATGAGCCAATGAAGTCCAAACTTTTTGCCCATTGATGATCCACTCGTTGCCGTCTAGGTGAGCTTTGGTTTGAACATTGGCGAGATCACTTCCGGCATTGGGCTCGCTGTACCCCTGGCACCAGCGTTCTTCGCCGCGTAAAATTCCTGGCAAGAAGAGATCGCATTGTTCTTGCGTTCCGTACTCAATGATGGTCGGAGCAAGAAGATTTTCACCCATGTGATTGGTGCGTGCTGGTGCCTCGGCGCGCACGTATTCTTCGGCCCAAATGATTTGTTGATTCACAGTGGCACCGCGACCACCGTATTCGGTGGGCCAACCAAGACCGATCCAACCAGCCTGACCAAGAACTTTTTCCCATTCAACACGAATGTCAAAACCAATATCTTCATCTCCGGGCCCGCCTCGTCCACGGAGAGCAGCAAAGTCACCGATGACGTTGTCGTGCAACCAGGTCCGAACGAGTTCTCGGAACTCGTTGTCGTCGCTAGGGAGGGGAATGTGGGTGGAAGTCATGGTGATTGAGGAACTCTGGGTCGCCGCTTTTCTGACGACTAGTCAGAAAGTTTACCTTGACCTCGCTCGGGGTGCAGAGGCGAACCAAGGGGGGATTACGGTCAGGCTATGGACTTTGCTATCCCCGAAGAGATTCAACAGACGCTCAGAGATCTTGATGATTTTATTGAACGCGAGATTCGCCCGTTACAGGCTCAAGACGACAACGAGCGCTTCTTCGACCATCGGCGCGAATGGGCCCGCACCGATTTTGAGAATGACGGTGTCCCACGTGCCGACTGGGAGGAACTGCTGCGTGAGATGCGCCGCCGCGCCGATGTGGCTGGTTGGTTGCGTCTAGCGCTACCTTCCGAATTTGGTGGGCGGAGTGCCAGCAATCTAGAGATGGCGATTATTCGTGAGCACTTGGCGACCAAGGGTCTTGGCTTATTCAATGATCTACAAAATGAATCTTCAGTCGTGGGCAACTTTCCAACGGTGTTGATGATGCGCGACTTTGGGACGGAACAGCAAAAGCAAGAGTGGATGCCAGGATTCTTAAATGGTACGAAGCGTTTAGCTTTTGGCCTCACTGAGCCGAATCACGGAAGTGATGCCACCTATTTGGAGACCACTGCTGTACGTGATGGCGATGAATGGGTGATCAATGGAATGAAGCGCTGGAATAGTGGATTACATCACGCCACTCACGACATTATTTTTGCGCGAACTTCTGGAGAAGCAGGCAATCCAGTAGGAATATCTGCATTTCTGGTGCCTACTGATAACCCGGGCTTCAATGTGGATTTCTTTTGGTGGACTTTTAACATGCCAACCGATCACGCTGAAGTGAGTATGAAAGATGTGCGTGTTTCCCATGACGCGGTGTTCGGACGTCTTGAACATGGTTTGGATTTGGCTCAGCACTTTGTGCATGAGAATCGAATTCGTCAAGCGGCATCTTCCTTGGGGGCGGCGCAATACTGCATTAATGAGGCTGTGGCTTACGCCAATTCGCGAGTGACATGGGGTAAGAAATTGTCCACCAATCAAGGCATTCAGTTTCCGCTCGTGGAGTTGCACACCGAGGCTGCCATGTTGCGCCAACTAATCCGCTACACGGCGTCGCTAATGGACGGCTCACATAAGAGTGATCGCCCTGACGTTGAGGGATTCATGGAGTTCACGCATTTGGTGGCGATGTGCAACTACCGCGCCAATCGACTTTGCTGCGATGCAGCAGACCGTGCCATGCAAACCTGCGGGGGAGTCGGCTACAGCCGACATATGCCCTTTGAGCACATTTACCGCCACCACCGTCGCTACCGAATCACCGAGGGGGCCGAAGAAATCCAGATGCGCAAGGTGGCCCAGCAGCTCTTTGGTTTCGGACGAAAATAGACCCTGTGATTGTGCCAAATGGCTTGAGTTAGTTTTCGAGAATCGTCGCAGTTTCAATTGATGCTACAAAAACGGTCGACCCGATATCAGCCAACTCGGAGATTGGCAATCGAGCAGTAACGATTTCGCCAGTAGCGAGCCGGATCCCGAGAGTTCCGTCGTGACCGAAGTAAGACCGTGATTCAACAACACCGGCATGTCCATCTTGTGGATCGTGAGCAAGTCGAATGTGTTCTGGTCGCACGAGTGCTATGACTCGTTGTGATGATGAAGAGCACGGTGACGAACCAATCGCATGGAATGCCCGTCCCTTGTCAACAATGGCCGAAAGCAAATTCGCGTCTCCGATAAACCTGGCAACGTGCGCCGAACGAGGATTCTCGTAAATCTCTTGGGGTGAGCCGAACTGCGCCACTGTGCCATTAAGTAGTACGACCACTTTATCAGAGATTGACATTGCTTCTTCTTGGTCGTGCGTGACGATGATGGCAGTTGATTCAGTCTTTCTGATAATCGCTGTCACCTCTTCGCGCATTGATGAACGCATATTGGCATCTAGTGCCGAGAATGGTTCGTCGAGCAGTATCAACCTGGGACTAGGGGCAAGAGCACGAGCCAGCGACACGCGCTGTTGCTGACCGCCAGATAACTGGGCGGGCCGACTGCTGCGCTGTGATGTCATGCCAATCAAGGTGAGCATTTCGTCGACTCGCCCTTGTTGATGACGTGGTAGTCCGAAAGCGATGTTTTCTTCCACGGTGAGATGGGGAAAGAGGGCGCCGTCTTGCGGGACGATTCCGACACCTCGTTGCTCTGGTGGAAGATGAATCTCTGGCGAAGACACAATTTTGCCGTGCAATGCGAGCGTTCCCGAAGTGGGGCGGTCAAAACCCGCAATGAGTCGCAACAAAGTTGTCTTACCTTCGCCTGAAGGTCCGAGAATGGCCGTGATTGCTTTTTCAGGAACTTCAAAAGATATATCAGTCAAGACTTGCTGGCGTCGAAATTCCTTACAAACTGAATCAACTAATAGAGTGCTCGTGTTTGTCACTTAGAGCCTCCTAGAAGCAATTGCGGTCGGGATGGATACAAAAACAATAATTGCTAAAGCGTATGGACCTGCGCCGGCATAATCCGATACCGAGGTATAAGTCCAGAGTCGTGTCGCCAGTGTCTCTGAACCAGTTGGCCGCAACAACATGGTGGCTGGAAGTTCTTTCATGCCTGCAAGAAGAACGAGTGCACCAGCGGACAAAAGCCCAGGAGCAAGGAGGGGTACGGTGACACGGCGGACGATTGCCATTTGCCGTAGTCCGAGTGAACGTGAGATTTCGTCAAGTGAATCTGGAATTTGCTCGGCCGCGGCACGAATTGAGCCGACTGCAACTGGCAGGAAAAGTGCGACATAGGCGATCACGAGAAGTGGTGTTTGTAAATAGATTGGTTCAAGTAGCCGCACTCCGATAAAGACCATTGAGATTGCAATAACGATTCCGGGCAAGGCATGCGTGACGTACGTTGACTGCTCTAGTAGCGAGGTTGACCGACTGGGATAGCGACCCGCCAAGATTCCGATAGGTAACGCGAGAAGGATTGTGGCCAAGGCCGCCAGAGCTGAAAAGTAAACTGAATGCCACAGAGCTGTCGCAATATCAGCCATGCTGTCTTCGCTGCCGTAGCGGTAGACCCATGTCACTACCCGCCAAATTGGAAATGCGAGAGCAAAGACGATGATGGTGGTGAGAAACGTAACCGCAACTGGCTTGATGGAAACGCGATGTCGTGGGTTGGCATCAACTGAGCGAGCGGACAAGAGAGATTCATTCTGACCGCGGAGGATTTTTTCGCCGAATAAGAGCACGAATGCGATGAGGACCAAAACAATAGCGAGAATCGCCGCGCGGCTCGGATTGAATCCGGAGCGATACGAGCTGTAAATGACCCAAGTGAACGCGTCGTATCGCATTGTTGCGACTGCCCCGAAATCGCTGAGTACGTAGAGAGCGACAAGAAGTGCGCCGGTGGCAATTGCCCCGCGAACTTGGCGCGCGGCCAAAAGAATGAGTTGTAGAGATCGTCCTCTTCCGTGAATAACGGCGATCTCTTCAATGGCAGGGTTGAGTCGACTCAGGGCTGCACAAACGGGAAGAAATACATACGGATAACTCACCAAAGTGAGGACCACGAAGGCTCCGGTGAATCCGGCCATTGAGGGTCGCCAACTAATCCAAGCAAATGCGGCCAGATAGCTCGGTATGGCTAGGGGCAGGGCAAGCAACACTCTCCACCACGACCGAAAAGGAATATCCCCTCGGGTGACCAACCATGCGGCAGGAACTGAGATGAAGACGGCCGCGATGCTGACACTTCCAGCAAGCACAAGACTGCGTCCGACTAGTTGAAACGTGCGTTGCTGCCAGATTTCAGCCCAAACAAAGTTCAGTCCTCGATCGGATGCAATGTCGATGAGATATGCCAGTGGCGCAATTGAAGTCAGTGCTGCTAGTAACCCTGGTAAAACCAAGGCTATTGGAGGGCGCTTGATTCGTATTGAGGTCACAGGTTTAGCATGCCCTTAAAGCGACAACAGGCCAACGTCGTTCAAGAGTTCTTGAGTTTCGGCGATGCTCTGGAGATCTGAAAGATCAATGCTCGGCGGATCAAGTTCCTCAAGAGTTGGTAATTCTTCAAATTGCGCAATGCCCTCGACGAGTGGATACTCAAACGACTTCTCAACAAAGTACTTCTGGGCAATGTCAGAAACTAGATAACTCGCGAGACATCGTCCACCAGTGGGATTATCGCTGTTCTGTAATGCCCCGATGCCAGCAACATTCACGAGCCCACCAATGTCTCCGGGTAAGTACTGATTCTGAGCGACGACATTCTCTGCGCCTTCGGCAGCAATCTTTTCGTAGAGGTAATAGTGATTCACAAGACCGAGTGCAACTTCTCCGGCGTTGACGGCATCACGTACTGCACCATTCTTTTCATAAGCAACGGGTTTGTTAGCCGCAAATGCTTCAAGCCATGTACGTGCGTCGTCTTCGCCGCGCAAAACTCGCAGTGCGGTGACAAATGATTGCCAACTGGCGTTCGTCGGGGCGAAACCAATCTTTCCACTCCATTGAGGATCAACTAAATCATCAATGGATGTGGGGGGAGTAGAAACGCGGGTTGGGTTGAAGATAACAACTCGGGCACGACCACTCGTACCGACCCAAGTGTTTGACTCAGAGCGGTACTCTGCAGCAACTCGGTTGAGTACTGCATCTTCAAGTTCTGCAAAAAGGCCGGCTTCTGAAACTGCTCCGAGCGCACCAGCGTCTTGCGAGAAAAACACATCGGCCGGGGTGGCGTTGCCTTCGGTCAGAATTTGGCCGGCCAATTCGCCGCTATCGCCATACCTGACTTCAACGGCGATACCGGTGTCGCTAGTGAATTGCGTGTACAAATCGGCGACGAGCTTTTCGCTACGACCCGAGTAAACGGTCAGTGAACCTTTTGCTGATGCGCACGGATCGTTGGCATCAGAGGGCGAGTCAGTCGAGGCTGGTTGAGTGTTTTCAGAAGTCTCCGACCCACCACAGGCCGCCAAAGAGAACACACCCAACGTCGCCAGGCTGGCCAGCAAAGTGGAGACTGTACGACGAGATGTCGTTCTCGTTACAGTTGTCGTTGACAGTGTTGTTAGGGGTATCGATGCCACGGGCGGCTCCTTTTGTTGGGACTAATGTCAGGCTAGCCTAACAACTGTTAGGCATGCCTAACAACCTTGATCCGTGATTTCTTGAGCACTGCCAGATTTGTGTTGGGAATCCCTTGAAGCGTTTCACTCGTTGACGGAGGATGGCTGTTGTCGGAGCTGTACGGCTACCGTGGAGGGATGGCTGAGAACACCAACCAAACCGCTGTGGGCACACCTGTTGATGTGAAGCCCCGAAGCCGTGATGTCACGGACGGCATTCAAAAGGCTGCATCACGCGCCATGCTGCGTGCGGTCGGGCTCACCGATGATGACTGGGAGAAGCCCCAAGTAGGTGTTGCATCCTCATGGAACGAAATCACCCCTTGCAATATGTCGATTCGGCGTTTGACAGCGGCGGCTAAAGAAGGTGTGCGCTCTGCTGGCGGAGTGGCTCTTGAATTCGGAACGATCACTGTCAGCGACGGAATTTCTATGGGTCACGAAGGAATGCGCGCTTCACTTGTCAGCCGTGAAGTGATTGCCGACTCGGTAGAAACTGTGATGCATGGTGAGCGTCTTGACGGACTCCTTGCCACGGGGGGATGCGATAAGAGCATGCCGGGAATGATGATGGCGATCGCACGACTCAATTTGCCGGCAGTTTTTGTGTACAACGGCTCAACAATGCCTGGCTATCACAATGGAAAAGCCATTGACATCACTTCAGTTTTTGAGGCCATTGGTGCCTGTGCTGCTGGCACGATCACCGAGGACGAATTGGGTGAAATTGAACGAAATGCATGTCCAGGTGAAGGTGCCTGTGGCGGGATGTTCACAGCGAACACAATGTCATCAATCGGCGAAGCGCTTGGGCTGTCCTTGCCTGGTACGGCATCACCCCCAGCCATTGATCCGCGTCGCGAAGATGATGCCCGACGCGCCGGCGAAGCAGTTGTCAACATGTTGCGTCTGGGCATTCGCCCCAGCGATATTCTCACGAAGAAAGCATTTGAAAACGCCATTGCTTTAGCCAATGCCTTGGGTGGCAGCACGAATGCCGTGTTACATCTTTTGGCGATTGCTCACGAAGCAAGAGTTGAATTAGATCTTGACGATTTCAATCGCATTGCCGCTCGCGTGCCGCATATTGCTGACATGAAGCCAGGTGGACAATTTCACATGACCGATCTCGATCGCGTTGGTGGCGTGCCAGTCGTACTGAAGCATTTGTTGGACGCTGGTTTATTGCACGGTGATGTGATGACCTGTACCGGTAAGACAATGGCTGAAAACTTGGCGGAGATCAATCCGCCTCAACCAGATGGTGTTGTCGTGCATCCATTAAGTCAACCCATCAACGCCGAAGGCGGATTGTTGATTTTGCGTGGCTCGCTGGCACCCAAGGGCAGCGTGGTTAAGGTCGCTGGGTTATCGCAGGAGCAACGTTTGTTTGAAGGAACGGCGCGCGTTTTTGACGATGAAGATGGTGCCATGGTGGCGATTATGAACGGAGAAATTCAACCCAATACTGTCTTGGTGATTCGCTATGAGGGACCAAAGGGTGGGCCGGGTATGCGCGAGATGTTGGCTATCACCGGTGCGATGAAAGGTGCCGGTCGTGGGTACGACTGCGCATTGATTACAGATGGTCGCTTCAGCGGTGGCACATGGGGATTCTGTATTGGTCATGTGGCTCCTGAAGCCGTTGATGGGGGACCCATCGCCTTTGTGCGAGATGGTGACAAGATCAAAGTCGACGTAGCCAACTTGAGCCTTGATCTTTTGGTGGACGAAGCAGAGATGAGTAAGCGACGTCAAGGTTGGCAACCCAATCCACCGCGTTACACGAGTGGCGTGTTGGGTAAATATGCACGCTTGGCACAAGGTGCCGAAAAGGGCGCTATTACAAACCTGCTCTAATTCGAGCGAGCGAGACGTGTTCGTGCAAGTAGGCGCCAACCATTGAGGAGGGTGCCTAAGAATACGGTGGCGACGATGATGAACGCTGTGGCCGTTCCATCATCAAAGACAATGTTGCGTAACACCATGCCAAGAACAATCGTGGTCAGCGAAATGAGCACTCCACTCTTTTGGCTGAGCGGTTCTTTCCACGCGCGGGCGATCACCCACCCAACGAGAAGTGCTAACAAAAATGGTGCCGCCACTAGAAAAATTCCTGACGCTGCCTCACCCTCATCATGATTCTTACGCCCGATGGCGACAAAGATCACGATGCTCGCAGCATCGGCAACTGCGGACCACAAAATCATTTTGGACTTATTCATGATGAGACCTTTTCAATAGTGACGATGGCGTTGTAGTCAGGAATACGGCTGGCATCTTGATTGAGTCCGGCTTCAATGAGTACGTTGCCCTCGGGCCAATGTACCTGCAGTGAACGCGATGGAAGGTTCACCAATTTGGCGGTCGAGAGCATTGAACCCACCGAACTCGTCAGGCGCAACGCATCACCTTCGCTCACGCCGAGAGCAGCAGCATCGCGATGATCAATGTAGACAGCATCGCGTGTCGCTCCGGTGAGGGGATCCACTTCATTAAAAATCATTGAGTTGAACTGTTTACCGCGCCGTGTCGACAAGAAAAATGCACCTTCGCTCAGTAGTGGAGGAGCGACGTTGAGTGAAGTAAAGCGAGCCCGAGCATCGGGCATCGGAAAGTTTCCATCGGCACATAGATGTCGACCTCCGTATTGCACTTCATCGTGGACTTTGGAGAGGTTTTCAATACCCGCATACATCGGAACAATGCGGGCGATTTCAGCGCGCAGCGTTTGGTTGTCAGCCCAATCAAAGTGTGGGGTCAATGATGGATTCATGCGCATCGCGATATCAGAAAAGATCCGCCACTCGCTGCGGGCTTCGCCTGGGGGAGAAACAATTTCAGGGCTGAAAGCGATACGTCGTTCAGTGGTCGTGCTCGTTCCACCACCCTCTTGTTCGTAGCGTGTGGCCGCTGGTAACAAGATCACGTCGTCACCATCAATAAACATTTGCGAGGTCAAGACAATGTCTTGGTGAACGCGCAAGGGCACGCGCGCCAAAGCAGCTTCAACGCGAACGGGATCGGGCATTATCTCAACAAAGTTGGAGCCGTCCAAGAATAAAACATCAAGTTGATCGTGCTCGGCTGCCAAGACCATTTCAGGTGCAGTCAGCCCCGAATTCGCAGGGACATTGAAACCCCACTGCTCTGATAATTCGCGAGCAGATTCGGCAGAAACGGTGACACCACCAGGAAATGCGGTTGAGTAAGCACCCATCTCGGCTCCACCCTGCACACCTGAGTGTCCGCGAATGGGCATTAATCCT
>SHUW01000042.1 GCA_009694465.1 Ilumatobacteraceae bacterium
AGCGGCAAATGGGGCGAAGTCAATGGTTCACACATTCGTGAACTTGGAGGATGCCAGGACATTGATGTGCGCGGCAGTTCTTTCACCCGCACCATGGGCATTCGCCGACTAGCAATTGATTTGGGCACAGTGACTCGTGTCGATACCGCTGTCGTCAACCCTGAAACCCTCGGTGTCACTCGGTCAACTTTGAGCTATACCCGAATTGGAACTCGTTCATGGTCAATTGATCGCGATGACGATCACGGCAATCATCACTTCGATGTTGATGAATACGGATTACCGCTCGACATTCCTGGACATTTTCAACGCATGATGTAGCGACTTGTTTAAATCTGTGATCGCAACCATTCGCGCACTGATCCGCCAAAGTCAGGGTGTTGTAATCCTGCTTCGATGACAGCCTCAAGCCAACCCAGCGGATTCCCAATGTCACGTCGTCCGATGTTGGAGATCACACCACGTAACGGGGTCACCGCTGCCTGTGCCGACAGCGCATCGGTCAGCAACACTTCGCCACTTGGACCAGGTTCCAAAGCATCCAACAAATCAAAAATATCGGGTGTGAGCGCGTACCGCCCAATGATGGCCAGATCGCTCGGAGCATCTGCCAAGTTGGGCTTTTCAATGACCTTGGTAAACGGCAAAGACTCAATGCCATCCGCTGTTGACATTGGACCCACTGGGGTGACGATGCCGTAGCGGAACAAATCTGCAGGTGGCATCTGTTTGAGAGCCACGGATCCCACACCAGTGGATTGTGTCAGCGTGGCTAGATCTTGCAATAAAGATGAATCAGACATCAATTCATCGGGCAACATCACAAAGAAGGCTTCATCTCCGACGGCTTCACGAGCACAGGCCACTGCGTGCCCTAAACCGCGAGGCTGATCCTGATAGGCGAAAGAAACTCGTACATCTTGGCGATAACGCCGCAATTGATCAGCCAAAACCCCCCGACCCTGTTTTTCAAGGCTTGACTCCACTCCCAGATCGGTGGCGAAATAGTTCTCAATAGCTGGCTTAGCGTGACTCGTGACGATCACGAGATGGTCAACCCCCGCCCCAAGGGCTTCGTCAATAATCAACTGCAGGGCTGGTCGATCAAGAATGGGCAACAATTCCTTGGGTACAGACTTGGTCGCCGGCAACATACGGGTGCCCTGGCCGGCCGCTGGAATAACTGCAGTATGGATCCGTGGGGTGATCGCCATGCTCCGACTCTAGACTTTGGACTTCGGAGACAACCCCCCATGCCTACTTACGTTTACAAATTTACTGATACCGAAGAGACTATTGAAGTCCACCAGGCCTTCACCGAGGACGCTTTGACGCAGTACCCGCATCCCTCCGATGGCACCGTTCGCGCCGTCAAAAAGGTTTTCCAGCCGGTCGGCGTGACCTTCAAGGGTGGCGGCTTTTATAAAACAGATAGCCGTGGTGGTTCGGCCAGTACGACACCAGCGACGACACCAAGTACTGATTCAGGTTCGTCGACTTCTGAATCAACCGCTACTCCTGCGGCAACTCCCGCTCCAACGGCCACCCCTTCTGCGACATCCACACCATCGTCAACGCCAGCGGCTTCAACGACGCCTTAATCGCCAAAAACGATTATCGCCACGCTGAGGCAGCGATGACGACCACAGCCACACCAGCGGCGAGGCGATAGATCACAAAGGCATTGAATGTTTGAGTTTTAATCAGACGTAATAAGCCTGCTACTGCCAGCCAGCCCGACAATCCTGCGGTCACAACTCCGATCAGCATCGGCATCGCAAGACCCTCTGGAACTCCGTCCTTGAATAACTTCGTCAGTTTCACGAGTACTGCCCCAGCAGTGACAGGAATACTCAAGAGAAATGAAAAACGCACCGCCGAGTCGCGATCAAAACCTAACAATCGTGCCGCAGAGATACTGATTCCCGAACGCGAGGTTCCAGGGTTGAGTGCCAAAACTTGCGCCATTCCAATCAAGCCTGCGTCGCGTCGCGACATCTGAGAAAAGTCTCGCTCTCCAGTGCGTCGATCCGCCCATGCCAAGACCACTGCAAAAAGAATCAGCGAAACGCCAATGATGACTGGCTTACCCAAGTTTTCATCCACCCAGTTTCCAAAGACTGCACCGAATAATGCAGCGGGAATACTGGCCACAACCAACAACCATGCCAAGCGACCCTCGGGAGTGCTTGGGCGTTGGCGTTGAAAAACCATTCGCAGACCTTCTTGGATGTACCTCACAAGATCATGGCGAAAATAGCCCACGACGGCGATCAAAGTTCCGAGGTGAAGAGCAACGTCAAATGCTTTTTCCACTGAAACATCAGCAAAATCATTCCAACCCATGAGCCATGGAACAAGCAACAAATGGCCACTTGATGACACTGGTAAAAACTCAGTGAGTCCCTGAACGAGTCCAAGAACAATGGCATGAAAGATTGGCATGAATACTGTTTAGTCCCTCAGGCGCCACTCATGGTGACGTCATGAATCACCAGCGACACGCCGGTAGCACTCATCGGCAACCATTCGAGGTCTCCCCCGACTTCAGCAATGTCCATCAACATTCGTTGCAATGTTGAGGCAATCGTGAACTCGCGCACTGGCGCACCCAATGTTCCGTTCTTGATCAACAGGCCAGCAGCCCCAGTACTGAAGTCGCCTGACACAGAGTTCACACCCGAGTGCAAACCCTGCACCTGCTGGATCAAAATACCATCATCAATGCCAGCCACGATCTCGGCCTGACTACGCGTGCCGGGCAGAATCTGCAATGCCAAACACCCAGCACCTGAACCGCCACGCCTTCCGTTTCCGGTTGTGGGCAAACCCATCCGTCTGGCGGAATAGGAACTCTGCACAAACTTAGATAACACGCCGTCTTGAATCAGCACATTGCGTCGCGCCGCCAATCCTTCACCATCAATATCAGTGGCTGTGTAGGCAAGCGGATTCGTTGGATCATCAACGAGAGTGAGTAGCGAACTAGCCACAGTTTCTCCCATGCGTTGTGCAAATAAACTTCGACCCTTGACAACACTCTCGCCGTTCAGCGTTCCGCCGATAATACTCAAGAATTGCGCCGTCACGAATGGGTCGAGGACAACTGTGACACGGCGACTGTCTGGTTTGGTTGCTCCGAGTAATCGTGTTGCACGATCAACGGCTTCGCGAGCGGCACGCTCGATATCTAGTTCGTCAACATTGCGACCCACAGCGAAACCAAAACCTGTTTGCGTTTCATTACCGTCATCCGCCAAGGTTCCGACGCTGAGATAGCAACCATTTTCCCGACCAGCAACACGGATACCAGTTGTCGTTGCTACTGCTGCTTCGCCGGCAGCATCGGAATAATTTGAATCATCAACGCGAATACGCGAATCGCCTGCGAGTGTCAACTTCTCCAGCAGTTTTGCTAATTCAATCTTGCGTTGCGTCGTCGTCAGTTCCAGAGAATCGTTCCACAAACTTTGCGGCACAACCGCAAACCCATCAGGTTCGGCAAGTCCTGCCCATTCATCAGGTTCGCCATAACCTAAATTGTCGCGCGCCTCAGCGAGGACTTCGGCAATTTCTGAGGCATCTAAAGTACCGCAGGAAGAAGTTCCAGTTCGCCCGTCGCGAATCACGCGAATGCCGATGCTTTCACTTTGTGCGGAAACAAAATGCTCAACTTCGCCTTCATAAACACGGATCTCAGTTGAGAGCCCACGACTGACATAGGCCTCAACTTGTTCTCCTGGCGCAGCCATCGCCACAACTCTTTCGGCAATGACTAATAATTCTGCGCTGCGATCTGGACTACTCATGAAGCAGTTCCACCAATCGTCATTGATTTCACGCGCAATGTGGGTTGACCATCGCCAACAGGAACTCCTTGCCCATCTTTACCGCATGTTCCAGGGTTCCCCATGGCAAAGTCATTACCCAAACGATCAATGTCACGCAACACTTGGGGACCATTGCCGATCAGGTTTCCTTCGCGCAAAGGTTCGGTGATCTCACCATTTTCAATGAGATATGCCTCGGTCATTCCAAAGACAAAATCACCCGTTGCAGTGTTCACACTTCCGCCCCCAAGGTGCGCAACGTAGACGCCGTTGGCGGTGTCTTTAATGATGTCAGCAGGGTTTTCTTCACCGTTCAAGACATATGTGTTGGTCATTCGCACCATTGGCAAATCTTTATAGGACTGTCGTCGACCATTACCACTTTGCGGACGCCCCTCTTTACGAGCGCGCAGATAATCCCACATGTAGTCCGTCAGGATGCCATTTTCAATCAGCACGTTGTATTGCGAAGGATGTCCTTCGTCGTCAATGGCGATGGCTCCCCATTCGTGAGTCATTGTCCCATCGTCCACCAAAGTCACCAGCGGTGAGGCCACCAATTCGCCGACCTTGCCGCGGTAAACACTTGCGCCCTTAGCAACTAAATCTGCTTCAAGACCATGTCCACATGCTTCGTGAAATAACACTCCACCACTTCCCGCTTTGATAACGACGGGTAGTGAACCAGAAGGAGCAGGGCGGGCTTTCAATTTTGTCAGCGCCCGACCGGCGGCTGCTCGCGCCACATCTTCAACTTGCACTTTGTCGAATAACTCAAAGCCCATGGTATGACCCAACGAGTCAAAGCCTGTCTGCATTCCAGCATCTCCGTTAGCAACGGCACTCACGCGTAGCAATGTCCGCACGCGTTCGTCGTGAGCCACGAGGCCATCGCTGTTGGCAATCACGATGCGTGTGCGTCCATCGGAATATCCTGCTGACACTTGCGTGATCGCACCACCGGCAGAACGCGCTGCGTCATCAACGCGACGCAACAAGTCAACCTTGGCTGCTTTGCCAATCGTCGACGGATCGATTTTGATCGGGCTGACAATACGCGCCGCCTGTGTCGTCAAAGCCACCACTTTGATCCCACCACCACCCTGGCGCGCAGCCTCAGCAGCCACACGCGCCGCAGCCATCAGTCCTGCTTCCGACAAATCGGCAGTATGAGCAAAGCCCGTCGTCTCGCCAGCGATCACGCGGATGCCAGCACCACGGTTGCGACCCGTGGACAACTGTTCAATCTTGCCGTCATCCAACCCGACTCCGGTTCCTCTCCAATCAGAAGCAAAAACTTCGGCGAAATCAGCGCCCGTACGAAGTCCTTCGGCCAAAACTCTTTCAAGAATGTCGTTGTCAATCACCCTCTGAGCCTAGCCAGAAGGCTGCATGACTGGCTCAGACCGACGCAGTCGACTAACACCAAAAGTTGCCAACCCACAACACACCCCAGCGATGATGAATGACGAGCGATATGAACCTGTGGCATCACGTAACGCCCCCGCTCCCCAGGCGGCGACAGCCGCCCCAGTTTGGTGACCAGCGAAGACCCAGCCATACACCAGTGGTCCACGTTGCACGCCAAAACGTTCAACGCAGATGGCCACTGTCGGTGGAACAGTTGCCACCCAGTCCAAGCCGTAGAACACCATAAAGCCAACCAAGCCCATGCCATGGGTTCCGAGAACGGGATCCAAGAACAACAGACTGAGACCGCGAAAGGCGTAATAGACCATCAAAAGTTTGGCGGGGTCAATCCGATCAGTGAGCCAACCCGAGGCGATTGTGCCGACAACATCGAAAACACCGATGATTGCTAGGTAACTCGCGGCGTCTGTCGCACTCACCGAATGGTCACCAGCAGCAGCCAAAAAATGCGTTTGAATCAGCCCGTTTGTTGACAAACCGCAGACGAAGAAACTCCCCCACAACATCCAAAACACGCCACTACGTTTCGCCGCCGTAAAGGCTGAAAATGCTGCCCGAATTGGACGGTCAGAAGTCTCTGGAAGCACATAATCGTGCTCGGCCCCATACGGTAAAAGTCCGACGTCAGAGGGGTAATTGCGCAACAGCAGAGCCACAAACGGAATGACCGCTAATGCCGACAGAGCGATGGTCACCCCAACCCAACGCCAACCGTAATGTTCGGCGAGTCGACTGAGGACGGGTAGAAATATCAATTGACCACTGGCACTCGCCGCCGTCAGTCCCCCAATCACCAGACCACGATTTTTGACGAACCAACGCGTGGCCACTGTGGACGCAAAAACTGTCGCCAAACATCCCGAGCCCGTACCGACGACACCTCCCCACAAAAGATACAAATGCCATGTCGTGGAAATCTGAGTGGTCAAGAGGGCCCCTATTGAAATCACCGATAAAGCCCAAATCGTGATCCGTCGGAGGCCATATTTCATTTGCAAAGCCGCAGCGAAAGGCCCAATAAAGCCGTACAGCAAAACGTTGATGCTGACCGCTGTCCCGATCGTGCCACGTCCCCAGCCAAACTCTTTCTTCAGCGGATCAATCAAGATTGCTGGCGTTGACCTGAAGCCGGCAGCCCCCAAAAGAGTCAGAAATGCGACGCCGAAGACCCACCAATGATAGTTCTTCTTCATTGATCGAGGAATCGCCACTGGCGAAGGTTAGTTGAAGGACTGCGGACTGCCTAGATTGTTTATATGAGTGAGCAAGTGCCGACGCTGGCCGAACGCCAACATCGCACCTACTGGTGGAAAGAAATGCTCATCATGGGTGGCTTCTACTTGATCTATTCATGGAGTCGCAACCTCTTCGGATCGGCACACATTTCCTTAGAAACTGGCGACCGACCGGTGCGTGCCTTTCACAATGCTGAACGCATCATTCAGTTTGAACGGGCGATCGGTCTATTCCATGAAGAGTCGGTGCAGGATTGGTTCTTAAAATTTCGCGGCTTCATTCGTTTTTGGAATACGTATTATGGCACCGCTCATTTCGTCGTGACCTTGAGCGTATTTTGGGTTTTATTCGTCAAACGCAAAGATGTGTTTCCACAATGGCGTAATACCTTGGCCATTACTACCGCTATCGGCATCGTGGGATTTTCGATGTTCCCGCTGATGCCACCGCGCCTGTTGGATGCACCGTGTCCGAGTGCAGGTGGATTCGGCGGGGCTTGTATCCAAAGTTCGTATCGGGATGAAGGTCCTGATGGGATAGTCCAAACTGCTGATGACGGAACATTCGGCTTTGTTGACACTTTGCCGGAGTACGGCGGAGCGTTTTGGACTTTCGATTCCCAGGCAATGAAATCTATATCCAATCAGTACGCAGCAATGCCGAGTATGCATATTGGCTGGAGCAGTTGGTGCGCCTTCGCTGTCTGGCCGCTCATGAGACGGCGCTGGACCAAGATTGCTGTCTTGCTATACCCAGCCAGCACGTTGTTTTGCATTGTAGTGACGGGCAACCACTACTGGATTGACGGCGTGGGAGGGCAATTGGTTTTGGCCATCGGGGCTTGGCTGGGCTGGGACCTGCACAGGCGCAATCAACGTCGCCTTGATCGGCTACACCAGTCAAAACTTGAAGAAACTATAGTGAAATGAGCCAACTTGACTCCTGTCACGACCATCTCGCAGGCTCAATTCTGCGGCGTGGATACTCAGAGATAGCGTAAAGACAAGTATGACAATTGAAGACATTAACCAGCCCAGCGATTTACGTCGACTGTCATACCTTGAGATTGACGATCTCGCCGGAGAAATCCGTGACTTCATCGTTCAGGCCGTGGCGACCAATAGTGGTCATCTGGGATCAAATCTTGGAGCAGTTGAACTGACGTTGGCTCTGCATCGAGTTTTTGATTCACCCAACGACGCCATTCTGTGGGATACCGGACATCAAGCCTACGTACACAAAATAGTCACTGGACGCTCAGGTGGATTCTCCCAACTACGTCAAGCAAATGGTCTCTCGGGATATCCGAGTCGTGAGGAAAGTAAACACGACTACATTGAAAATAGTCACGCCTCGACGGTTTTGTCATATGCCTATGGAATGTCTGTTGCTCGCAAAGCGGGAGTGGACAAGCATCGCCACATCATCGCCGTGATCGGGGACGGATCAATGACCGGTGGCATGGCGTATGAAGCACTGAACAATCTCGGGCACAGCAAACAGCGTGTGATCATCGTGCTCAACGACAACGGTCGTAGCTATGCCCCAACGATTTCTAATCTCACCCAACCAACATCAATCTTGCAGGCGCCAGAAAAAGCCACGTTGCCGGATCGCATTACTGGAAAACTTTCCAGCAGTCTGACGCGTATCCGCATGAACCCGGTCTATGTGGCGCGTCAACGCAAAATTGAAACCTGGCTTCAGGGGCTGCCGATCGTTGGCCAGCAAGCAGAAAAAGGTATGGAGGCAGTCAAAGCCGCCGTTCGCGAATTCCTCCAACCGCCCTCGTTTTTTGAGGCTCTCGGTGTGCGCTACATCGGACCGATTGATGGCCATAATGTTCGTGAATTAGAAATTGCTTTGCGCAATGCGGAAGATCTTTCTGCCGAAGGTCCTATCGTCGTCCATGTTTTAACGCAAAAGGGCAAGGGCTATTCACCAGCTGAAGATGACGATGAAAAGCATCTCCACGATGCCCCAGTGTTTGATCCAGCCGTCGGCCCACCTAAAGCAGTCCCCACTGGCTACACCCAGGCTTTCGCCGATTCGATTATCAAAGAGGCTGAGCAGGATTCGCGGATCGTGGCTCTCACGGCAGCGATGCCTGGACCCACCGGTTTACTGCCATTTCAGGAACGTTTTCCTGAGCGCTTTTTTGATGTTGGAATCGCCGAACAACACTGCGTCACGGGCGCCGCTGGGATGGCCATGGGTGGACTGCGTCCGATTGTTGCGCTGTACTCAACTTTTCTTTCGCGTGCTTGGGACCAAGTTGTGTACGACGTGGCGTTACATCGCCTGCCAGTGATCTTTTGTCTTGATCGTGCTGGCATCACGGGCGACGACGGTCCAAGCCACCACGGTATTTACGATATGGCTTTGCTTTGCAAGGTCCCAGGGATGCGCGTACTGGCGCCATCAAGTGCTCAAGAATTGCAGCAGATGCTCAGTGATGCAACCAAACTTACTGACTCTGGCCCCGTAGCTATTCGTTACCCGAAAGGCAATGCCCGCCAGGTTGGCAACGATGAAGTGGGTCATGGCTTGCAGGCCTTGCGCCTACAGCAGGGTGATGGTTCATTAGCAATTTTAGCTGTCGGCAAGATGGTCGCTGCCGCCCAACAAGCCTCTGTCGTTCTTGCTGCGCGGGGTATCAATGCCACCGTCTGGGACGTCCGCTCATGCGCTCCGCTTGACCAAGACATGTGTGCCGATGCTGCTCGCCACAGCCGAGTGATCACCATTGAAGACGGCATTCGCGAAGGTGGCGTCGGCATGTCAATAGCCGCCATCATTGCTGAGATGAGTGCTACTTGTCAGGTTGAATCCCTTGGTGTACCGACCAAGTTCTTGCCTCACGCTAAGCCTGATCGCTTATTGGCTCAGATCGGACTCGACTGCGATGGCATACTAAAAGCATTCGATGCACGAGCCTGAACAATCGCCCCACTGATGACTGATGCCTTTTCGTCAATAGACCTCGCCCAAGAATTGACTTTGGCTCTTGAGATGGCCGACGCTGGTGATGCCATTGCTTATGCATACTTTGAAAAACAAAACTTCACCCTGTCACGCAAAGCCGATCACAGTGAAGTCACTCAAGCAGACCGTGAAACCGAAACAACAATCGTTGATTTCATCACTCGACTCCGTCCCACTCACGCGATCTATGGCGAGGAACATGGGTACAGCGGCAACGCTGACTCACCGTGGAAATGGGTCATTGACCCCATTGACGGAACCTCCAATTTTGTAAGGGGTGTTCCCGTGTGGGCGACGCTCATTGCCCTGGTACACGATGTTGAAGGTCCAGTATTAGGAGTCGTCTCTGCCCCAGCGTTACACCAGCGATGGTGGGCGGCACGGGGATTGGGTGCCTTTGCTAACGGTCGAGAAATCAAGGTCTCCGACGTGGCGACAATCGCCGAAGCCCAAATCAGTGTCACGTTCAATGCGGGTTGGGAAAAAATCGGTGGCACAGCGAATCTCATCGCTCTGCAACAACGGGCCTATCGGGCACGAGGTTACGGCGACTTTTGGCAACACATGTTGGTGGCCCAAGGATCTGTGGACATTGCCATTGATGCCATTGGTCTAGCTCCATACGACAACGCCGCTGTACAGGCGATTGTGGAAATCGCTGGAGGTCGCCATAGCGATCGCCTTGGGATTCGTGACTACACACAAAATTCAGCGATTTCGACCAACGGTCGGCTGCACGATGAGGTCATCACTAGTCTCAAGATATGACTGATCTCGTCATTAGCAATGCCACTCTTGTTGACGGCTCAGGAGAGCCTCAGCGAATGTCTGATATCGCCATCAGTAACGGCAAAATCACCGAGGTTGGACCAGCAGGTTCAATCTCTACGACATCGAGTCGCCGAACAATCGACGCCGATGGACTTCTAGTGACGCCGGGTTTTGTTGATGTTCACACTCATTACGATGCCCAAGTTTCATGGGACCCGTTACTCACGCCTAGTTCATGGCACGGAGTGACGACTGCAGTGATGGGTAATTGTGGCGTCGGATTCGCTCCGGCACATCCACAACGCCATCAATGGTTGATTGAACTTATGGAGGGTGTTGAAGATATTCCGGGTGCGGCAATGACCGATGGCATCGACTGGCAGTGGGAAACTTTTCCTGAGTATCTTGATGCTGTTGATCAACGTCAATACGCGATTGACATCGGTACACAAATAGCCCACGGTCCACTGCGCGCATACGTCATGGGTCAACGCGGAGCCGATAACGAACCTGCCACTGCCCAAGATTGTGTCGGTATGGCGATGTTGGTAGAAGAAGCCTTGCGGGCCGGCGCTTTAGGTTTCTCCACCAGTCGCACACCCCTACACAAATCAAAGAGTGGCGAACTTGTGCCGGGGACAATGGTTGATGCAACTGAACTTTTTGCTATCGCCGAAGCAATGGCAAAAGTTGGTCATGGAAACTTTCAATTCTCACCCGAGCATGTTCGCCTGCCTCATGAGGAGTGGGTGTGGATGAAAGAATTAGCACAGCGTTACGGTCGACCAGTCAGCGTCAATCTCAGTCAGACCGATCAATCTCCCGAGCTGTGGCGTACCGTCCTAGAACTATTGACCGAGGCTCATAGTGAGGGAATCAAAATCTATTCACAGGTCGCAGGTCGCTCAATCGGAATCATGTATTGCTTACAAGGCAGTGTCCATCCCCTACTCTTTCATCCCGCCTACGCCGAGGTGCAACATCTGCCGATTGGCGAACGTCTGACAGCCTTAAAAGAACCCCACCGCCGACACCGCCTCATCAATGAAATTCCCGATGATGGGGGAATCTTCCAAAAAATCGTCTTCGACAAGTTGGATGGAATGTGGATTGTCAATGGCCCAAACATTGATTATGAACCTCATCGCGAAGATTCAATAGCGGGTCTGGCTTCGCGCAGTGGCATCCTACCCATGCAACTGATTCTTGATCACCTGTGCAGCGACGACGGCAACGCAATGATTTATGCGCCCTTCTTCAACTATTCGTATGGTGATCTTTCCATGGCCTACGAGGCACACTTGCATCCACATACACGCATGGGACTTTCAGACGCCGGAGCTCACTGTGGAGCAATTTGCGATGGCGGCATGCCGACATTCATGCTCACCCACTGGACGCGCGACCGAGCCCGCGGGCCGCGCCTACCCCTCGAGTTCATCGTCCATCGCCAGACCCGTCAGACTGCGGAGTTTTACGGATTGCACGATCGCGGATTGATCTCCGCTGGGATGCGCGCTGACATCAACATCATTGATTACGAAAATTTGGGATTCGATATGCCGCGCATGGTTTTTGACTTGCCAGCACATGGGCGGCGTCTCGTTCAACGCGCCCGTGGTTATCGAGCAACTTTTGTGAACGGCATACAAACTATCGACAATGACGAGTTCACAGGAGAACTTGCTGGGCGATTGATCCGCGGACCTCAGCGATAAAAAGGATTTTCGCCAGAAGCGTGATCCGTGATATCACGCACCCGCTCAAGGCCTTCAACTTTTTCCACCAAGGTTGTCTGCACACCTTCAAGCATCGTCATCTTGCTCATTGAACAACCGTGACAGCCACCACCCATCGTGAGGTAGGCCGTCCCTTTTTCATCGTGTCCCATGAATGTCACGAATCCGCCGTGAGCTGCCAGTGCAGGGTTCACCTCGACTGCCACAATCGCTTCAATCTCGGCTGACATTGCGTCGTCTTTCACAAGACCTTCAACGGATGCCACAATCGGCTTGTTGGGGTTGCGAATGACCAAACCACCACTTGCGGAATAGTCAAGCACGGCACCAGTCAAAAGTTCAACATCTTTGGCAGGAATAATGACTTTCATTCCGCCGTGAGTACGAACTTCGTCCGTGAAGGCAGCCTTGCGAAACTCGTCAAGGGACAAGTCATATTTAAATTCTTCGCCAGGACCACTCACAATCTCGAGACGCAAACCGAGCGATGTCGCATCTTCTTCGGCATCGCGCAACTTAATCAGTTCTGCCAACGAGTCATCAGTGATCGAGATGATGGATTCGTTGAGTACGGAAGTTTCGGGAGAAGCAAATGGGCTGACGGGGG
>SHUW01000043.1 GCA_009694465.1 Ilumatobacteraceae bacterium
CGCATAGACATCAATTGAAGCTCTCAGGTCTGCCCTAGGCAGAGAGACAGCGGGGGAAGCACAGGAAATTCATTATCTGGAGGCTTCTATGACCCGTTATTCCCTTGATGATTTGTTTGAACGTGATGCGTTCACGCGTCGCCATATCGGCACCTTGGTGCCCGATGATTTGGCCGAGATGTTGGCCACGATTGGTGTTTCTTCGCTGAGCGAATTGATTGACAAAACAGTGCCTGAAACGATTCGCTTACGGGGCGACTTGAATCTCCCCGAACCGATGGCGGAGCATGATGTGACCAGCGAACTGAAGCGCATCGCAAATCTCAATCGGCCTCGACGGAGCATGATTGGTATGGGCTATACAGGCACCATCACTCCCCCAGTCATTCGGCGTAACGTTCTAGAGAATCCAGCGTGGTATACCTCGTACACCCCGTATCAGCCAGAAATTAGTCAGGGTCGCTTGGAATCATTGTTGAATTTTCAAACGATGGTCAGTGACCTCACTGGTTTGCCGATCGCTAACGCCTCGTTATTGGATGAGGCGACTGCCGCCGCTGAAGCAATGACCATGGCGCGTCGTGTCAGCAAGGTGGCCAGCAACAAGTTTTTTGCGCACCGCGATACACATCCACAAACCCTTGCCGTGATGGCCACTCGGGCCGAACCTTTGGGCATTGAGTTGATGATCGACGATGAGAGTGCACTCGTTCCAGGTGAAGTCTTCGGAGCGCTATTTTCATATCCCTCGTCAACCGGTTGTGTGGGCGATTGGTCTGAGACGATCAGCGCAGTCAAGGCACTCGGAGGAATCACGGTCGTCGTTACTGATCTTTTGGCCTGCGTCCTTTTGGCATCACCAGGTGAATTAGGTGCTGACATAGCCGTGGGATCTGCGCAACGCTTTGGCGTACCTATGGCTTTTGGTGGTCCACACGCAGCGTTCATGGCAACAACGCAAGCGTACGCTCGAAGTTTGCCAGGTCGCCTTGTTGGCGTGAGCACAGACACTGCTGGACGACCAGCCTTACGCCTCGCGCTGCAGACTCGTGAACAACATATTCGACGCGAAAAAGCAACGAGCAACATCTGTACTGCTCAAGCCCTGTTGGCAAATATTGCTGGCTTTTATGCCGTGTGGCATGGAGCTGAGGGACTACAACGCATTGCTCAGCGGGTGAATCGATTGGCATGTATCACGGCCGCAGGGTTGCTCAGTCGCGGACTTGAGTTGCGCCATACAACGTGGTTTGACACCTTGGCTGTCAATCTTCCCTCTGGTTCCAAGCAGGTTCTGCAAAAGGCTCGTGATCTGAACATTGATCTGCGAATGATTGACGAGTTTACGGTGGGGCTTACTTTTGATGAGACATCAACTTTGGAATTAGTGAGTGATATCTGGGAAGCCTTTGGTTTCAACGACATGGGCACTCCCGATTCGTACGACGGTCAAGCCCTAGGAATGAGCGCGAGTTCATTGCGCACCGATGAGATACTGACAGCAAAAGTTTTTTATAACTGTCAGACCGAGCACGAAATGCTGCGTTATCTGCGACGCTTAGCCGATAAAGATTTAGCTCTGGATCGAACGATGATTCCACTTGGGTCGTGCACCATGAAACTCAATGCCACGACGCAGATGGAACCCATCACTTGGCCCCAGTTCGCTGATGTCCACCCCTTTTGTCCAGTTGATGAAGTCGAGGGATATCTTCAACTGATTCACGAGTTGGAATCCATGTTGGTGGCCGTGACTGGTTATGACGCCGTCAGTTTGCAACCGAACGCAGGAAGTCAGGGCGAATTAGCTGGACTCTTAGCAATCCGTGCCTACCACCGCAGTCGTGGTGATGAGGGTCGCACAGTCTGTCTGATTCCGTCAAGTGCACACGGTACAAATGCTGCCAGTGCGGTGATGGCGGGGATGTCTGTGGTCGTTATCAATTGTGATGACAGCGGAAATGTTGATCTTGAAGATTTGCAACGCAAAGTTGACACTGCTGGTTCTGCACTGGCAGCAATCATGGTGACCTATCCCTCAACGCATGGAGTCTTTGAGGACGGCATTACGGACGTGTGTCGCATCATTCACGATGCAGGTGGTCAGGTGTATGTCGACGGCGCCAATCTCAATGCCCTTGTCGGTCTCGCCCAACCAGGTGTCTTTGGCGCTGATGTGAGTCATCTCAATTTGCATAAAACTTTTTGCATTCCGCACGGCGGTGGAGGTCCAGGTGTCGGACCTGTGGCGGTACGCCAACATTTGGCTCCATTCCTGCCGGGTGATCCTTTGGCTCCCATTGGTTCGCAAGCGGTCGGACCAGTGTCGGCGTCCAAGTTTGGTTCAGCGGGAATTCTGCCGATCTCCTGGGCTTACATCCGTTTGATGGGCGCCCAAGGAGTGCGCTTAGCCACGGAAATGGCGATCCTCAACGCAAACTATGTAGCCCGACGTCTTGATGCCCACTTCCCAGTTCTGTACACCGGAACACATGGCTTTATCGCCCATGAGTGCATTATTGACTTGCGTGGGATTACCAAAGACTTTGGAGTCACAGTGGACGATGTGGCGAAGCGTCTGATGGATCACGGATTCCATGCACCGACGATGAGTTTTCCGGTTTCAGGTACGTTGATGATTGAGCCTACGGAAAGCGAGACCAAAGCAGAGTTAGATCGTTTCTGTGATGCCATGGTTGCGATTCGTGCGGAAATTGATCAGATCGCAGATGGCACCATTGCTGTAGCGGATAGTCCGCTGCGCCATGCGCCCCATACCGTGGCCGATTTAGTTGGTGATTGGGATCGCATGTATCCACGCTCGCACGGCACCCCAAGCCTGTCGAGTTCAACGGGTTATCACGCCCCCGTCAGCCGTATTGACGCGGCATTCGGGGATAGAAATCTGATGTGTACCTGCGCTCCCCTTGAGGCCTACGCCGAAGTGTGACTGAATCCAAGTCGAAAAAGGTTGTGGAATCGGTAGTTTGGGCTCGTGACCGATGAACAAAATGAATCAAATAAGACTAAGTCCAATCCTGGCGTTGGCGATTTTCTCGGGATGTTGGGTGGAGCCAACCCGATGATGGCCTTTGGGCGCGCTCTTGAAGGTGCAATGCAACTGTCTGGCGAAATAAAAAAATCTGTGTTGACTTTTAATGACACGATCACCGAATTGAATAAGGTTGCCCGTCGAGTTAATGCGATTCTTGATGAGATTGAAGGACCGATCAAAGAGATCGTTCCTTTGGTTCAAGCTTCTGCCAAGCAAGCTAAGTCGACAATCAAAAAAGCAGATGGGGTTTTGACGCAGGTCAGTACTTTGCCCGCAGAGGTGACTAAAGCCATTGGCACATTGGGCGACTTAGCGACTCGTTTAGCTCCGCTCACACAATTCGCCGAAACTGCAGGTGCGATGTTTGGGATCAAGCCTTCAGGAAACTGAAGTTACTTTTTCTGAATAAATGGCAGATTGACAATCTGACCACTGAGTGGCGTGCCACGCACATCAATAGTGACGATGTCTCCTACCTCAGTGGTCGGGTGTACGAATGCCAAAGCGATCCCATGCTCAAGTATCGGAGAGTAGTTTCCACTTGTCACACGCCCAATAATCTCATCGTTCATCAGTACCGCGCAGTCTGCTCGTGGCGGTCTGCGTCCTTGCGTTGCGATACCGCGCAAGATCCGCGAAACGCCTCGATCCTTTTCAGCGGCCAAGGCAGAGGAGCCGCGAAACTCGCCCTTGCTCCACGAGACCACCCATTCAAGATTGGCCTGCAAGGAAGTGATGTTCGCTCCTAGTTCGTGGCCATGCAACGCCAATCCAGCCTCAAGACGCAGTGTGTCGCGTGCACCGAGTCCCGCGGGTTGTACGCCCGATTGAAGAATCGCTGCCCATAGGGCCGAAGCGTGGGCGTTTGGAATCGCAATTTCAATCCCCTGCTCACCGGTATACCCGGTACCTGCCACGGTGCACTCAATGCCATTCCATTCACATTTTGCGACTTTGAACTTGCCGACTTCGGAAGCCTCTGGGAAAAATGTGGAAATTCTTTTCAACGCTGCGGGGCCTTGTATCGCCAAAACAGCGCGTGATGAGGTGATGTCCTGACCCCCAATAGCAGCGATCACTTGATCAGTGTTTGAGGCATTTGGCATCACATCAAAGACTTCTTCACTGATCCACCAAACAATGATGTCATCAAGCACAGATGCATCATGTGTGTCGAGGAGATGTGTGTATTGCGCTCGGCCTGGAGCGATCTTTTTGAGGTCATTAGTAAAAGCAAACTGCAACTGAGAAAACGCCTGCGCACCTTCCACGCGTACCGTACCTAAGTGAGAGACATCAAAGACGACTGCATCTGTTCGACAAGCAAGATGTTCCGCAAGTGTCCCCTGTGGGTATTGCAGTGGCATGTCCCAGCCGCCGAATGGCGTTAATCGTGCTCCAAGTGCTCGATGCTCTGCATCAAGGGGTGAGTATCTCACACTTAACCAATTTTACGAATACGAATATCAGATGGTTGTGCGAGTTCCGGATAGAGGGCGATGAGTTGCCCATCTACTTCAGTTTTTACTTGCGCCAGAGGAAGAAGGTTGAGCACTCCCTGCCCGCGGCGCACAACGTCGACTAATTCGTCACCTTCACAGAGGAGAACTGATGAACCGCTAATCACCAAATGCGCTGAGGTGATATCAGCCTGAGTATTTTGCGCAAGGTAATTGAATACCTCCCTGACTGATTCAAGTTTGATTCCAGCATCGAGAAGACTTTTCACCATGCGCAATTCAAGAAGATTGCGATAACTGTAATGACGACGACTTCCACTGCCCGTTGCATCTGTAATTGACGGGCGAACGAGACCTGTGCGAGCCCAATAATCAATTTGGCGGTAGGTGATGCCCACGATTTTGGAGGCTTGAGTTCCACTAAAGGTTGAGACTCTGGTGTTCATCTTGCTCCAATAGTGAGTTCGGGAAAAGTACGAATGTGTCGCTGGTGCTTTTCTTCTAGGGTTAGGGTACGGCGGAACTTGACGAGCGTCAACGTTGACCGACGCAATCCTGCTTAGGGTTGAAAATCCTCAGGGTTGATGCTCTCAATGAAATCCCGAAACTCATCCACGAGGTCGTCAGTTGAGGCGCTGGAGGCAATACCGCCTTGCAGGCTGGCCTCGAGGTCATCTGGGTCAGAGTTTTCATCAACCGGTTCCTCAGCAGCGACGATCTTTCCAGCCACATCAAGTACCTCTGATTGGCAATAGATGGCGCAGCCTGAGCGGACAGCGATGGCGATGGCATCTGAAGGTCGACTGGAGACAACGACTGAACCAGTACGTGATTGCAGATGAAGTTCCGCAAAAAAAGTGCCTTCGTTGACTTCGGTAATCACGACCCGCTCAAGAATGGCCCCTAATGCTCCGAGCAAGTTAACAACCAAGTCGTGGGTCAAAGGGCGGGGTGATTCTTTGCCCTCGCTTGCCCACTGAATGCTGCTGGCTTCGGGGGTGCCGATGTAAATCGGTAGCAGTCGTCTGAGACCTTCACGCTCGCGCAGAAAGAGTACGGGAATGTTCCCCGCTGCATCAAGACGAACTCCGATCAATTCCATGGAAATCATCGTTGCTCCCCTGAGCGCGTATCTCGTAGCGTGCCAACAGCGCGGGCCACCAAAATAGCCCGAAGTCGGGCACCTAAATCGATAAGGTCATCAAGTAACTCATTTGATTCCTGACGAGATTCTGGGGAACGTCGACGGAGAAGCGGTAAGACGCGCTGTTCAAAGAGACCGGCCTCTCGCTCAGCAGCCGTTTTCCACGCCTTGAGGTGGCGAATATCGACGCCTACCTCCGTAAAAGCCCGTGCTACCTCGGCAATCGCCAAATCATGTTCGTCGTATAAAGCCTGAGAACCTGTTTGATGAGCCGTCACCATGTGAAACGATTCCAGTTCCGCCAGCACCACTTCTTGAAGATCAGATAACTGCAATAATTCAGCCCGTGTGTATGTTGCCGGACGACCTACTGCGTCAGATGGATCAGGCAGTGCCGGTCGCGCCGACTTGCGCGTCGTTTGTTGTGGAGTCACTTTGGCCGTTCGTGCGGCAGGGTGTTTGGCTACATCATGATTACTCGCATCTCCGGAGTCCGAAGATACATCTTGCTCAACAATCTCTTGCGCATTGCCGACGTTCTTCAGTCCTCGTGGCTGCGGTCGCTCATTTTTGTTAGGTCGGATGCTGCCAGCAGGTGGAGTGTCAAGGCGATCTTTGATGATTCGCAAGGGCAGAAAGTGATCTTTTTGTTCACCCAAGATAAAGCGCAAACGCTCAACATCCTCATCATAAAATTTTCGATAACCAGATGCTGTTCTTTCTGGGACAATCAAACCTTGGCTCTCGAGAAACCGAATCTTGGAAATAGATACGTCGGGAAAGTCTTCCAATAGCAAGCCGAGTACTTCACCTATTGAAAGGTATGAGCGTTCATTGACGGGATGGGTCGCCACGGCTATTCAACAGGTCCAAGAAAAATCAAACGAAAACGACCAACGAGAATCTCATCACCTTGTTGTAGAACGACACCATCGACGCGTTTCTGATTGACATAGGTGCCGTTCATTGATCCAACGTCGCGCAGGACATACTCCGTTGACTGGCGTTCAATCTCGGCATGACGGCGCGAGACCGAAATATCATCTAGAGAAATTTCGCTTTCCGGATGTCGCCCAAGTTTTGTTAATGAAGCGTCCAAAACAAATCGCTGACCAGCCTGAGGCCCTGAGCGCACCATCAGGGTGCCGAAGTGTTGCGGCAAACTCTGAAGGTCGACTGAAGCATTATCTTGAGGTCCAAGTGCGTCTTGTAGGGAGTCAACTTTGGCAATGACCACAGTCTTGTCGCCATCTACTTCGAGTGCCCCGCCACATGAACTGCAAAAGAAAGCATCACCAATATTGCGATGTCCACATTTCTGACAAAAGACTGACATGCCCTTTAGCCTGCCACAAAAATTGCATAGGCGTCGCCAGTCATGAGGTGAGAGGTGTCTGCATCAGGTGTAATTTCCAGTTCGCAGATCCAACCTTGGCCGTAGGGATCCGAGTTCACTAGCCCTGGATCAGCATCCAAGGCTTCGTTCACGGTCACCACTACCCCGCCAAGGGGTGCATAGATGTCAGAGACAGACTTCGTGCTCTCCACTTCGCTGAAGGAATCGCCTGCACCAAGTTTTTGCCCGAGAGTGGCTGGTTGGACGAAGACAACGTCACCAAGAGCGTCTTGTGCGAAATCCGTGATGCCGATTCGGGCGATCAATCCTGTGATCAGCACCCACTCGTGGTCAGTCGAGAAAAGGAGATCGGAAGTGCTCATGGTTTCAATCTAGTGCTCAACGCCTTGCCAGTAAGAAAGCAAGCGCGAGATCCCTGACTGAAGGCTAAGCCCGACCCCGAGCCAAACTGGAACGGATTGTCGGTAGATAAACAATGGCGGTGTAGTAACTCAGGAGGAGACCAATCGGTCCAGCAATCCATGCTGAGATGGTAAAGAATAAGTGGATGCCAATGCCGCTCTCACCGAGAACGAAGGCCGGGAAAACACCCATTAAAAGAAATGTTGCCCATTTGCCTAAATAGGTGACATCAAATCTTTCCATAGAGAAAAAAAGCGTCAAGATCGCAATTGTCCCGCCAAAGAGAACCTCTCGAATGAGAACCAAGATGCAAAACCATCCTGGCGCCGAGCCGTCGATCATGATTGCCGTCAATCCGACAATGAACAACAGGCGGTCTGCTGTGGGATCGAACATTTTCCCGAATTCGCTGACCTGATTGAATCTCCGGGCGACCCAACCGTCCACCCAATCGGTTCCACCAAGCGCCAGCAAAAGCCAACCGGCGCTGGCACGATCATCACGTCCAAGCAATAACCACAAAAATATTGGGAGGCAGGCAAGTCGGATCAAGGTAATGAGATTGGGCCATGTCCACAAACCCCACTCACGCCGACCTGGGGCAACGGCGCTTGGAGAGATGAGTTCTGAGGGGTCACTCGATGACTGCTCAACCATAATCAGCACCTTACCGCGTGCTCTAGTGTCGTCTTATGAACTCAGGAACTTTGGATGGTCAGGTTGTTGTTGTCACGGGTGGAGGTTCGGGGATGGGAGCAGCTTTTGCCCGTCGGCTCGCGTCCGATGGGGCGCGCCTGGTGATTAATGATGTCAATGAGGTAGCCGCGGGTGAGGTGGCCTCAGACGTAGGTGGCGAAGCGGCGATTTTTGATGTCACGGATTCGCTTGCCTTTAACGCCGCTATTGATCGCATCGCAGCGCACTATGGACGCCTCGATGTGTTGATCAACAATGCAGGTATTGCACCCACTGGTGATGCCAACAAGCGGGAAATCAGCATGGCGAATCAGATCAAGCGCATCGAGGGACGCTACGACGAACTCACACCGACGGATTCCACCGTCGATCTGAGTGATGAGGAATGGGATCGAATGATCAAAATCCATCTCTACGGAACCTTCTATGGGACTCGGGCCGCTCTTCGGCATATGACGCCGCAACGTCGTGGATCAATCGTCAACATTTCATCCATCATGGGATTACGCCCCTCTGCCGGAATCCCCCACTACTGCGCAGCCAAGGCAGCCATCATTGCTTTTACCAAGTCCACGGCACAAGAGGTAGCCGCCTTCGGCGTTCGAATCAATGCTGTTTGCCCAGGCTTTGTGGATACCCCAATGCTGGACTCAATGGACGATCTCGCTCTCGCCGGCATACGTATGCAGACACCCATTGGGCGTTTGGCGTCCGCCGAGGAACTCTCGCAGGTGGTGAGGTTCTTGGCAGGTCCAGAGTCTTCCTATTGCGTCGGAGATGTGTTTCCAGCCTCGGGAGGTTGGGTGTAATGCCAACAATTTTTACACGCATTATCGGGGGCGAGATTCCTGGCACATTTGTTTGGAGAGATGAGCAGTGCGTTGTTTTCCTTTCCATTAATCCCATGGCACACGGCCACTGTCTTGTAGTGCCTATCCAGGAGGTGGATCATTGGGTGGACGCAGACTCAGATTTGATCGCTCATCTTTTTGAGGTCACCCGAGTGATCGGTGTGGCCTTGCAAGAGGCCTTTGGTTGTGAGCGGGTCGGAGTGATCATCGCTGGTTATGAGGTACCGCACACGCATATCCATGTCATACCCACGCAGAGTATGTCGCAATTGTCCTTCGCTAATGCGGCGACATCGATTGATCGAAGTTCGATGGATGCTGCTGCTGACGCCATTCGCTCAGCCCTGCGACATGCTGGTCGCTCTGAGGTCTGTTGATTTAGATCACTGGCAGCAAAAGATCAGCCGAGTTATTACGTATTGAGTTCACGGCCGTGCCAACGGCGGCAACGCTTAAGATTGAGGCATCTGCTGGTTTCATCAGTTTGACAATCTCTGCCATAGATGTTGCGGGCTGAGACGTTCTGCCAGTGTTCAGCCAAGCAGACCAATCCTGAGATTCCAAAATCACTGGCATGCGATCATGAATCGGAGACATCGTGGCATTGGCAGACGTCGTCAAGATGCAACATGAGTGGAGCCATGGTGATGGAGACGGGCCACTCGTATCGCGCCACGTTGCCCACAGCCCAGCAAGCGCAAGAAGTTGCCCGTCACGACGAGTGACGTAGACGGGTTGCTTGGTTGCGGGTGGCTTTGTATCTGCGATATCGACGGTGCGCCACTCAAAGAAACCATCAACTGCTATCAGGCAACGTCTATGTGGCAGTGATTCTCGAAATGATGGCTTCTCACGAGCGGTTTCAGATCTGGCATTGATCAGAGGCTGAGATGTGGGAAGCACCTTGGTCCACGACGGGACGAGTCCCCATTGAAATAAGCCGACCCGGCGCGCCCCCAGTTGATCATTGGCGATAGCCATAATGCGTGTCGTCGGGGCCACGTTGTAGTTGGGAGCAAAATCGCCAAATAGATTCGGATTAGGTTCCACGGCGGAGAAGAAAGATGCAACCTCGGTAGGGCTTGTGATCGATGTGAAACGTCCACACATACTCTGAGAGTACCTGTGTTGACAGTCACCGATATAGGCTCAAAGGGGTTTCTGACGAAGGGTCAGAAAATATGGTCACTCATCACTGGAGAAAATAATGACAGTCACCACTACGACTACCAGCGACGCAAAAGTAGATTTAGGATTTGCGGCTTTTGACGCCGATAATCACTATTACGAGGCAGAGGATGCCTTCACGCGTCACATTGAACCTTCAATGGCGAAGCGTTGTATGCAGTGGGCAGAGATTGATGGTCGTAAACGCCTCCTTGTTGGCGGGCGAATCAATCGCTTTATTCCTAACCCCACCTTTAATCCTGTTTCTAAGCCTGGTGCTCTTGACGCATATTTTCGTGGCAAGGTCGCCGGTGGCGATATGCGCGCGATGTTTGGAGAACTTGATCCGATCAGTCCCGCATACCGTGATCGAGATGCGCGTATCGCACTCATGGCCCAACAAGGTCTCGAAGGGGCAATGTTCTTTCCAACCTTGGCTGTGGGCATGGAGGAGTCCTTGCGTTTCGATGTTCCAGCCCTATGTGCTGCGTTTTCGGCGTTCAATCGTTGGCTACTTGAGGACTGGGGATTCGCTTACCAGGGGAAAATATTTGCAGCTCCATACTTCACCCTGGCGGACCCAGAGTGGGCAGTGAAAGAAGCTGATTGGGCGATCGCTAACGGCGTCAAAGTCATCGTTATGCGCACCTCCCCCGCGATTAATCCGGCAGGGGGAACCCGTTCACCTGGCGACAAAATCTTTGATCCTTTTTGGGCTCGTTTAGCCGAAGCCAATGTCTCAGTTGCTTTTCACTCGGGTGATGCTGGATACGGAAAGTACATCGATGACTGGGAACCTGGCGGCGAATTCGAAGCTTTCAAAAGTTCGCCAATGCGGGTCATGACCAGTGATCGCGCCCCCTTTGACATGTTTGCCATATTGGTTAGTCACGGTGTGTTTATACGGCATCCAAAACTACGTGTGTCATCGATTGAGGCTGGAGCGGAGTGGGTGCCCAATCTGATCAAGAAGTTAAAGAAGGCCTACTCTCAGCAGCCTTTTATGTTTGGCAAAGATCCCGTTGAAGATTTTTGTGAGCATGTGTGGGTGGCACCTTTCTACGAGGATGACATCGTGTTGTTGGCCGAGACAATCGGAGTTGAGAAGTTGATGTTTGGCAGCGATTTCCCACATGCTGAGGGGCTTGAGGTGCCAACGGCGTTCATTCATGATTTACATGGCTTCAACGATGCTGATATTAGAAAAATCATGCACCACAATGTGGTCGAATTTTTAGGCTTGTGAGATGACCTCGTTTGAATCGACCATGCCTGTCGTTGGCTTCCAGGGACTCGGCATTATTGAGACGATGATGGGGTTTCCTGACCCAGATCCGCGCCGTCTGTATGAATTCTTTCGTGGCAACATTCGTGATCAAGAGAGTAAGGACACGATGTTTCCAGTTGAGTACCTTTTTAAGCACAATGTGCCTGGTGCCCTGACCGAGGATATTGATCCAGTGGAAGTAGCGATCAATACCATGGACCACTTCGGCATTGAGCGCTCAATGATTGGCATCGAAGGTGAACCTGGAACCCGTGCACTGTCACAGTTCCCCGAACGATTCATTCCCTCATGCAGTGCTGATGCGAATAATGGCGTGGATGAGGTGCGCAAAATCCGCCGACTCTATGAAGAATTCGGGCTCAAGGCAGTTGGTACCTTTCCTGCGGGTTGCACGCCACAGGTTCCCATTGATCACGCCCGCTGGTATCCGATTTACTCGGTCTGCGCCGAGTTAGGTATCCCGATTTTCATTTGTGCTGGCATTCCTGGTCCTCGTGTGCCGAGTATGTGCCAGCATGTTGAGCTCTTAGACATTGTTTGTTATGACTTTCCCGAATTGAAGATTGTGACCCGCCATGGTTGCCAGCCATGGACCGAGTTAGCAGTGAAACTGATGCTCAAGTGGCCCAACCTTTATTATTCAACGAGTGCCTTTGCGCCACAGCACTACGATCCGCGAATCATTGATTACGCCAATTCGCGAGGGTCAGATCGAGTGATTTATGCCGGCTATTGGCCGATGGGTTTAACCTATGAGCGCATTATGGGCGACATGCCACAGGTGCCGTTCAAGGCCGAAGTATGGCCAAAATTCTTGCGACTCAATGCGCTCA
>SHUW01000002.1 GCA_009694465.1 Ilumatobacteraceae bacterium
CAAATGAATAACGCGACTGACCAACTAAGAGTGAGGCAACATCATTGCTCAATTGCGAATGCAAATATTTCCCAGCATCCGGTCCACTGACCGTGAACACCAAACGTTCAATATCACTGGCGACAATTTTTGTGACGGTCATGCCTTTGTTCCACCTTCAATGCGACGCATCGACATCCGACGCGCCGCTGGTATTGCAGCCAATAAGCCCGCTGCCTTATTACGACATTCTAAATCTTCATCATCGGGTTCACTGTCGGCCACAATCCCAGCACCAGCCTGCAAATATGCTGCCGATGGACCAATGAACATGGTCCGAATTGCTATCGCCGTGTCTAGGTTGCCGCTGAAATCGACGTAACCCACAACTCCTGCATAGGGGCCGCGCTTGACGGGTTCGAGTTCGTCAATGATTTCCATAGCGCGTACTTTAGGGGCGCCACTCACAGTGCCCGCAGGCAGAGTGGCACGCAAAACATCAATCGCCGTTTTCCCAGGCAGCAAATCACCACTGACCTGAGATGTCAGATGCATCACATGACTGTATTTTTCAAGGGTCATCAGTTCATCTACTTTGACCGTGCCAAAAGATGAGACACGACCGACATCGTTACGCGCGAGGTCAACGAGCATGATGTGTTCAGCAACCTCTTTCGGGTTTTCGCGAAGTTCGGCGGCCAAGCGACGATCATGCTCATCATTGGTGCCGCGTTTGCGAGTTCCCGCGATCGGCCGACTAATAACCCGACCTCCGAGCAACTGCACCATCGGTTCGGGAGAACTACCAACGATAGTGACACCTGGATGACGCAGGAAATACATGTACGGACTGGGATTCACTTGACGCAAAACGCGATACATATCAAAAGGATCAGCTTCAAGTTGCAGTTCATAACGCTGCGATAACACCACTTGGAAAATGTCGCCAGCCTTGATGTATTCCTTGGCCACTTCCACGGCGCGCTGGTAAGCCCCATTGGGCATTGAACTAGTGGCCACGGGAAGAACATCATCTCGTTGAGGGGGCTCCACTGGGGTGTACGGCAAGGGACGGGCCAAATCTTCAACGGCGCGAAGCGCTCTTTGTGCCGCCTCGTCATACAAGACATCTAGTTCGGTGACACTCAGTGGCTGCGCATTGAGGGCCACAACGGGCACGCTCTCAATGAGATAGACCCGTTGACGCCAGTGGTCAAAAGCCGCCAATGAACCAATAACGCTCATCACGCCATCGGGTAAGTGCCGATCATCATGTGGAGTATTGGGCAGAGATTCAACTTCACGAACAATGTCGTAGCCGAGAAATCCCATCACTCCACCTTGCAAAGGCGGCAGATCAGGGATCACTGGACTGCGATATTCAAGCACAAGTGCTTCAATTGCTGCCAACATGCCTTGATCGCGCGGTACCGATGCAGGGATGTCGCCCGTGACGCGCAGTTCACCATCAATGAGTTCCAAAGTCGCACGCGGATGACGCCCGACAAAACTAAACCGACTCCAACGTTCACCGTGCTCCACCGACTCAAGTAGGAAACCTGGCTCATCGCCCACCAATTTGGCGAAAGCGGCAACTGGTGTTTCCAAGTCTGCAAGAACTTCAACCCAAACTGGCACCACCGTGTACTGAGCCGCCAAAGAATGAAACTCTTCGCGCGTCGGATGTACTTCTAAAGGACTAGTCACGCAATGGTTCCAAATCTAGAGAAGAAGCACGTGCGCGCACCGGTATGGCAGGCGCCATTTCCTTCTTGTTCAACTTTAAATAAAAGCGTGTCACCATCGCAGTCGTAATACGCTTCACGCACGAACTGTCGATCACCACTCGTATCGCCCTTACGCCACAACTCTTGACGACTGCGACTCCAATACACCATGCGACCCTCGGCAAATGTCATTGACAAACTTTCCGCATTCATCCAGGCCATCATTAGGACATCACCGTTGATGATGTCCTGAGTCACGACGGGAACCAGACCATCGGAGTTGTACTTCACAGCGGCTAACTGTTCAGAGGTGGGAACAATCACATTCATAACCCCTACCTTGTCAGAGATACAGCCCAGTATGGCCATCAATTCGACTGGCAGCCACAGCGTGAATGTCTCGCTCGCGCAACATGATGTAATCCACGCCTCCGACCTCGACCTCGTAGCGATCCTCAGGTCCGAAGAGAACTCGGTCCCCGACTTCGGCGCTGCGCACGTTTTGGCCCAAGGCCACGACCTCGGCCCACACCAGTCGCTTAGATATCTGAGCGGTGGCGGGTATCAAAATTCCCCCCATGCTGCGTCGTTCGGCATCCTTGTCTGGAATCTTGACCAATAACCGATCGTTCAACATCTGAATAGCCAATTTGTCCACCCCGACAGGCTCTTTAGCTACTTCAGTCTTGGTTGTTAATTTTTTGTCTTTTCCTTCAGCCACAACGGGCACGGTACCGTCAAGAGTGTGCCAAACGAAACCGAATCCACTCCCTCTTCGATCACCTTGACCACTATTGATGGGGTGCAGTTGGTCGGCGAGGTCATGACAGCGCATTCCAGCCAGCACATTCGCGGTGCGGTCGTTCTCGCGCATCCCCACCCGTTGTATGGCGGAGATCGGCTCAATCCCGTGATTGACGCCCTCTTTCGGACTTTACCGAAGCACGGATTTCACACTTTGCGCTTCGATTTTCGTGGGGCCGGCGCAAGTTTCGGGGAGCACGATCACGGTGACGCCGAACGTCTTGACATAGCCGCAGGAATCGACTTTTTAGCGCAGATGGACGATCGCGGCGTCTGGGTCTGCGGTTATTCATTTGGTTCTGTGGTCGGACTTAATGTCGTTGAACCGCGAGTCAATGGATGGATAGCGGTCGCTCCCCCACTCGCTGCGCTACCCAATCCCGCAAGAGTTTTAGCCAGTGGTGATCCTCGGCAAAAACTTTTACTCATTGCCGAATATGACCAATTCAGCACGCCTTCACAAATTGCACAAACCACCGGGGAGTGGATCAACTCTCATCAAGAAACAATCACCGGCGTGGATCACTTTTTATTGGGCCGCACACAGTGGGTCGCCGATCATGTAGCGCAGTGGCTTAAGAACGCAGAGCAGTCTTAATTTGTCCCATTACCTCTGGGGTCAAAAGTTCAATCACATCAAGTGCTTTAAAATTCTCTACGACCTGCGAAGCCTTGCTGGCCCCGGTAATAACCGTTGATACATTCGGATTCTTTGTGCACCAGGCAAGAGCCATCTGCGCCAAAGTGCATCCAAGTCCCTCAGCAATAGGCATCAGTTTCTTGACAGTGCTTTGCGCTTTTTCGGCAGTCAGGCGTTCGGCAAGCCATGAGTATCCAGGTAACGCCGCACGTGAGTCTTCGGGAACTCCATCAAGATATTTGCCCGTCAAAACCCCTGAGGCTAAGGGACTCCAAATAGTCGTTCCGAGTCCGATGTCTTCATAAAGACGCTTGTACTCAACCTCCACGCGCTTGCGCTCAAGCATGTTGTATTGCGGTTGTTCCATAACCGGCTTATGCAGATGATGACGATCTGCTATATCCCAGGCCGCGCGAATTTCGTCGGCCGTCCATTCGCTAGTTCCCCAATAGAGAACTTTTCCTTGATCAATGAGATCGCTCATCGCCCACACAGTTTCTTCAATCGGCGTATTCGGGTCGGCGCGGTGACAGAACAATAAGTCGACGAAATCAACTTGCAAGCGATCTAAGCAACCCTCAATAGCGTGATGTACATATTTGCGATTCAGGGTGTTCCCCATATTGGGCACACCACCCTCAATGCCCCAAAAGATCTTGGTGGACAACACGTAATCTTGGCGACGCCAACCTAAATCTTTGATGACGCGACCCATGATCGCTTCACTCTCGCCGCCAGCATAGGCCTCGGCATTATCAAAAAAGTTGCATCCGGCATCCCATGCATTCGCCATGCAATCGCGTGCCATGTCATCGTTCAGTTGGGTATCAAAAGTCACCCAACTTCCAAAAGATAAAACCGAAACCTTCAGCCCACTGCGACCGAGTCGGCGATATTCCATCTTCGGATTGGGCGTGAACTTGGCAACAGGTGAAGTGTTCATAAGCGCCAACCTTAGGTGTTAATCAGTTCAAGTGACGAGAGCGGCGCGCTAATTCGGCAATCTCATCGGGCCCCACACCACAACAACCGCCGATGAACTTTGCACCAAGTTGCACCCACCGCGTGAGTTCTGCAGTTGAAGGAATCGACTCGCCGCTACCGATCCAACAACGCCCTTTGGCGTCCCATGCGCGGCCGTGATTGGGATAAACCACAAAGGCTGTGGCGGGGGCAAGTTCTCCCATGGCCAACAAAAGTCCTTCAACATAGATGGGGTGAGTGCAATTGATTCCTAAACCGATCAGGTTGTCATAACCCACGACACTCATCACCGCTGCTGCCACTGTGTCTCCTCCATAAGTCAGAGCGCTGTCAGCGAAACCGAAACTGAACCATGCGGGCGGAGATCCACACTCCTGCAAAATCTCGGCGATGAGCCTGGCTTCATCAGCCAACGGAATTGTTTCCACGGCAATTAGGTCTGCCCCAGAGTCAATGAGAATGTTCATTTTATTACGGTGATAGTCCTCAATGTCGCACCACTCAATGTCATAACGGCCGGTGTACTCGCTGCCGTCAGCCAAGCACGCCCCAAATGGTCCAACAGATGCAGCGACCAATGTGTTCGTCCCAGCCACAGCACGTCGAGCAATCAAAGTTGTGTCGAGTAACGCTTGACGAGATTGCCCTGGAGTCAAACCACAGGATTCAAATTGGCTCTGTCCACATTGGTAACTAGCAGTGGCGATGATCTGTGCACCCGCTTCAACGAAAGAGCGATGCGCGCGCTCCAAAAGCGCGGGGTCATCGACGACAGTCTGTGCTGTCCACAACGACCCAGACACATCGGCCCCCAGCAATTCAAGCGCTGTTGAGAGTCCCCCATCAATCACCGTAAACGGCTCATGAGTGAATGGAGGCTGAGTCAATGTGCTGGCCGAACGATGATTCCAGCATCAAGCATTCTTTGTTTCGCTTGAGCCACAGTGAACTCACCAAAGTGAAAAATAGAAGCAGCCAAAACTGCATCAGCACCGCCGATGACAATGCCGTCGACAAGATGTTCGAGTGTTCCCACTCCCCCAGAGGCGATGACAGGAACTCCCACGGCATCACTCACGCGGCGCGTGATCTCAAGATCAAATCCCTCTTTGGTGCCATCACGGTCCATCGAGGTCAAGAGTATTTCTCCCGCTCCCAGAGCGCAAGCGCGCGTGACCCATTCGACGACGTCAATCCCAGTGGGTGTTCGCCCACCGTGCAAAAACACTTCATAGCCCACCGAACCATCGGACCGACTCTTGGCATCAACCGCACAGACCACGCACTGTGAACCAAATTCACCGGCGATTTCGGTAATCAACTGCGGGTTCTCGACCGCAGAGGTATTGACACTTACTTTGTCCGCACCGGCACGCAACATTCGTCGGGCATCTTCAACACTGCGGATACCACCACCAACAGTGAAGGGAATAAAAACCTGTTCGGCAGTTCGCGAAATCACATCGACCATGGTTGCGCGACCATCGCTTGACGCTGTGATGTCGAGAAAGACAAGTTCATCAGCACCTTCGGCGTCATACTGCGCAGCTAATTCGACGGGGTCCCCAGCATCGCGCAGATTGACGAAATTGGTTCCCTTCACGACGCGACCGTTCGTCACATCGAGACAAGGAATAACGCGCGCCACCTTCATGACATTCCGTTCACATGACGCAGCACTGACACGGCTTCTGCGACGCTAAAGCGACCTTCATACAAGGCCTTGCCAGTAATGATCCCCGCCAAAGTTTGAATGTCGCCCAATGCCCGAACATCGTCAAGTGAAGCCACACCACCACTAGCAATCACGGGAATGGTGGTAGCCAAGGCGGCAGCACGCAGTCCGTCCACATCGGGACCCTGCAACATGCCATCACGCGAGATATCGGTAATCACGAAAGCCGATGCTGATGGAAACCACGACAGTGCGTCGTTGAGTTGCACGCCAGAGTCCTGCGTCCAACCGTGAACCGCAATCTCGCCGCCACGGTGATCGAGACCTACTGCCACGGCAACGATCTTTGCTGCCTCTTCAACCAAGGTCGGATCAGCGACGGCCGCCGAACCCATCACCACACGCGCTACACCAGCATCACATAAGGCCTGAGCGTCACTTAAAGAGCGCACCCCTCCGCCGGTTTGTACTGCCGCACGATCACCCACCGCCCGCGCCACGGCTGCCACGACGCGACGATTGATGGCTTCACCCGTTCGCGCTGCATCAAGGTCAACAATATGAATCCAAGTCGCTCCGGCCTCAACGAAAGATAGCGCCACAGCAACGGGATCATCCCCGTACACAGTTTCTTGGGCATAGTCGCCTTGTAAAAGTCGCACGACCTTTCCGCCGCGAAGATCAATCGCCGGGTACAACTCGACAGTCATGACTTGCCCACGGCTTTCACAAAGTTGTCCAACAACGCAAGACCGCTGGCGCCAGATTTCTCGGGATGAAATTGCGTGGCGAAAACATTGCCGAGTCGAAACGCAGCATTTAGCGTGCCGCTGTATTCACAGGTAGCGGCAATCACCTTGTCATCATTGGGGACACCGTGCAACGAGTGCACAAAATAGACCCATGAACCATCGGCAGATTCTGAGAGCAACGGGCCTGCGAACATTGGATCTTTTGGATGTTCAAAATTCAACTTGTTCCATTGCATCTGTGGTCGCTTGACTCCGGGTGGAATCCATGTGACCATGCCAGAAATGATGTCTAAGCCACGTGCCTCAAGATTCTCTTCACTCCCTGTAAAGAGCATCTGCATACCAACACAAATGCCGAGGAAAGGGCGACCAGAATCAACGGCTTGGTGCACGACTTTTTCCAGCCCTGCAGCTCGCAATGCAGCCATACATGCTCCGAAAGCACCCACTCCTGGTAGCACGACGGCGTCCGCAGTCGCCACGAAGTCGGGATCACGGGTCAGACGCGCATCAGCTCCGACTTTTTGCAGAGCTTTTTCTGCAGAACGCAGATTGCCAATGCCGTAATCCAATACAGCAATAACAGGTGCCGTCACAGAACGCCTTTCGTTGATGGCACTTCAGATCCCTCAATACGTACCGCATCGCGCAAGCAGCGACCAAGACCTTTGAACGCTGCCTCAATGATGTGATGCACATTGTGGCCATGCTTCAAAGTGACGTGCAATGTCACTGCGGCAGACATGGCCAGCGAACTGATGGCATGCTCCGCCAATTGTGGATCAAACGCAGGATTCCCAAGTGGCAAGCACTCTGGAAGAGGCACATCCCAGACGACAAATGGACGCCCAGAGAGATCCAAAGCGATTTCAACAAGAGCTTCGTCGAGTGGATAGAGACCACTTGCAAAACGGCGTACGCCGGTCTTGTCACCAAGAGCCTCGCGTATCGCTTCGCCCAAGGTAATCGCTACATCTTCGATGGTGTGGTGAGTATCAATATGTAGATCACCCTTGGCTGCAATACGCAGATCAAATCCGCCGTGTTTGCCGACTTGAGACAACATGTGGTCATAAAACGGAATGCCAGTACTGACATCGCACTGCCCCGAGCCATCAAGATTGACTGATAACTCGATTGATGTTTCCGCCGTTGTTCGCGAACGAGTGGCAATTCGACTCATGATAAAACCTCCGTTAGGGCATTGAGAAAAATATCGTCTTGTTCTTGCGTCCCAATGGTGACTCGCAGGCAATCAGCAAGTCTGGGCCAACTTGAGCAATCTCTAATTAAAACACTTCGGTCAAGCAAACCTTGCCACACTGTTCGACCACTTTTTGATCGTGGACGCATCAAAATAAAGTTTGCTCCACTTTCAAAAACATCCACGTCAAGCGACGCTAGAGCATTCACCAGACGTTGACGTTCTGCCACGATTATTCGCACTCGTTCTTCCATATCGCCCTGAAATTGCACCGCCAGAGTGCCAGCAATCTGCTTCGCTGTATCAAGGTGATACGGCAAGACAACTTTGTCAAGTTCGGCCACCAACCAACGCGGACCAATTAAATACCCCAGACGCGCCGCGGCCATACTCCATGTCTTAGAGAATGTGCGCGTCACGACGAGTGGTGTCTCTTCGTTGATCAGTTCTAAGGCACTCCATGGGGCAAATTGCCCGTAGGCCTCGTCGACGACAACTAGCCCTGTGCTCAATGCCAAGACCTCAGCAACCAGTTCAGGTGAGTCGACCCCTCCAGTTGGATTATTTGGGGAACACAAAAATGTCACATGCGGCTGAAACTCATTGATCACACGACGAACTTCGTTGACATCAAGTGAAAAGTCAGTACTACGTTCACCTTCAATGACGGTTGCACCAGTGATCCGCGCAATGTGACTATGCAGTTGGTAAGTCGGCTCAAATGTGGCCACCGTGCGCCCAGGACCAGCGAATGTTAAGAGCACTGTTTGTAAGACCTCGTTGCTGCCGTTGGCGACAAACACCATCTCTGGAGACACGCCATGCAGATCGGCAATCGCAGCACGCAATCCAGATGCCGCCCGATCGGGATAGCGATGCCACTCAATGTCAGAAATGGCTGCGGCGTAGGCCTCGCGGAAGGCTTGTGGCGGAGCAACTGGCGCTTCATTGGTGTTGAGACGCACACGGACCTCCACTTGGGGCGAGTGGTAGCCCTCGAGGGCAGATAAATCGTCTCGTACAGGCACTCGGGTCACAGGACTCAAGGCTACCCAAGTCGGTAGTTCAGTATTGGGTAGGTTTCCGCTGAGCACCATGGTGTGACATATGGTGACGGGGTGACCACTGCAGACTTGTCAACTATCGCCGCCGAATTAGCTGTTATCGCTGAAGGCACCGACCGCTACCGCCAGCGTGTCGCCGACTTAGGTCAGGCCAACCTGGGTGGTAAGCACGATGACCTGCTGGCCGCCATTCACGAGGCCGACAGATCCTTACGATCGGCTCAACGTGCGTTACTTCGCGCTTCACGTATCGCCAAATAGGATTCTCAAAATGAACGAGGCCCGTGAACCGTCAACTCCCCGCACACTCGGATCACTCGGTCAAGTAGGACCCCTCTCTTTTGGTTGCTGGCGACTGACGGGTTCTGATTCTGCCAACTCTCGGGTCATTTCAGCGGCTATTGATACCGGCATGAACCTCGTTGACAACGCCGATGTGTATGGGCTTGATTGGGGTGGCACCCACTTTGGCGCATGTGAAGAGGCCCTTGGTCGGGTTCTTGCTGCGATGCCTGGACTGCGCAACAAAATTGTTCTGGCGACCAAAGGTGGAATCATTCCCGGGGTCCCATATGACTCATCTTCGCGGTATTTGATTAAGGCTTGCGAAGCATCGCTATCGCGCTTAGGAGTGGATCATGTGGATCTCTATCAAATTCATCGACCTGACCACTACGCCCATCCACAAGAAATAGCGACAGCATTTGAATCACTTCGCTCCCGCGGTTTGGTACGCGAATTCGGTGTCTCCAATTACACCCCTTCACAAATATCAGCGCTGAACAGTTTCATGGAACAGGGCTTGGTATCAGTTCAGCCACAATTCTCAGCCAATCATCTTGACCCAATGCGAGATGGAACATTTGATCTGTGCCAGGAATCTTCTCTCACGCCCCTCGCTTGGAGTCCCCTTGCTGGCGGAGCACTAGCAACTGGGGTGGGAATCCGATCAGAATTGATAGCTATTCTCGATGACTTAGCGATACGCGAAAGTGTGACTCGGTCTGCTGTTGCTATCGCTTTTGTTCTCGCTCATCCAGCGCAACCTGTGGCGATCATTGGAACTCAAAATGTCACGCGCATTGGTGAACTCTCCCGCTCAACAAAGATTTCACTATCTCGCACGGATCTTTACAACATTATTCAGGCAAGTGATGGTGGACCTTTGCCATGAGTGAAATCAGTTGGTTCGGCGCGCTGTGTGATGATGACTACGAACAACTTGGAGTTGTTCAGCCAAATTTGCGCAGTAGTTGGAAGCACTGTTCAGACATTGTGCGCACAGTGCATTACTCGGGTTTTGACAACATTCTTCTTCCTTCTGGGTATGACCTCGGCATTGACACACTCGCGTTTGCATCCGCTATTGCTCCAAGTATCACAAATATGAAACTTCTCACCGCTGTGCGTTGCGGAGAAGTTTGGTTACCGCAACTTGCCAGACAACTGGCCACAATTAACCAGATTCTCAACGGACGGCTGTCAATCAATATCATTTCCTCGGAAATGCCAGGTGAATCCCTTGATGGGCCCCAGCGTTACGCCCGCACCATTGAGACCATGAGCGCTCTACGCACTCTGATGAGTGGCGAGCGCTTGGACATCGATGGTCAGTTTTTTTCCCTCCATCTAGATGCACCAAGAATTTGTCGGGAGACTCCAACAACTCCCCTATTTTATTTTGGAGGTCTCAGCAGTGAGGCACGCGATGCCGCTGCAGCAGGAGCGGATGTATATCTGATGTGGCCAGACACGCAGGATGTTATCGCCGATACCATCGCCGATCTTCGAAGCCGAGCCGCCGCTCACGGTCGCTCCTTAAAATTCGGATACCGCGTTCATGTCGTTGTCCGTGAGACACAGGCCGAAGCGCGCGATGCAGCCGCACACCTGATTTACGCAGTTGATGCGGCAACTGGGGCGGCAATTCGCTCTCGTTCACTTGACAGCCACAGCATTGGCGTAAGGCGTCAAGCCGAACTTCGCGAGGCATCGGGGTCGGACGGATTCATTGAGCAGTATCTTTGGACCGGTATAGGCAAAGCGCGCAGCGGATGCGGAGCAGCAATTGTCGGTACGCCTTCTCAAGTGATTGATAAAATCCACCAGTATCAAGCCCTCGGTATTGAGGCATTTATTTTTTCTGGGTATCCGCACAAAGAAGAAGCACAACGCTTTGCAGATTTAGTCTTACCCCACCTTGAGCATCGGGGGCTCTAACTTTTGGACGACGATAAGGAGAGTCACTCGCCTCAACTTATTCAAGATGTTGCATGTAGACCACGAGAGTGAATTGTGCCATAATGACTGACACAACTTGTCAGGAGTCCGAAATGAATATGCCTAGGTACGGAAAACCGAATCTCTCCTATGTCAGTACCTGGTTTGCTGATCCACATGACAAACCAATGTGGGCTCTCAATCTCATGAAGTATCGCCCGATCGCTGATTATCAAGATGGACGCGATCTGTCTATCAGCGGTGCTGATGCCGACTTCTTGTATAACCCCACTGGTCCCCTAGCCGACGTTGGTGGACGGGTATTTTTCGTATCCGACGTCATACATCAAATTTCGGGAGACGCAATTTCTTGGGATCGTGTGGCAGTCGCCTTTTATCCGAAGCGCATGGCCATGATGGAGATGCAGCAACTTCCAGAATTCATTGAGTTACATGACCATAAAGATGCCGCTATGGAATTCACTATTGTGATGGCCACAATGCCGACAGATGATTCCCCCCAGCCTCCCGACTGGTCAATGCTCAACGAAGGTGATCTGGTACTCGTACAAGTCAGCAACGAGCAACCCTCAACTGACTTTGCCACTCTTGTTTCGGCGCGGCGCGTCGGCACCTACGCCGTTGAAGGAGTGATCGTCGGCGACGAACGAACTTGGACGACGGCCACATGGGACATCATCACCCAGGCTGACGCAGACGTACTTGTGGCCGCCAGCGCGAATCTCGCAAACCCGACGCGATACGCAATGATTCTTCAACCGCTTCTTGACATGATGCGCAACTAACTAGGAGCCACTTCGTGAAATTCGCTATTGCCTTTTCCAATACTGGCCCCTTCAGCAATCCCGACAAAGCCATTGTCATGGCACAAGCAGCCGAGGCTGCCGGCTTTGAATCATTATGGACCGTTGAACATGTCGTGGTTCCATCTAACTATGACTCGCCTTATCCCTACGATGCGTCGGGCAAAATGCCCGGTGGAGAAGAGTCACCTATCCCAGACCCGCTGATCTGGTTGTCCTTTGTGGCCGCGGCTACTCGGACAATCAAATTGGCAACAGGAATTTTGATTTTGCCCCAACGCAATCCAGTTGTCTTAGCTAAAGAGATCGCAACCCTTGATCATCTTTCCAAAGGCCGTATGTTGCTCGGCGTCGGAGTCGGTTGGCTCGAAGAGGAATTTGACGCTATTGGCGTGCCATTCGCCGATCGCGGTAAGCGCAACGACGATTACATCGCTGCCATGCGTGCTCTGTGGACCCAAGAAAAAGCCAGCCACCATAGTGAGTACACCAACTTTGATGAGTGCATCATGCGCCCTCAACCAGTCAACGGCATGATTCCCATTCATATTGGCGGACATACCGACATCGCAGCTCGACGTGCAGGGCGCTTGGGCGATGGTTTCTTCCCCGGCAAGGGAACGCACGAACAATTGTCGCGTTCGTTTGATATCGCCCGCGATACAGCGCGTCAATGTGGCCGTGATCCCGACGCAATTGAAATGACGACGGGCGGCAATGGAGCTATTGGCCCGAATGCACTCAACGAAGTTAAGGGTTTAACTGATATCGGCGTCGCGCGAGTGATTGTGCCCTCGTTCTTGTTCTACCGCGATACTGCTGATGCGCTAGCGCGCTACGGCGACGAAGTCATCAGCAAAGTCAACTGATTCTCCTTTTGAGACGCCACTCCCGCTAACAGGGTTCTAGTGTCTCTATGTCATGTTGAAAATGCTTCGCACTAATCCAGATCTCCGCCGCATATTTATTGCCCAGGTGATTTCATACCTTGGCGACTGGTTTAGTTTCGTTGCTTTGGTGGGTCTCGTCGATGATCTCACGGGCTCAAGTTTTCTTGTCTCGCTGGTCATTGTCTCTTTTTCCTTACCGTCATTTTTAGCCTCGCCCATCGCTGGCTCTATGGCCGACCGCTTTGATCGACGACGTATCTTGATCTTTGTCTCCTGCATCCAGGCGATCGCCGCTCTCGGATTGGTGTTTGTTGGCAGTCACACGGTGTGGATGGCTTTTCTTTTTCAGAGCACGGTGTCGGCATTGGCCGCGGTCGTCAAACCATCCACCGAGGCAGCAATACCAAACCTCGTACGCGACGATGCTGAACTTGCCAAGGCAAACTCGTTATTTGGTTCAACATGGGGCGTCATGCTGGCTGTCGGAGCAGCGATCGGTGGAGTTTTCGCCTCAGTCTTTGGTCGCGACGCCGCCTTCATCGCCAATGCCATTTCATTTGCATTGGCTGCGATCATGTTTGCTTCAGTACGTCAACCAATGCAGATGACGCGCGAGAAATCAGCAATCAATCAGCGCATCAGACCGATCGCCGATATGCGTGAGGCACTAGTCCATGCTCGTCGTGACCCAGTTTTATTGGCCCTCATCTTCTCTAAGACAACCTTCGCCATCGGAGCCGGAGTCGTCAGCCAACTCGCTGTTTTAGCTTCCGATGTTTTCAAGGGAGGAGATTCCTCGCGCGGACTATTGATCGCCGCCCGTGGAGTCGGAGCTGGGCTCGGTCCACTGTTAGCAGCGCGCTATACGGGTGGCGATATCAATAAAGTGCTCAAAGTTTGCGGCATTTCGAGTTTGATTTTTAGCGGCTGCTATTTAATCGGCGCATGGATGCCCGCATTAATCCTGACAGCAGTCTTCATCACCATTGCCCACCTCGGCGGAGGCGCCCAATGGACGCTCAGCACCTACGGTTTACAACTCCGCTCCCCCGACCATGTGCGCGGTCGCATCCTTGCTGGTGACTTTGCACTCGTCACGCTCACGCTCTCTGTGACAAGTGCTCTCGCCGGAATCGCTTCTGAGTTGCTCGGCGTACGCCAAGCCATTTCTGTCTTCGCTATCGCCGCAGCATTAGCAAGCGTTGTCTACATCAAAGCGATACAGCGTCTGCGCAACCTACCGCAGCCTCAGATAAACGCTGAGCCCTGACATCATTGGCCAGATTGGTGGCCATCTTGTTCATGACATAGGCGAAACCAATTTCCTTTTCAGGAAGTGCAAACGCAACTGATCCACCAGCACCCGGATGGCCGAATGAGCCAGGACCACCGAACAATGAGAACGGACCGTGCACCATAAAGCCCATGCCGAAAGTGGTTGGCATAATCAGACATGCATCGGGTTCATTTTCAGGTGTCACCAATGTGCGAGCCGTTTCAACGGTCGCCGATGCCAACAATCTCACTCCATCTACATCGCCAATAGTTGCTGCGTAAATACGAGCCAATGAAGGAGCGTTTGTGATGCAGTTAGCTGCAGGGATCTCAGCAGCGTGAACGTCACGACGATTAAATGCTCCATCGACTCCAAAAGCACCGTTCAGGCTCAGTGCTAGTCCACCTGGCGAGTTCGGTCCCATGAATTGTTCCATCATTGCTTTGATGGCCGGATCCATATCTTCAGGGACTGAGTTGAGTCCACCGATCATCGGCGACACACGCGACTCTTGTGCTTCAGGCAATCCAATCCACAATTCTCCACCGACCCTGCCCACGATTTCTTGCTGGACGAAAGTTCCCAAACTGCGATGTTGTGGATCAACTCGACGTACCAGTTCTCCAGCAAGCCAACCGTAGGTCAGTGCGTGATAGCCGTGATTTGTGCCGATCTCCCAACGAGGCTTGGTAGCGGCAAGTCGTGAAGTAATTGTTGACCAATCCAAAGCTTCCGCCAAAGAGATGTCACCGTCAACGGTGTACAAACCACACTGATGCGACAACAATTGCGCAACCGTGGCGTCACCTTTACCAGCTTGCGCAAATTCGGGCCAGTAGGTGCTGACCTTTTCATCGTAAGACAACAGGCCGCGCTCAACGCAGATCGCAACGGCGATAGCAGTGATGCCTTTGGTCGTGGAGAAAACTAGCTGCAGTGTGTCTTGGGTATACGGCTGGGAAGCGGATTCGTCAAAGGCTCCACCCCATAAATCAACAACCTTCTGACCACGGTGATACACCGCTACGCCTGCTCCAACTTCTTCAGTGTTTTCTAAGTTCTCAACAAAGGCTTGGCGAACCTTTTCCCAACCCGGAGCAACGGTTCCCCCAAAAATGGCCATCAGCCGATCATCTCTTTCAGAGTCTCAATGTTCGCAATTGCGTTTGGACCGACAGGGTTGATTGACAACATGGTGACCCCAGCCTCCTTGAATGAAGCAATACGTTCCTTGATAAAGCTCTTTGGTCCGACCAGATTGGAGTTCATCAGCATCTCACCAGGGACAGCGGCTGCAGCTTCTTCCTTCTTACCCGAGAGATACAAATCCTGGATCTCAATGGCTTCTTTTTCGTAGCCGTATTTCTTGCAAATCGTGTTATAAAAGTTTTTGTCACGAGCGCCCATGCCACCGATATATAAGGCAGCATTTGGACGGCTGTAATCAAGAATTTTCTTTTGCGCGTCACCTGTTAACGATTCGTCAATGGCCAGCATTCCGCCAGCAGAAATTTCTAGACGTGGCATAGATGGATCTCGCTTGGCAAGACCTTTTTTCAGGTCAGCGCCCCACACCTGCTGATATTTATCAGGATCAAAGAAGATTGGCATCCAGCCATCGGCTACTTCTGCAGTTGCTGACACGCTTAAGCCCATCAGGCTGGCCCACCAAATGGGAATGTCTTTGCGAATGGCTTGGCCAGGCTTGATGATTTTCAGAGCACGACCAAGACCAGTGCCTTGACCCGCCGGCAAAGGAACCTTGACAGTTTCACCATCCATGTGAAAAGGCTCCTCACGCGCCCAAATCATGCGACAGGCTTGAATGTATTCTTTGATCCGCATCATTGGCTTTTCATATGGCATGCCGTGAAAACCTTCAATGACCTGAGGCCCACTTGCACCGAGACCGAGAATGAAGCGACCGTTGCTGACATAGTCACAACCAGCAGCCGTCATCGCCATCAACGCAGGTGTACGGCTATACACATTGAGGATGCCGGTACCGATCTGTACTTTGCTGGTCTTGGCAGCCAAGTACCCGACCTGACTGATGGCATCGGCACTGTAGGCCTCGGCGATCCAGACCGTATCCAGTCCCGCTTTTTCGTATTCGACAACTGTGTCCACTGCGGCGTGAAAGCCACCGGCATAATTCAGCATCATTGACAGTTTCATAGTTTCTCCTTGAATGCACGGACAATCGCCCTGGTCCTAAAACCCTCAGCCAACCTTACGAGTGTCAGTGCGCGCTGGACGAACTGTCTGCGATCGCTCCATTGAGATTTCCAGAGCGAAAGCCCTCAAGATCGAGAGTGACATAGCGATACCCGGCATCCTTGACAGCCTCAATAATCGCCACCCGATTGGCTATCGCCTGATCGAGAACACTTTGCTCAACTTCAATACGCGCTGTCTCGCCATAATGACGCACCCGAACCTGGCGAAATCCCAAACCGTGCAGAGCCGATTCGGCACGATCAACTCTGCTCAAAATATCCACACTGACTGGAGTGCCATACGGAACTCGACTTGCCAAACAGGCGGCGGCCGGCTTATCCCATGTACGAAGCCCCATAGCCAGAGATGCACGCCGAACGTCTTTCTTTGTGAAACCAGCCTGAACCAAGGGGAAGACTGCCCCACGCTCAAGAGCCGCACGCTGACCTGGTCGATGATCCGCCAAATCGTCAACATTGACCCCTAACACCACTGTCGCCCGCTCAAGTTCGGCAATCGGACCGACAACGTCCATGAGTTCGGCCTTGCAGTGATAACAGCGATCAACATCGTTAGCGCGATAGGCGGCGCGTTCCATTTCAGCGGTCTGGACCGGAGTCCAACGCAATCCCCACTCCTCAGCTAAACGTCGGCAATCAGTTTCCTCTTCACCAGCCAGGCTGGGAGATACGGCTGTCACAGCGTGGGCGTGTTCAGTACCTAAAAGCCGATGAGCCATAGCGGCCACAAAAGCAGAGTCCGCTCCGCCGCTAAACGCCACGACAACATGATTGAGATCAAGGATGATTTCTTCGAGACGCGCAATTTTGGCTACTAAGTCGTCATCTCCCGTGGCACCTGAGACAGGGTCAAAATCTTTCACACTCCTATCGTGCCACGCCAAGGAACCCAATTGCTTGCCCTTGACTCTCTCATTAGTCACTCACAGGAGGCAGACTAAACAAGATATGTCATTAACCCCCGAGCGATTCCCCGTCAAGCATGCCACCGAGTTGAAGATTCGCGTGGCTCCTGATGTCAACATGCGGGTTTTACGCCGCGGACCCACGACGACCCCGCACCCGATATTTTTGCTCATCCATGGTCTGGCCTCCAACGCTCGAATGTGGGATGGAGTTGGTGACGCCCTCGCTTCGCAGGGATTTGCCAGCGTGGCAGTTGACCTGCGCGGTCACGGTCACAGCGACAAGCCTGATACTGGGTACGACTTCGACACGATGTGCCACGACCTCTGCGCCCTACTTGACGAACTGCACATTGAGCGTGCGATTTTCGTGGGCCAGTCATGGGGCGGCAACATTGTTGTCCACGCCGCACATCAGCATCCAGATCGCGTTCTTGCCTGCGTACCCGTTGACGGTGGAGTCATCGAAATCGGTCAACTGTTCAGCAAGTGGGAAGATTGCGCCGAGCGAATGAAACCCCCACGATTGGCCGGCATGCGCAGCGGACGATTGGAAAGTGCAATTCGTGCCACCAGCTCCGACTGGCCGGAATCAGGAATCATCGGTTCGCTCAGCAATTTTGCCTTTCATGATGATGGCACGATTAGCCCGTGGCTGACTTTTGAACGACACATGATGATTCTCAAAGAATTGTGGTTACATCAACCATCTCAGATGTTTCCTGATATTTCCCGACCAGTTCTTTTCATGCCCGCTGATTCGGGTGATGTGAATTGGACATCAAATAAAGAGCAAGCAATAAACTTTGCTCTTGAGCAACTGCCGAATGGACGTGTCCATTGGTTCAGACCCGCGCATCACGACCTCCACGCACAATTCCCTGACCGTTGCGCAGAAGTTTTAGTCACTCACATTCAGAATGGTTTCTTCTCATGACATCCCCGCCACGCCTTCTGACAATCATGGGTTCAGGTGAAACAGCACCGACGATGATGAAGCATCATCGAGAACTCATTGCTCGGTTTCCAGGCACACCCAAGGCGGTCGTTCTTGACACGCCGTACGGTTTCCAAGAAAATGCGCCGGAACTTGCGGCCAAGGCAGTTGAGTATTTCCGTAAGAGCGTGGGCTACAACATTGAAATCGCTGGGCTGACACAGATCCATGGGGCCGACACGCTTGTGGTTGAGCAAGGTTTGAGTCGTATTCGTCAGGCAGATTATGTTTTCGCTGGACCAGGAAGTCCCACCTACGCCTTGCGTCAATGGACTGGGACCACAGTTCCCGAAATCATGCGCTCGAAAATGCGCACTGGTGGAGCGGTGACCTTTGCTTCTGCCGCAGCGCTCACTTTGGGACGCTACACAGTTCCCGTCTACGAGATTTACAAAGTCGGAAGTGAGCCAAGTTGGTTTGAGGGTCTCGACGTCCTCGGCGAGTTGGGACTCAATGTGGCTGTCATCCCACACTACGACAATGCCGAAGGTGGACACCATGACACGCGTTTTTGCTATTTAGGCGAGCGACGTTTATCCATGCTTGAAAATCAACTCCCTGATGATGCTCATGTCATCGGCGTTGACGAACATACTGGTGTCATCTTTGATCTTGATGCTGACACTGCAACCGTCATTGGGAATAGCACAATAACCATCCGTATCAAAGGTAAGTCTGTCGTTCACCAAACTGGCGCGGTCCTGCCAATTGATGCCTTGCGCGATCCAACGAGAGGCGCAGTCAACGTCGCCATCGACTTAGCCCCACGGGCGTTAGTAAACGAAACTATTGCACCAGAAAGTTTGTCCCTTGCCGCTGAAGTCAAGGACGCTGAGCAAGCCTTTGACATCGCGCTGGCATCTGGTGATGCCGCCGGTGCAGCACGGGCCACTCTAGAACTTGAGTTATCAATCCATAATTGGTCAGCGGACACTTTGCAAAGCCGCGAAATGGATATTGCACACGCTGCCTTGCGCTCAATGATCGTCCGCTTAGGTGATGCTGCTATTGGAGGTCTCGTTGATCCTCGAGTCACCCTTGAACCTTTGATGAATGTTCTACTTGACTTACGTAGCGCAGTTCGTGCCGACAAGCGTTACGACTTATCGGATCTCATCCGAGATCGATTAGCAGCGAACGATATTGAAGTGCGTGACACGCCTGACGGTGTTGAATGGGTCATCAATCACTAGATCATGCGGTTCGCAATGACGGACTGTGATGATCCATCCCTGCCACCCGCCCGCGGCGCCGAACACCGACAGCGCTGTAGACAACGATAAATACCAAAGTGCCAGCCAAAATGATCACTGCCCCGCTCGGAACATCGGCGTACCAACTCACGTACATTCCCACTCCCCCAAAGATTGCTCCGAGGACTGGCGAAAGCCACAACATGCGACCAAATGAATTGGTGAGCAGGCGAGCGGTGACCGCTGGCAAAACTAGCAACGCCGAAATCAGCAAAACTCCAATGACTCGAACCGTTACCAAAATAGTCGCCGACAAAAGAACCATCAATATTGCTTCCATACCTGGCACATTGACGCCACTCACTCCAGCGACTTCGGGATCAAAAGTGGCGAACAACAGCCTGCGGTACAAGGTCACAACAACAACCACACTCAAGATTCCCACTCCGGCTACTGCCAATATGTCACCGGTGAAAACACCGAGCACATTGCCGAACAATACAGCGTCAATACTGCGTTTGGCTTGACCAAACCTAGCTTGCAACGCTAGACCCATGGCGAATGACGCCGTCGTTATTACTCCAATTGCTGCATCTGCACCGATGATGCGCTTACGCGCTACTCGCCCAATCATTAAGCCTGATGCCAACCCCCACAAACCGGCACCGAGAAAATAACTCATGTTCAGGACTGCAGCTAAGGCGGCTCCACCAAATACTGCATGGCTCAATCCATGTCCGATGTAGCTCATTCCTCGTAAGACAACGAATACTCCAATCAGTCCACAGAGTGCTCCCGCAAGAGTCGCAATCAGCAAACCATTGCGAAAGAACTCGTACGTGAAAGGTTGCCAAAAGTTGACGGCGAAAATCATGACGCGCCTTTACGACTCAGTCGAAGACGCAGTTCGCCGCCGCCCTGCTCAAGAACGACTGGCATTCCACCATGTTGTAGCACTTCCATAGGCGCGCCAAAAGTTCGCTCCAGAAAATACGGTTGAAGGACTTCACTGGGGGTTCCATCGGCAATCACAGTTCGGTTAAAGCACACCAGTCGTGGCAAGTGGGCTGCCAAGCCATTGAGGTCGTGAGTCGTCAAGACAATCGCAATCCCGTCGCCTTGAGGTGGACCTTCATTGAGATCTGCCAAGACATGAAGTATTTCGTGGCGGGTCGTCACATCAATTCCTGCAGTGGGTTCGTCCAAAATCAAAACATCGGGCTTTTGTATCAATGCACGAGCCAAGAAGACACGTTGTTGTTGACCACCCGATAATTCGCGAATATGTCGATGTATTAAGCCCCCAAGTCGAAGTCTTTCAAGAACTTCTTCAATTGCCTGGCGTTCAGATGGTGATGAACCGGGCCACCAAGACTTTTGTGGACGACTCATTCCAACTACTTCACCGACCGTCACCGGGAAGTTCCAATCCACCGTCTCTAACTGGGGAACATAAGCGAAACGCAATCCTGCTGAACGGGTGACACTGCCATGGGAGGCTTTGATAGAACCCAACATTGCTTTTAAGAGCGTGGTTTTACCCGAACCAGATGGCCCGACAATTCCGACAAACTCACCAGCGTGAACTCGCAGGTCAACTCCCTCAATGACCGTGCCGTTGCCATAAGTGCACGACAGATGCTCGCAAGTAAGCAAAGGTGCTGGAAAAGTATTCCCAGAACTATTCATGGCGCTTGGCTTCATTGTGGGTAATCAGCCGAATCTAGTCCAACATCAGTGACATCCAATGCCTCCAAAGCCGAAGCGTCCCCACCAAGAGCGTCAACCATTGTCAGGTAGTCAAAACGCATCAGCGCAAGCCATGAGTGCTCTGGATCGCCGGGCGCGCCGATCAAATCATCATCGCGCAGAACATCTACATAACGAACCCCTGCTTCATTGCCGATTTGTTCAAGCACAGTAGATGGGAAAACCTCGCTCCCAAAGATTGCACTGACTCCGACCTCTTTAACTTGATCAATCAAATCAGCGACCTCTCGCGGCGTGGGCTCTTCAAATGATGATAACTGAATGGCACCTATGACCGTCCAACCGTATGTCCTGGCGAAATAGGCATAGGCATCGTGATAGGTCAGTAACTGTCTCTGTGAACTTTCAATAGTCGCAGTCGCGGTGATGATGGCCTGATCAAGCGCGTCAACCTTGATCGCCAAGGCTTGATAGTTGGTTTCATAAATATCGCTGTGTGCTGGATCGGCAGCGACTAGCGAATCACGAATTAAAGCTGCATAGTCTTTTGCCATAGGGGGGTTGGTCCACACATGAGGATTTGGCTTGCCCCCATCCCGCGGAAATGAGAAATCATAGATCCACTGATCGCTGGGCAGAATCGCCGTACCTAACTCACAAATAACGGATCCCTCCTGAGCGTTTGCCCGAGCAAGTGATCTCGTCGGCTCCTCGAGACCCAATCCATTGACGAAAACTATGTCAGCATTCTCCAAAGTGGCAGCCACACTTGGTGGAGGCTCGTAGGTGTGGCTATTTGTGCCCTCAGGAACAATGCCGTGAATCACCGTGCCGCTTCCTGCAGCGATGTTGGCGACCAAACTTGTAATCGGCGCAACGGTGGCGACAATCACTAAAGGACGCCCAGTGACGGCAGTTCGAGTGGGACAAGAAGACGTCGGATAAGGCGCCGAGGAGCCTTCCACCGCTTGGTCATCGGAAGCACAAGCCACGATGTTGACGCATCCCACGACGAGAAAAAACACCAGAAGGGCAGCCTTTAAGCGACCAAATGGGGACGACACGGTCAGATGTTACTAGCACTCAACGAAGGACCGCCCACTTGTGCTCTATAGTTCGGCTACGAATCGGTCACGCCGATTCGCGTGCGCCTGAGGGGGAAATAACATGAACATTCGTCGACTTTCAATATGGACTGCTGCCATCATTTTTGCTGGTGGCGCTTGCTCAAGCAGCGATTCGGCTTTGACCGATACCCAAGCCCCGACCAGCTCTACCACACCAGCAAGTCAGACCCTCAGCGCCGAGTTGCGTTTGGCCGTTGAAGAGGCACTGACCCTCAGTCCCGTCGGCTGTGATGAACTTGATGCCTCTCAATGCCTCTTGCCTTTCCCCAGCAATCGCTATGCAATTGCCGATGAATCGACTCCAACTGGCTTGCGCGTGAACATCCCTGATTCTTCCATGCCGGCTAATGCATCGGGTGTTGCCATTGATGCCACCGATTGGAATACCAACGATGGATTCAGCCCAAACAGTTCAATCCTCACGCACATAGAAGATCTAGACGCTGTTGCCTCGGCCTTGCCTTCGTGGACCGATCTTGAATCATCACTCGCCGACAGCGCTTCGGTGGTCATGATTGACATGGAGTCAGGGGACAGAGTCCCGTTATGGGCAGAACTCGACGCCATTGTTGATGGCGAACAACCCTTGCTGATGATTCATCCGGCCGTCGCCCTCAGCGACGGTCACACCTACATTGTGGCCTTACGTGATCTCAAGACAAGCGCTGGCTCAGATGTCATTCCATCACCGATATTCCAGTATTACCGCGACGCTTACGAATCAGATATTGAACAATTAAACACCCGCACTGCCGAGATGGAAAAAATGTTCAGCGCGTTGCAGGGCGCCAAGATTGATCGCTCCACACTCCAACTGGCGTGGGATTTCACGGTGGCATCCACAGAGAATCTGACGGGTCGCATCTTGAAAGTACGCGACAACACTCTTGACTGGCTGTCGTTGGCGAGAAATCCCCAGTTTACAATCACCGAGGTTGTCCCCGCTTCGCAAGAAAATGTTGCGGTACAAGTTGCGGGCACTTTCAAACTGCCCACTCATCTCACAGGCGATGGTTCACCAGGTCAGGCATTCAATTATGCGCCTTCTGATACGGGAGCGAATCGATTACCGATCATGGGCACAATCGTTGATGTCCCTTTCTTGTGCCAAGTCCCCAAAATGGCCGCCGATGACCCATCTGTGGTTTTACACCCTGGTCTTTATGGTCACGGATTACTGGGTAGCGAATATGAAATTGATTACGGTGGCGATGTACGTGCTCTTGCTCAAGAAGCCGGCGTGCTGTTCTGCGCCACCAAGTGGGCCGGCATGAGTGAAGACGATGTTGGCAATGCCGTACTTTCACTGCAAGATTTGTCCAACTTTCCCACTGTGGCCGACCGCCTACAACAAGGCATCGTCAACATGATCGCTCTCGGTCGTTTAATGACGGTCGATAACGGCATCCTGTCCGACCCCGCATTCAACAACGTCAAGGTTGATGGAGACTTGATCTACTACGGAAATAGCCAAGGCGGAATCATGGGTTCGGCGATTACCGCCGTCTCACCCGATATCAGTCGCGCTGTCCTTGGCGTACCTGGCATCAACTACAGCATCTTGCTTCTGCGATCTATTGACTTCACCGACTACGAGGCTGTCATGATCCCGGCCTATCCGTCACGGCGAGATCGCACGCTGAGCATTTCTCTGATGCAGATGTTGTGGGACCGCGGCGAAGGAGGCGGGTACATCAACCACATCACTCGTGATCCACTACCCGGCACTCAAGCAAACAAGGCAGTCCTGATGCACGTTGCTTGGGGAGATCATCAGGTCAGCGAACTCACTTCTTTCATTGAGGCGCGATCTCTCGGGGCCAAGATCTATCGACCCATGGTCGCCGAAGGTCGGTCACATGAAGTGACCCCCGGTTGGGGACTAGAAGATGTGGCCGAAGGCGATACGGGATCCGTGATCGTTATTTGGGACTCTGGTGCCGAGATGATTCCCGTTGAAGTCCTGCCCCCATCAGTCGGACGCGACCCTCATGAGGACCCGCGCGATAACCAAGTCGCGCGTAGTCAGATGGCTCAATTCCTATTTGGTGGAACCTTCACAGATGTCTGTGGCGGCCAACCCTGCACTGCGCAACAAAGTTAGGTCTTACACCTTGCGCTGAGTTTGCGCCCACGTCATTCCCTGAAGTGCATCGCTGTCATGAGGTAACCCGAGGACGCGTTCAGCCACGATATTTCGTTGCACTTCACCAGTGCCACCACCGATTGTGAGCGAACGCGCAAACATATAACCGTCAAACCAACCAGGATGTTCAAGCGCCCGCAAACCGACGCCACCGCCGCCACCAAGCCCATTATGAGATCCGCCCTCACTACTCTCGGCAACGCCGCGCAACATTGCTTGCGCTCCCAAAAGATCGCGTGCAACTTCCATCACATTTTGTCCATGCTCGTCGGCAAGAATCTTGCGAATGCTGGCCTCTGCTCCTGGTTGCTCGCCCCGCAAACGTGCCGAGAGCGTACGCATCCGAATCAAATCCAAAAGAACATGCTCTGTGTAAATAACTGCAAGTCGCTGGCGCATCACAGGGTCGGTGATTGTTCCGCGCAGACGCACAGCATCCAACATTTCCAAAGCCGTTGGACCGCTCCCCCACAGCACTCCACCAGTTGATAATGAGACACGTTCATTACCCAAAGTGACCTTCGCTAAACGCCAACCTTCGTCTTGTTCACCGACCAGATTGGCAGCGGGAAGACGAACGTCTGTGAAAAAAACTTCGTTAAATGTGCTGGCTCCCGTCATCTCGCGAATCGGGCGAATCTCAATACCAGGAAGATCCATTGGGCAAATGAAATACGAGACTCCCTTGTGTTTGGGAGCGTCAGGGTTTGTGCGAGCGATCAAGATGCCGTACTTGGCGTATTGCGCTCCACTTGTCCAAATCTTTTGCCCATTGATGATGTACTCGTCCCCATCACGAACTGCCCGTGTACCCAAATTCGCCAAATCACTTCCGCTACCTGGCTCGCTAAAAAGTTGACACCAAAAATCTTCGCCCGATAGTAAGCGGGGAATGTATTTTTTCTTTTGCTCCTCAGTCCCAGCAAAAACAATTGTCGGCCCAGCCCAACCAATGCCGATTGGGTTTGACGGTCGACGGATACCAGCCTTACTCAACTCATCATCAATGATGATTTGATGCACAGGATCAGCTCCTAGTCCAAATGGTGTCGGCCAATGGGGAGCCACGTAGCCAGCATCAGCCAAGACCCGTCCACTGGGGTGCGGGTTATGAGCGATCCACTCGCGCACCACAACACGACGCGGGTCATCGCTGGCGGGAAGTTCAAAGTCCATTGCCAAACCTTAGTTTGAGCCAATACTGGAGCAGCACACGCAAACGCCTACGATTAGCGATTGTGTCATTAACTCGTGCATGGAACTTCGCTGATGCCTGGGAATCAGTCGCCGCCCGACTACAAGATGCCCCCGCCCAACAACAACAAGATCAGATTTTTACATGGTCTGTTTTCAATCGGCGCGCCAACGGTGTCGCTGTGGCATTGCTTCAGGCGGGTGCCCGGCAACAGGACAAAGTTGCCCAATACATGTACAACTGTCCACAATATCTTGAAAGCATTTTTGCAACCTTCAAGGCTGGCCTAGTGCCAGTCAATACCAATTACCGCTACACCGACGATGAGTTGGTATACATCTGGGACAACGCCGACGTCGTAGCAGTCGTGTTTCATGGCGTCTTTGCAGAAACAATTGAGCGGCTACGACACCGAGTGCCAGGCGTCATCGTTTGGCTATGGGTCGGTGACGGTAGTGGTCCATGTCCGATGTGGGCAACTGACTACGAAGTCTGCGCCGAGCAAGACACTGAGACGAATGTTCAAGGCCCGTGGGGTCGAAGCGGTGACGATCTTTTATTGCTCTACACCGGCGGAACGACTGGCATGCCCAAGGGTGTGATGTGGCGCCAGGAAGACTTGTTTTTAACGTTAGATAGCACTAACAAAAAGCGCCTCCCTCCTACGCCGCAAGGAGATCCCATTGGCGAACGCTCGCTACGGCCTGGTCCGCGCAATCTGCCTGCCGCGCCTTTGATGCATGGCACGGGTCTATTCAATGCGATGAGCAATCTGACTGTGGCGGGATGCATCATCACTATGGCTGGGCGCAAATTTGATCCTGCCGAATTACTTGACACCATTGAAAAATATCATGTGAACTCAATGTCAATCGTTGGAGACGCTTTCGCTAAACCAATTTTGCGGGCCCTTGACAGTGAACCGCAGCGATGGGATATCTCCAGCCTGCGGGTCATCGTCTCAAGTGGCGTGATGTTCGCTGCCGAAACGAAACAGGGTTTACTCCGACATAGTGAGCGACTGATCATGGTTGATGCTTTAGGTTCATCTGAAGCAATCGGCATGGCGCAAAGTACAACATCAGCAGCTGGGGAGTCAAAGACTGCATCTTTTGAACTTGGCCCGAACACCAAGATCCTCACTGAAGACGGTCGAGAAGTTCAACCAGGGAGCAGCGAAATTGGTCGCGTGGCGTTGAAAGGCAACACCCCCATTGGCTACTACAAAGATCCCGAAAAGTCTGCCAAGACATTTCAAATCATCAACGGGGTGCGCTGGTCGATTCCTGGCGACTGGGCCAGCATTGATATCGATGGCACAGTGCACCTTCTCGGACGAGGTAGTCAGTGCATTAATACCGGTGGCGAAAAGGTTTACCCCGAAGAAGTTGAGGAAGCCTTGAAGTTACATCCGAGTGTGGCCGATGCGGCCGTCGTCGGTGTACCTGATGAACGCTTTGGGCAAGCCATCACCGCGCTCGTTGAGGCATTGCCCGGCCAGAACATTGTTGAAGCCGACCTGATCGCCTTTATCAAGCAGTATTACGCGGCCTATAAAGCCCCCAAGCGAGTCATCGCGGTGGCCACGGTTGGGCGAGCCAGCAATGGCAAACTTGATTACAAGGCTCTGACCGAGATTGCCTTGGCAACACTCACATAACATTCCAGACGAACATCAATCCCCCACAACAATGTAGGAGCACATCATGTCAGCGCTCGGATACGACGGAAAAGTAGCGATTATCACCGGAGCAGGTGGCGGTCTTGGTCGCCAGCACGCCTTGATGATGGCCAAGCGTGGAGCATTGATCGTTGTCAACGACCTCGGCGGATCAATTGACGGGGTTGGTTCTAACGCCTCGGCTGCACAAATAGTTGTTGATGAAATCAAAGCCATCGGTGGAGAAGCGGTTGCTGATCACAACACCGTTGCCACTCCCGAAGGTGGACAAGCAATCGTTCAGACCGCTATCGATACCTATGGTCGCGTAGACATTGTGATTAACAATGCCGGCATCTTGCGCGATAAGGCGTTCCACAACATGACCCCCGATCTGTTGAATCCGGTACTTGATGTTCACTTGAAAGGCGCCTTCTATGTCACGCAACCTGCTTTTGTGCATATGCGTGAACAGGGCTACGGACGCATCATTTCTACTTCATCGGCCGCAGGAGTTTTCGGCAACTTTGGTCAGACAAATTATGGCGCTGCCAAAATGGGCCTCGTTGGTTTCACCCGCGTACTCGGCGTTGAAGGTGCCCGTTTCAATATTAAGGCCAATGCCATTGCCCCATTAGCAATGACTCGCATGACCGAAGATATTTTGGGTGCACTCAAAGACAAACTTGCTCCCGAGTTAGTTTCGCCACTGGTGGCTTTCTTGGCACATGAAGAATGTCCAGTGAGCGGACAACTATTTTCTGTGGGTGGTGGACGCGTGGCTCATGTTTTCTTGGGAGAAACCAATGGCTATTACTCGCCAACTTTGACTCCAGAAGATGTGCAGAATAATTGGGAGACCATTACTGCTCGCGACAACTTTTCTGTGCCGAACAATTTAGGCGAAGAAACTGCCATGTTTCTTTCGTTTTTTAAGTAATCAATCTATGAATTGAGGTTTCTCATGATCACTGTGGATGAGTTTGGTGCCCAAGCAAAGCAATGGTTGGCTGAAAATAAACATCTTGCTCCACGTGATTACGGAGCTATTTGCCCACCCGACATGGTGCAAGCTGGGCTGAGTTGGCAACAACATCTCTTTGCTCATGGTAAGGCTGGAATCCATTGGCCCATTGAGGTCGGTGGTCAAGGTCTGACTGCCGCCCATCAAGGTCAATGGCTCTACGAGTGCGCTCTCGCAGGTGTACCGGGCGTATTCAATATGGTGGGACTAGTCCTCGCAGGTGGATCAATACAAAAGTTCGGAACTCCCGAGCAACAGAGCATGCATCTCAACGCAACTCTGCGCGCCGATCATGTGTGGTGTCAACTGTTTAGCGAACCTGGCGCTGGTAGCGACCTTGGTTCACTGAGCACTAAGGCCGAACGTGATGGTGATCGTTTCATCATCAACGGTCAAAAAGTTTGGTGTTCTGGCGGGAGATACAGCAACTGGGGAATTCTGATGGCGCGCACCAATCAAGATGCACCCAAACATGAAGGCATCAGTTTCTTCCTTTTGGACATGAGTTTGCCCGGTATTGACATTCGCCCGCTCAAACAGATGACTGGGGAATCCGAATTTGACGAAGTCTTCTTCACCGATGTCGAGATGCCCGCTGAAGCGTTACTCGGTCCGTTGCACGGGGGGTGGGGTGTCGGCATGGCCGTGCTCACTTCCGAACGCGGTCATATCGGCACGAGTGTGATTTCGCTGGAACGGCGATTGGATTCGATTTCACGCCTCGCCGAAGGTCGGCAATTATCTGCCACCGAAAAACAAAAACTCGCCAAACTTCTCTCCCAAGGAATGGCGTACAAAGCCATGGCTCAACGTCAGGGACCCGTGGCATCGACGGCCGCCTCGCTGATGAAATTGGGTATCACTGAAATGATGTTTGAAACCTCGATGTTGCGCGCCGAAATCTCAGGTATGGACTCTCTGCTTGATGGCCCCGACGCCTTCGGTGTTTTATCGGCGCCTGGTGGTCGTATTGCTGGTGGCACTAGTCAGGTGCAGCGCAACATCATTGGAGAGCGTTTGCTCGGACTCCCCCGCGAACCATCCATAAAAAAGCCCGAAACTCTTCCCCCAAGCAAGGAGTCATGAGCGTGAACGATCCTGACAAAAGCCCTGTCCGATCCCGCAATTCAAGGGAAATACCTTGGCCCATACTGAGTTTCCTCGCGTTCTGTGTCGTAGTTGCTGTCTTTGTCCTGCAGAACCGGGACCGAATGCCCGTAAACTTCCTGAACTTCGAAATTAACAGCAGGCAATGGGTCAACCTCATCGTCGCCGTTGTGCTTGGAGTTTGCTTGGACCGATTATTCATCGGTTGGAGGAGACTCCGTCGCAAAGACGATTGATATCACCCTGAGCCAGAGACAGTGAGAAACTCATCGTGAAAGTTACATCCACCAATGGCGTCAAGGTTGAAATGTATGACCTCGGTGGCTCAGGTCCAAATATGCTCCTGTCGCATGCCAATGGCTTTCACGGTCTCTGCTGGAAACCAGTCGCTGAACATCTGATCAAACATTTTCACTGTCATTCCTTCGATCATCGTGGTCATGGCGACACCCCTGCACCAAAGGATTGGACCGTCGCCTGGGCTGGTTACGCCGCTGATGCCAGTGCTGCAGCGAAGTCAATCGCCGAACCAAAGGGCATTATTGGTGTCGGTCATTCAATGGGCGGAGCCACATTGCTCATGGCTGCAATCAAGGATCCGACGCTTTTTCGTGGACTGCTGCTTTACGAACCAATCGTCAAACCCGATGATGTACGCATGCCCGCCAATCGTCCAAATGCCTTGGCCGAAGGTGCTGCTCGTCGTAAAAGAACCTTCAAGTCTTACGAAGAAGCGATCACTAATTACTCCAACAAAATGCCGATGACGCACTTCACCCCTGAATCTCTTGACGCTTATGTCCGCGGCGGTTTTCGCAAAGGTGAAGATGGTTTGGTGCACTTGAAGTGCGAACCCGAACTCGAGTCAGCTAATTTTCGCAATCCAGAGATACCAAACTTGTGGAAGAAGCTCCCCGAACTCAATATTCCAGTGTGGGTTCTCAGTGGTCATCCCGAACCATTCCAGCCCTCTGGCTTTGCCGAGGCCATTGCTGATCGACTGCCCAAGGGCAACCATATTGAGTACAGCGATCTTGATCACTTCGGACCCTTCGTTGATCCCTCGCGAGTAGCGCGCATTATCGACACGTTTGCTGACACTTTGGAATCCTGATGTCGTTTGTCGGCGAAGAGCCAACACCGGGTGGCGGACTTTTTGGGCCATCTGTTGACGCCTTTGATCAACGAGCAGAACAACTTTTAGAAATCATCAGATCATCCAAAGTTGCCGGACGCGTTTTTCTCGCTGCTAGTCATCTCGGTGATTTCAGTGTTGTCTGGCATCTGATTGCTGTGGCCCGTGGGACAACAAGTAACAAGCGTGCCGCTCAGGCATTTGCACTTTCGGCTTTGCTCGGCGCCGAATCGCTGATCGTCAATCAGGGAGTCAAGCGAATCTTCAAGCGCGAGCGTCCCACCACAAGCGGGGATGATCGATTTGCAGTGCGGACGCCATCCACGAGCAGTTTCCCCAGTGGGCACGCCAGCGCGGCGATATTTGCCGCCACGGTACTCACCACACTTGATGGCAAGAAGTCAGCACCGTTGTGGTTTGGACTTGCGGCTGTTGTTGGCACCAGTCGCGCCTTTGTGCGCATACACCACGCATCTGATGTGATCGGTGGCGCATTAGTCGGTTTGTTATTGGGCCTTGCTGTGCGCCCCATCGTCAAACTTCTGCGCTAACCGATGACTGAATTTCTTTCCACGGATCTGATGTTGATCTCCGCTTCGATTTGCCCATCAACCGATGTAATCGACAAAACATCAACATTTAAGCCATCTTTTGTCCATTCATCGCCGTCTTGCATATCACCATCAATGACTATCTGTTGACGATCAACCCCTGAGGTTCCTGCCACCGTTATTCGGTGGATCGCCACGGCGTCAAACTTGAGATGAGCATTGTCACCGCGCGCTGCTATCAGTTCTACTGTCAAGAAACTATTTACTCCATCAACGATCACAACAAAACGTGTACCCATGATTGATAAATCTGTGTCCGTCGCTAGCAACTGAACCTTTGTGTTCACACGACGCGACCTATCAAGAATCTGCAGATGTTCATCGTCAAACCAACGCGCTGCATACAAGTTGATGGCTAATGTCCCTGGGCCATGACGCTTCGTAGAAATAAGCATTCGTGGTGCCGAACTGTCACTCATCAGATCAAGCGCGTTGTCATAAAGTTCTTGACCCGAATTGCTCGCCGAGGTCGTGCTGTGCGGCCAGTCAAGGGCATGGCCGATTTCATGCTCAACAAGATCAAGAGGAGAGTCTCCATTCCAATAGTCCATAAAGTCTCCCCCTCCCGCATAGACAGACCGACGAGTCTTGCGCGCCGAGCATGACACAGTGCAACCAACTCCGGGCGTCCCCCACCCACCAAACTCGTCGGCACCATGTTCAGCATCGGCGACGACTATTACCCCCCGCACCTCGGGTCCGCTCTGATCAAGGGCGCGTTCGACGCAGTCGTCTGATGTCTCGGTGTCTGAGATTGTGACATCTTGCCCTGCGCTGAATACTGGCTGATAGCGACCGTATGAATGACGCTTGAAGTATGACACCACGGGAGTAAAGCGCTTGACGATTTCGGCACTACTCAACGTCATCCGTTCCAACGTTGGCTCAAAAATCTCATCACTTGTGAAGATTGGGATGTGACACACCACGACTTCCCAGGGATCAACACCCAAAGTCATCTCACCATAGGAATCGGCAATGTTATGAATCTTCAGCAAAGCCGCGACGTCTGCAGCACCCAGACTTAAAGATGACTCTCCACATGCAGGGGCGACAAACAACAGAGCGAGCAGCACATATCTTTTGTGCTTCACATATGTCGCAAACTGCGCCAGAAAACTTAGCTACGAACTGCCGCTGTCAATAAATTGCGGACATCAAGCAACAAGTCACTGACCTCACTCGTCGAAACCAATTCACGCTTTACCATTTGCGACAGTGCTGCATCAATGATGCTCAGGGCATCACTGATGACATCAACCGAGATGACCTTGATGTCATCGAGAGCGCTGTCGGTCATCACATCAGATATCTGTAGATCGGTCATCGCGTTCTCCTTGTTTGGTTTAAGACTAACTATGACGGGATTGTCGGATCGCTCCTCTTCTCCCTGTTATGAAAGTAACGCATGGAAGCGCTGAATATGTGCATCGTATCCCGATGATTTTTGCGAGATCGGTCACCCCTAAGCGTCGTCAGACACACCACCGACCATCTACGATCAAGATATGGAATTTCTTGGAGCTGGAACGGTCGTCACTGGAGCCTCTGGGGGCATCGGAGATGCCCTATCTAGGCGCTTTCACGCTCTCGGAGCGCGGGTCGTGGTCAGTGATGTGGAAGCCTCGGGTATCAGCGCACTAGCCACTGAACTCAATGCCGCACGCCCGAATTCAGTGTTGGCAGTCGTGGCCGATGTTGCATCCGAACAGGGCAACAAGGAACTAGTGGCAAGCGCCCGACAGTTCCTTTCGCAAGATGGTCACTCAGGTATCGATCTTTTTTTCGCCAATGCAGGTGTCGGTAGCGGAACTCTTCTTGAAACAACTCCCGAAGCAGACTGGGATCTTGCTTTCAATGTTAATGTCCACGCTCATCGATGGGCAGCAAAATATCTTCTCGAGGATTGGCTGACTGCCGGTCAAGGATATTTCTGTTCCACAGCATCTGCCGCTGGTCTTCTGAGTCAAATCGGATCAATCCCGTACTCGGTCACCAAGAGCGCGGCGGTGGCCTTTGCTGAATCACTTTCAATCACTTACGGGGATCGCGGAGTGCGCGTTAGTTGTTTGTGCCCCCAAGGTGTCAACACAAATATGTTGCGCCAGGGAGACTCACCCGGCGTGGGGATTGCCAGCAATGTTGTGCGCGCCGCGGGCGTTGTCCTTGAGCCCGAAGATGTCGCCCTTTTTGTTTCAGATGCAATTGAGGCCGAACGCTTTCTCATTCTCCCGCATCCGCAGGTGGCCGAGTTTGAACAACGTAAAGCAGCCGACCGCGATCGCTGGTTGACGGGGATGCGCAAGTTACAGGCGCGGGTATTCGGGAACTCATAAGCATGCCCCCCAAAGCATCTGCCCCTAAATCCGCTGCCGCCAAGGCGGCGGCACAGAAGTCCGGCGATGAACAATCCGCCGTTTTGCGAAGTATCGGCTTATCAGCCGGTGAAGAGGTGCGATTTCGCCGGGCGGACAGGGGACGCTGGCAACTTGGTCGTATTTCTTGTGTAGAGCGCGACGGCAGCATCACAGTGCACGACGCCCATGGGGCGGCACGCTCACTACGGCCGGATCGCCTCGAAGTCAGGCGACCTGGCAAGCGACGCAAACTCACCTGGCAGGTCGTGACTGATGTGGCGGTCACCTGGGAGCAACTGACGCTGTTCTGAACGACTACGGTAAAAATATGGCTATACGACTAGATCCCGCTGACGAATACATGCACGAACTCGGCCCCGAGTCGAACTTCAACGAAAGCATGTACATTAACTGTTTTGATCCGGTGAACAAGGTGGGTGGATGGTTCCGGATGGGCAACCGTGCCAATGAGGGCACTGCCGAGATGACAGTGTGCTTGTATCTCCCTGATGGTTCTGTGGGCTTCATGTTTAAGCGCCCAGCCATTGAGAATAACGATCAACTCGACGCTGGTGGACTGACGTGGACGATGGTCACTCCCTTTGAAGAACTCCGTATCGATTTCACTGGCAAGGTGCTGGTCTTAGCAGAGCCCAAACAAATGGTTGATCCAAAAACTGCTTTCAAAAATAATCCTTACGCCGAATGCGAAGCGCACATCACTTTTACGGGACTCGGTCGCTCAAGTATGTTCGGCGGCGAACCTGATGTACCGCATGAAGCACCTGGTGAAGAATTCGCCCGCGGTCATTACGAACAATTGATCAAAGCCCGAGGCACTATTCGCGTCGGAGATCAAGAATGGGAAATCAACGGCTTCGGTTTACGAGACCATTCATGGGGTCCTCGTTACTGGCAGGCCCCGTGGTACTACCGCTGGTTGACGGCCAACTTTGATGAGAACTTGGGCTTCATGATGTCGCGCGTTGCCAAGAAGGACGGACCTGGAAGCCGCGGCGGATTTGTCTGGGAAGACGGTCAGATGCATTATTGCGATCACGCCGAACTCAGCACAGTATTTGAAGGTGACGATACGTATCACAGCCACATTGAAGCGGTGTTGAGATCAAGTCGCAGCGAACGTGAATGGCGTTTCAAGGGCGATGTCATGAATTTGATTCCACTACGTAATCGTCGTCAGTCACCTGATGGTGAGTGGTTAACCACCCGCATTAGTGAGGGAATGACGCGCTGGGAAATGCTTTCCGATGAGCACAAGGGCAAAGTCGGTTACGGACTGTCTGAATATCTTGACCAAATCATCGACGGAACGCCCGTCGGCACTGCCGAATAATCTTGTTGGGCCGTTAGAGGATGGCCGCAAGGGCGGCCAATAGGGATTGCAAAATTTCTGCTTCCACATCCACTGCTTCGCCGTATAACTTGACCTTTGGTTCGGTTCCACTTGGACGCACCTGTAGTCGCACACCCTCTCCACCAACTTCATCAAGCCACAGTCGCAACAAATTGGCTTCTTTGAAATCTTCCACCTTGACCACAACTCGTCCGGCAATAGTTACTGGTGGAGAAGAACGCAGACGATCCACCGCTAATAATCCATCACTCGGATTCATCTTGACGCTCAACTCCCCCGTCACATGCCGTCCGTATTGCTCTGCGATCTGATTGAGGCGACCTTGCAAAGTCGTCCCTTCGGCTACGGCCAATGCCGCCACCTCAGTCATCAACACTGCTGCGGCGATTCCGTCCTTATCAAGTGGACGATCAGCCACTAAATATCCCAAAGCTTGTTCGTAGGCGAAGACCAAACGCTTGTCGCTGTGTCGCAGTGCCGCATCTGCGATCCACTTGAAGCCAGTAAATGTCTCCTCGTAGGCAACCCCATGCGAAGTAGCCATTTTTCCTAACAGCGACGACGAAACCAAAGTTGTCACGACCAAACGATCATCACCTTGGGTGTGGCGCAACACGTGATCACCGAGCAACCAGCCGATTTCATCGCCACGCAACAAGCGCCATGCGGTGCCCATGGGTATCGCAACTCCAAGTCGATCAGCGTCGGGGTCATTAGCTAATGCCAGTGCCGCTCCCGATATCCGCGCCACCTCAATGACTCGGTCCATCGCTCCAGGCTCTTCAGGGTTTGGGAAGACCACTGTCGGAAACATCGCATCTGGTTGTTGTTGTTCAATAACTACAATCGGTTCTGACAACCCGGCCACTTCAAAAGCCCGAAGAGCGGTCGCTCCTCCGACTCCATGCATCGCCGTATAAGCCACCTTGATCGCTGGCACAGAATGACATAAGCGCACCGATGGGATCCACTGCAGATAATTCTCGACGCAGGAATCATCCAAGGTGTGAATCAGAGAGGAATCAATGGCGGCTACTTCAATATTTGTGGGGTCGAAGAAGGCTATTGCATCAGAAATCGCCACATCATGAGGTGGAACGATCTGAGCACCCGAACCCAAATAGACCTTGTAGCCATTGTCCTCACGAGGATTGTGGCTTGCGGTCACCATGACACCCGCACAGGCACCAAGAGCCGTGATATTCCAAGCCAACACTGGAGTCGGCAAAACAGTGGGCAACAACATGGCCTTCATTCCACGCGCCGCGGCAACCCGCGCCGTGTCCACTGCGAAGTCATGGCTTTTATGACGCGCATCGAAGCCAATCAACACACCAGATTCAGATGCCCCTTGTACTGTCCGCAACAGATAATCCACTAAGCCTGCGGCTGTTTGACGTACAACCAAACGATTCATCCCGAGAGGCCCAGCCATAATCGGGGCGCGTAGTCCGGCTGTTCCGAACATCAACCGACCGCTGAAGTGGCCTTCAAGTTGCGATTCGTCACCTGCCAGCAATTCTCGCAACTGCAGGCGCATATCTTCGTCAGGTTCGGCCTCTAACCATTTCTGTGCCTCTTCACGACTCATCATGCATCCTTAGAACTGTGGCAACAGCGTACGCAACTCCACTAGTGGACGCGGACCGACATGGGAAATGACCTCCCCAGCCGCTATTGAACCCAAAATCGCAGAATTCTCAAGGGAGTATCCGTTGGTGTAACCAAAGAGAAATCCTGCGGCAAAAAGATCCCCCGCACCAGTGGTATCAATGACACGGGGAACATCTTGCGCGGGCACATCAAGCACCTCGTCGCGAGTAATGATTGATGCTCCGCGCGGTCCACGCGTGATCACCGCCAGAGAACTATCCCGTCGAACGGCATCTACTGCATCTTGAAAACTCTGCAGTTGATACAGCGATAACAACTCCTGTTCATTTCCGAACAAAATATCAACCTCATCAGTCACCAACGCTCGGAAATCCTCGCGGTGACGATCCACGCAAAAACTATCCGAGAGACTCAACGACACTTCCCTGCCGGCCGCATGGGCGACTCGAGCGGCATGGCGAAAAGCAGCCTTGGCATCGTCGCGATCAAAAAGATAGCCCTCCATATAGAGCACTTTTCCGGCAGCCACAACGTCAACATCAACATCAGCAGGTTCCATGAAAGACGACACTCCCAAAAAGGTATTCATCGTGCGCTGGGCATCAGGGGTCACCACGATGATGCAGCGTCCGGTAGCAATCCCATCAAGCGGCTGTCCTGGGCTGAAATGCACTCCGACAGCCAGCAGATCATGCCCGAAGACTTGTCCCAAATCATCTTCACTCACTTTGCCAATGTAGGCAGCCTTGCCTCCAAAACTGGCGACTCCGCAAACCGTGTTGGCGGCTGAACCACCACTCATCTCGACGGCGGTCCCTATGGCTCGATAGAGATGGTGCGCACGATCGCTGTCAATCAAAGTCATCGAACCTTTGACCAAAGATTGTGCAGTAATGAAGGCGTCATCAGCCTCACCAATGACGTCAACTAAGGCATTACCAATACCCACGACATCGTAGATCGGAGCATTTTCAGACTGTGTGGACACGAGATTCTACGCTACTCGGCGAAGTAGCCCCGAAGAAGGTTTCGCATACTCTTGGTGCATCATTCAACGCTACGCTCAAGCGATGAGTAGTAATTCCCCCAAAGTCTCTGGTCATGAAGATCAACTGGATCCCTATCGGTTACCACGACATATTGTTCCTCATCGCTACGAGATTGAACTTGAACCTCAATTAGCAGAGGCAACCTTTACTGGTCAGGTCACTATCACCGCTGAAGTTATGTCGTCAACCCGAATGATTGTCCTCAATTCCAAGGACCTAGAGATCATCTCCGTTTTTGTTGATGGTCTCCCCTCACCATTCCGACTGGACCCAGAATCTGACCGCCTACTCATCGGTCTGCTCGAAGATTTACTTCCTGGCACAGCGATGATTGATATCACTTTCACGGGAATCCTCAATGACAAGTTGCGCGGCTTCTACCGCAGTACCTATACCGATGAAGACGGCATTACTCAGGTCATCGCTGCGTCGCAGATGCAATCCACTGATTGTCGTCGGGCATTTCCTTGCTTTGATGAACCCGATTTCAAGGCTGTGTTCTCGATAACTCTCATGACCGATGCTGAGCATATGGCGATCAGTAATGGTCCAGAGATCTCCCGAACTCAACTTGAAGGCTCAGGTAATCAGAAAAAAGTTGCCGTGAAATTTGCGGACACGATGTCAATGAGCACCTACCTCGTTGCCTTTATTGTCGGAAAACTTGAGGCGACGCAGGCCATAGATGTTGATGGTGTACCTCTGCGTGTTATTCACGTACCCGGAAAAAGTCACCTCACCGATTTCGCCTTAGACGTTGGCGCTAAGAGTCTGCGCTGGTTCGTTGACTATTACGGCATTCCGTATCCCGATGCCAAAATTGACATGGTCGCGTTACCTGACTTTGCTGCCGGAGCGATGGAGAATGTTGGCTGCATCACTTACCGCGAAAGTTTGCTACTTGTTGATCCAGTGACCAGCACGCAAGCTGAACGACAAAACGTGGCTGATGTCGTGAGCCACGAATTGGCGCACATGTGGTTTGGCGATCTGGTCACAATGACATGGTGGAACGGCATTTGGTTGAACGAAGCTTTCGCTACTTTTATGGAAGTTGCAGCTGTCAATTCTTTTAAACCATCCTGGGAACGCTGGACAAGCTTTTCACTTTCACGATCCGCCGCCTTCGAGGTGGACTCATTGGTCAACACTCGGTCTGTGGAATTTGAAGTACGTTCACCGCAGGATTGCGAGGGCATGTTTGATGTCCTGACATATGAAAAGGGCGGCTCACTACTGCGCATGCTTGAGCAGTTTCTTGGCGAGGATCGCTTCCGTGAAGGAGTGCGCCACTATCTCCATAAACATTCCTACGCCAACACCGAGACCAGTGACCTTTGGGATTCCATTGAACATGCCGCCGCTCAACACGGTAGCGAACCAGTGCGCGAGTTGATGGATTCATGGATTTGGCAGCCGGGTTATCCTCTGATCACCGCCGAACTCAATTCGGCTGGCAATGCCCTGACCTTGCGTCAACAACGATTTTCTTTTGACCACGATTCGCATGCGCTCACCCAAACATGGCTCGTCCCGATCCACATCCGCATCAATGATCAGGTCAGCAAGCATCTACTGATCGGTGATTCACTTGAGATCGCGATCGCTGATTCGCATGCCACTATCGTGGTTAATGCTGGAGGTCACGGCTATTACCGTGTCGCTTATGCCCCCGAACTGCTCGGTCGCCTGAAGGGTTCCGAGATTGCATCTCTGGCGACGATCGAGCGTTACAGTTTGGTTGACGATGCTTGGAATGCCGTCGTTGCCGGACGATTACAGGCCATTGAATTTATCTCACTAGTTGAAGAATTTTCTTCCGAGCGTGATCTCGCAGTTTGGCAAGCAATTGCCATAGGTCTTCGCAGTTGCGCCCGTCTGATGAGCAACACAGAATTACCGAAACTGGAAAGTCGTATTCGCTCACTGGTCGCTCCAGCGCTTACTGATATTGGCTGGGAGCAAGGGGCTAACGAAGATGATCTGCGCGGCAAATTACGCGGACTTCTCGTCACCCTGCTGGCGATCAATGGAAATGATCTCACTGCTCAAGAGCGTTGTCGCTCCATCGAGTTCCGCCATGAAGGTAATGACCAGACCATTCATCCGGACTTGCTTTCGGCAGCGACAACTGTCGTGGCCAGTAGTGGCAATGAGGAAGATTACGAATATATGTTGAGCAAATTTCAAAGTGCTGAGAATCCGCAAGAACAACTGCGATATCTCTACGCATTGGCCGAGTTTGATGATCCACAACTACTTCTTCGTACTTGCAATTTCGCCGTGAGTGGAGAAGTAAAAAACCAGAACGCACCCTTTGTATTGGCACAATGCATGAAGGCGCGAATCAACGGACACCTAGCGTGGGATTTCGTCCAACATTTCTGGGATCAAGCTCAAGAACTTTTCCCGATCAACACCATCGTGCGCATGGTGGGTACCGTGCAATTTCTCAATACTCCTGAGGTCGCGAACACTGTCCAGTCATTCTTTAGCGAACACGATATTGCACAGTCAGCCAAAGGCTTGCAACAAATCTTGGAGCGTCAAAGAGTTAATACTGCTCTGCGCTCGCGCGAGGAATCTCGCCTGAGCGCGCAGCTGTAACGAGCGTTCCATCTGATCTAACCCCGAGGGCAGAATACCCTTCAAGACAGTGCGCTCACCGCATACCGTGTTTGCCGATGCAGTGAATCGTCATCATGGCGTTGTTTTCGCCGCTAATGCCGAAGATGGTGGAGCCATTGTTGCTTTCAATGTGCCCGAACCATAAATCTTCGCCAAAAACCGACTACGGTTTGTAGTGCTTTAGCGGATTTTTCCGCCAATACGAAGGAGATAGACCATGTCCGAAGCTTGGATCATTGATGGAGTTCGTAGCCCGCGCGGACGAGGCAAGGCAACAGGTTCGCTTCATCATATTCACCCCCAAGAACTCTTGGCGCAGGTTCTCAATGCGCTTCAGAAGCGCGTCGGCTTTGATACTGCTGACGTAGACGATGTAATCATCGGTAACGGCAACAGCGTGGGCGATCATGGGGCGTGTATCGGTCGTATGGCAGTGCTCGCTGCCGGATGGCCAGTCACTGCACCTGGCGTCACCATCAACCGCTTTTGTGGTTCTGGCCAGCAGGCGGTGACCTGGGCGGCAATGGGAGTTCAGGCTGGACACCAAGACCTCGTCATCGCTGGTGGAGTCGAGTCAATGTCGCGTTGGCCCGCACCAGACGGCGCACCAGACTTCACCTCAGGAAACGCTGCTCTCCGAGAAATGTTTCCCATGGTCCCGCAAGGTATTTCTGCGGACTTGATCGCCACCATCGGTGGTTTTACGCGCGCTGATGTCGACGAGTTGGCTTTCATCAGCCAACAACGCGCCGCAATTGCTCAGGCGGAAGGCCGTTTTGATCGCAGCATTATTCCAATCCTCAATCCTGATGGAACCGTTGCATTAGCCAAAGATGAACACCTGCGCCCTGAGACCACAAGGGAATCTCTAGCCGGTCTCTCAGCCTCATTTGAGCGCCTCGGTGCGCACAAGTTTGCCGAGTTTGACAGCACATTTGATGAGATGTGCCGACAGGTCTATCCCGAAATCAGTTCTGTTGATCATGTTCATCATGCCGGCAACTCCTCAGGTGTCGTTGATGGCGCTGGAGCGATCATGATCACTAGTCCCGAATATGCCAAGGCTCACGGACTCAAGCCGCGCGCAAGAATCATCATGTCAGCAGTTGCTGGAGCAGAACCAGTGATCATGCTCACCGCACCAGCGCCAGCGTCAAAGAAATGTCTTGAGCGTGCCCGAATGACTACCAAGGATATTGACCTGTGGGAAATCAATGAAGCCTTTGCAGCGATCCCACTACGCGCCATGCGCGAACTGGGAATCACCAATGAGAATGTCAATGTCAATGGCGGTGCTATCGCTCTTGGTCACCCGATTGGTGGCAGTGGCGCAATGCTGATGCAGACCGCACTGGACGAACTTGAGCGTCAAGATAAGCAGACCGCACTCATCACGATGTGCACCGGTGGCGGCATGGGAACAGCCACCATTATTGAACGCATGTAGTAGCAACTATTCGCGCGGCAAGCCAAGAACTCTTTCGCCAACAATGTTTCGTTGAATTTCTGTTGAACCCGCATAAATCGTATGTGCTCGGCTGAATAAGAAGGTGTGCTGGAAATCGTGCACTATTGAGCCTTCATCATGCATGATCAAAGCATTTGCCCCAAGTAAGTCAACTTCTAATTCACCGAGGCGTTGATGCCATTTCGACCAAAACAATTTGCCGATGGAGCCTTCAGGACCTGGCTGTCCCCCGTGCATAAAACGCGTCACGTTTCGCAAACCTGACCAACGCATAATTTCCAGTTCGCCGTAAGCGCGTGCAAGTCGTTGTCGCACCTCAAGATCATCGGCGAGACCCTGTTGCACGGCCAAGGCACGCACATTTTCAAATTCTTTAGCGAAACGTAATTGCTGGGCCATAAACGCAGTACCGCGTTCAAAGCCAAGGGTCCCCATTGCGGTCTTCCAGCCATTACCGCGTCCACCCACGACCATGTCCGCAGTCGTCGTGGCACCAGTAAAGAAAACTTCACAGAAATGATCATTGCCCGAGAGATCTTTTAACGGCCGAACCTCAACCCCTGGCTGATCAATCGGCACCAGCAAATACGACAATGCTTTGTGGGCTTTTTCTTCAAGTTCGGTGCGACACAAAACAAAAATCCATTGCGCAAATTGGGCTTGGCTGGTCCACACCTTTTGACCGTCAATCCGCCATGTGTCGCCATCGAGAACTGCTGTGGTGCGAACTCCCGCTAAATCCGAGCCAGCACCAGGCTCGCTGAATCCCTGGCACCAATATTCGTCGCCACGCAAAATGGGAGGCAAGAACCTGGCTTGCTGTTCGGGCGAACCAAAGGTGATCAGAGTCGGTCCAAGCAAACCTTCGCCAAAGAATCCAGCTCTTTGAGGACCATTGGCCAAGGTGTACTCCTGGGCGAAAACCAACTCTTCGGCAACAGAGGCTTCTCTTCCTCCAAAAGCCTTGGGCCATGTCAAACCCAACCAGCCAGCGCGACCGAGTTCTTGCTCCCATGCCACCCGCACATGCCAGTCGTGCGCACCCATTTCCGCCGAGGTACCAAGGCGGCGATAGTCGCCCACGAGGGTGCGGTTCAACCACTCGCGTACTTCATGGCGAAATTGGCTCGCCTCGGCCGACTCAGAAAACTCCATCACTTAGTTTCGCCTGAAAGGTCCCTGTCGGTGAAATCGGGGCTTGAGGTCTAGGGTCATTGATATGGCGTCACCCAATTCCCCAGATTTATTTGATCTCACTGGTCGTACCGCTCTCATCACAGGTGGAAGTCGTGGGCTGGGTAAAGAGATGGCGCTCGCCTTCGCCCGCCAAGGCGCAGAGATCATGATCGCCAGTCGATCCATCGAGTCCTGCCAAGAAACAGCCGCCGAGGTCTTTCAAGAAACAGGTCGCCGTTGTATTCCATACGCCTGCCATGTGGGCCGCTGGGACGAACTTGAAGGTTTAGCAGATGCTGTTTGGAATGAATTTGGAGGCCTTGACATCCTCGTCAATAATGCTGGCAAATCTCCGTTGTACGACAAGGTCGTCAATGTCAACGAGCAGATGTGGGATTCGGTCATTGGTATCAATCTCAAGGGACCCTTTCGTCTCACAGCGTTACTTGGGACGCGGATGAGCGAACGGGCCATGCACCTAGGACGCAGTGCTTCAATCATCAATATCTCAAGCGTCGCCGCAATTCACCCAACGCCAGATGTCATTCCCTACACCGCCGCCAAGGCAGGGCTCAATGCCATGACGATCGGATTTGCTCAGACATTAGGACCTCATGTCCGCGTCAACTGCATCATGCCGGGCTCGTTTCGCACCGACATTAGTAAGGCATGGAACTGGGACCTCGTTGATCAAGGAATGAAACGCATCGCCATGAAACGCGTTGGTGAACCCCACGAAATTGTCGGTGCTGCATTATTCTTAGCCAGCGATGCCAGCAGTTATATGACGGGTTCCGTTTTCACCGTTGATGGTGGTATTCCTACATGATTTGTTTGAACTCCGACAAAAGGACAGTGCCATGGCTCTGACGCCCGAAGAAAAACTTGACCATCAACGGCGCTTCGCCGAAGCAACGAATACAAGCCGACCAGATATCACTATGGCGATGTGTGTTCCCGGTGCATTGGTGTGGCATAACTTTGATGACAAATCCATCCCCTACGAGGACACTGGCAAGACCTTGACACGGATGCACGCGATGATTCCCGATTTACGTTGGGAAACACGCAGCGTTGTGATCACCAGTGACGGCTGGATCTGGCAAGCGGCAATCATGGGAACAGCACCTGGCGGTCAATTATGTGCCCATTCCTGCATGGTCGTGACTCTGAACGATGACGGACTGATCACCAAACTGGATGAATACCTCGACCCAGCGCAAATGGCACCGCTGCGCAGTTAACCGCTACTTGTCAGCGAGTAAAACTGCTCCATAACGGTCAAGTGATTGATTCGACGCCACGAGATGTTGTGCGGAGCCTTGCGCATCTCTCAAGCATCGTTGCAACGGACTTGAGTTAAACAATGCGCCAGCGCCTGCAAAACTCATCAGGCGGGAAATTGCAGAGACTGCAGTCTCGGTGCAATACGCAGTCATGGCAGCGACCGCTGCTTCATCTCTAGCGGTGAATTCATTGCCATTTTCCATGGCATCGTCAACCGTTGCAAGAGTTGCGAGTGCATGAGCTTGCACGGCCTGTAGTTGTTGTGAACTCTTCCCGAGTTCATATTGAAAGGCGCCGCGATCTGCAAGCCGCCCGTCAAAACCTCGCGATTTACCGCGCGCATAGACAACAAGTTCATCGATGAATCGGTTGCACACACCAAAGGTAAAACCAAGATTCTCGCCAGCAACAAAGATTGTGTAATTCAAGCCATAGATTGCCCCACCACGTTTTGCTGGTTCCATCGGGTCCACTGTTAATGCTGTCGGAACAAAGACGTCTTTCGCAGTGATTGACACGCTCCCGGTTCCCTTGAGTGCCATCACATTCCAGTCACCATGCACCGTCGCATCTGCTGTACGAATAACTGCGAGAGTGACGGTGGGTTGCTCGACAGCTTCAATTGCAGTCAACATGGCCCAGTCGGCGTGGCGAACCCCACTCGCATAATTCCATGTGCCATTCATCAACACCCCGCCGTCGACACGAGTAAAGGTTCCTGTCGGTAGCGCCACAGCAGCTAGGAAAGGCGACGGGTCAGAACCAAACAGCAAGTCAATCCCCTCATCGCTGAGACGTGACCCCGCTGCAGCTGCCGCACCTGCATGGTTAAATCCAGTCCATGCTGCCGTCGGATTTGAATAACTCAAGGCGGTGAAATAGCGACATTGATCGGCCAACAACAGGCGATCGCCACCGACTTCAAGTGGCGCCTTAATCATCGGCACGCGTATCTGCCGCATGAGATCTACTAACGCTTGTGGAGCATCACCCAGTTCTTCGGACTCCGCTGCAGTGGCATCAAACTGCGAATGCAGGGCAGAAATTTCATCAACTAATTGTTCAATTGATCGAGCCGCCTCATGTGCAACCCGTGTTGTCATCGTTGTCATTAGAACACTCCTTCGTAACTGCCACCATCAAGTTGCAGATTTTGACCACTGATATATCCCGCTTGAGCAGCACACAGAAATGCAAAAGCATCACCAAATTCCTCGGGGCGACCGAGTCGTCCGGCCTTGATTGAGGCAATTTGTTGGGCTCGGGCTTCTTCGTAGGTGATGCCTAAAATCTTCATTGCCACATGTGCCATTTGTTCTTGACGAGCGGTGTCAAATCTCTCGGGCAAAAGTTGGTTAACGGTGACGTTGTATTTGGCAAGATCCTTAGAGAGTCCCTTGAGCACGCCAGTCAAGCCAAGACGGGTTCCGTGCGACAGACTCATCAGCGAGTTGGGTGATTTCACCATCGCCGAACTCACCGCCACGATACGACCGAAACCGCGATCTCTCATGCCAGGGACAACACGTTGCAGAAGTGCTAGCGGCCCCGTCAGCGCTTGACGCACGGCACTATCCCAGTCTTCGCTTTCGATGTCAAGAAAGGCTTTAGGAGATGGTCCTTGGCCATTCAACAAAACAATGTCTGGTTCAGGGCAGGCAGACATGAGTTCATCTTGCACACTCGCCATCGCCGAATCACCCACAACTCCACGCGCCTCAACGCGATAAAGAGACGTGAGTTGCGCGACTGCTTCGTCAACGTCTGCGCTTGTACGACCATTGATGACAACGTTGGCTCCTTCGCGAGCAATGCTTTGCGCACACGCCCACCCGAGCCCACGACTTGAGCCAGACAAGATAGCCCAACGACCTTTTATTCCCAGGTCCATCGCCGTGTTACTTCAGTCCGCTTGCTTGGCGACCAGCCACAATTGCTGGAATATCAGATGGCGCGAAGAACTCTTCTGGCGGATCTTTTGGACCCCATACCGAAAAACCAGCAGGTCCATCTTCACCTTCCCAATCGAGACGGCAATGATCGCGGTCCCAACCTTTTTCATCAATGATCTGATCCATATCAGAGAAAAATTCAAACATATTGCCCGAAGGATCGCGTAAGTACCAAAACACATTCGCCCCAAGATTGTGACGGCCAACACCGATAATGCTGGAAACTCTTTCGTCTTTCAATGCGGATGTTCCCGCTAATCCCACGGCATCAATGTCGTCAACTTCAACTGCATAATGATTGAGATATGAGGTGGGGCCAGGTTGAATCATCAAGTTGTGGTGATCCGACTCAACGCGCATGAAAGTCGCAAAACCTTTCATGATTTGGTCAGAGACACGGTAGCCCAGAACATTTAAGTAAAAGTCCGTCGCTTCGACAAGATGGGGTGTACCGAGAACAACGTGACCGATCCGGCGCACAATGGGAGATTCAGTATGTAACACCGCATCTGCACGAGTATCAATACGATTTTGTTGGCCAGGACCATTGAATGCCCTGGACTGTGTCGGCGTGAGCGGATGCGGTGAACCAACATCAATGACAATCGCGTGGCCGAAGATTGGGTCAACGCATCGCAATGTTGTGCTGTCGAAAGTGGATGTGACTCCAGCATCTGTCAGGCGCTTTGCGATCGCAGCGATGTCCGACTCATTCTCACAACTGAGATGCATGGAAGAAAGATGGCGATACGGCGCCTCTGCGAGATTCATTTGCACTGGTCGATCGGGTGTGCCAAGGACACCATCAGCCGTCGCGTTCATTCCATGCTGCAACCAGAACTCAAAAAGTTCTTGCGGGTTCGGCACCGATATTTGAATATCCAATAATCCGTTGAGCGCCATGTTTATGCCCCTTTCGCATAGTCGCTGACACGGCGGCAATGATTGACCATTGTGCCGAGACCAGAGATTGTTGTTGTTATCACATCTCCATCTTTGAGAAAGTTTCCGGTTGCTGCGCCAACACCATCTGGCGTGCCAGTGAAGATGATGTCCCCCGGAGTCAGCGTGGTCACTTGCGACAAGTATGCAATCAGCGTCTCCACATCAAAGATCAAGTTTCTTGTGCTGTCCTTCTGGCGAATTTCACCATTAATTTCAGTGACTAGGTGAAAATCATTGAGATCAGAGAAATGGTCGGTTGAGTAGATGAATGGCCCGATTGGTCCAAACGTATCGAAGGATTTTCCTAAGTCAAAGTGGGGAGGTTGGGCCGCGAACTGCACAATCCGATCTGAAATGTCTTGGCCGATCGTGACCCCAGCAACATGGTTCCAGGCATTGTCTTTCTTAATATCCTTGCCACCAACTCCGATCACGACCACCAGTTCAACTTCGTAGTCAACACCATCAGATCGCATCTCAATATCTGAATGTGGGCCGACCAAGCAGGACGGAAACTTTGTAAATACCAAAGGGTTAGTGGGGAGTTGCATTTTTGATTCCTCGGCATGACTCTTGTAGTTCAGTCCGATGGCAAAACAATTTTTCGGCCGAGGAACTGCAGCGCCAATTGTTTCAGCAGCTACTCGTCCCGTCGGTGTCGCATCTTTTAGGAGACCAGAGAGTCGGTGCAGAAGATCGCAGTTTGCCAAAGCATCCATTGGGTCACTTGACAAAGCCCCATTGCTCAAGGTTTGCACATCAAAGTAAAAATCCTCCAGAACCAAGACGGAGCGGTCGTTGATATTTCCGAGGATAAAGGTCACAAGAAGATACTACGGTATCAAACTATTTGATGTCAAATGATCTGTTAGTGTGAAGTTATGGATATGTCGGAACTCGTTAAAGACACCATCAGGACCTGGACAGCGGAACGACCGGACCTTGATTTCACCGCTATGTCAACTGCCCTCAAACTCAATCTGCTGGTGGACAAGACATTCCAATCAATCAACAAGCACATGCTTGAACTGGGTCTCACTCTCGGCGAATTTGATGTCCTGGCGACCTTACGGCGACACGGCAAGAGTGGGGTCTTGATGCCGACCGAGATCGCTGGTTTCGCCATGATTTCGCCAAGTGGACTCACTAATCGGCTCACTCGGTTAGAGAAAATGGGCCACATCGATCGCCTCAGCGACCCCAATGATCGCAGGATCTCTCTCGCTCGACTCACCGCCAAAGGTCGCAAGGTTGCCGATTTGGGCATCAGTTTCGCTTCCTCTCACTCAACAGAAATGATGGGTCGCGTGGATCCCCGAGACCTAACAGTTTTCAATAAGGTCATCGAGCAGATGATGAGATCCGTCGAAGAATGACCCACACTGGGGCGGTCGCAGTCACGCGCATAGTGAGCCCACAAGGTGCTTCACGTCAGAGTCTCAGAAATCTCATACGGGAAACAACAGACTCCAGTCAGGTCCGAGGCACTACCGTTAAGGGTGATGTCCACGCCCGTCTCCCCCGGATCAACAAACCAGCCCTCGCCGGCCTTAGCGGCTCTGCGTCAGCGCATCGATGAACTTGATCGTCAACTACTAGACATTCTTGCTCAGCGTCTTGAAACCTGCCATGAGGTTGCACGCATCAAGGAACATAGCGATACTCCGATTATTCAACCTGATCGAGTGCGCGAAGTTGTCACCAGTCGTCGTCAATACGCCATCGACAGATCAGTTGACCCAGACTTTGCGGAGGACATCATGCGCGTCGTCCTCGCTGAAACTCACCGCATCGAAATCGCTGGTCGTCGCACCGATGCTGCTCCTGAGAAGAGCGCTTCACCTGAAGGAACAAGATCTGCGATCGACACAGTCTCCACTCGCGTCGACCATGTAGTCATCGCAGTGGAGAATTTGTCCACAGCAGTTGACACCTTCACCCAAAACCTCGGATTCCATCTTGAACATCCGTCCAATAGCCACCCGGGCATCGCTGTCATCGCCGCTGGTGGTGTCACCCTTGTTTTAGTTGGGCCCGAAGCGGGACCCCAAGTGGCCGCCCACATCGCCCATCACGGCAGTGGAATCCACCACATTGCCATTGAAGTGCTGAACGCTAGTTACACCCACGCCACATTAAATAGCACGAGTTCTGCGCTCTCGCCGATCGTCACCGATATTGTCACCGATGACCATGGGCACGAACAGTTCTTTACCCTGCGCGACCCCGCCTCGGGAGTTCAATTAGGTTTCATCGCTCGTACTGGGCATCGCGTGGGCGTGGCGACACAAAATATCCTTGAGGGCTTCAAAAGCTCGTAGCCCCGACTAGGCTCATTTACGCACAACAAGTACCGAGATTATGGGGCTCTCTAGCATCCGCATCATCTCCGTTGTGCGCTGGCAAAAACTGAGTAGTTATTAGCTCCCAGAAGGGTCTTAGTTATGACGCGCCAGCGCATTGATGTCCAACTTGGTGATTTCGGTGATCCCCGAAATACCATCACCCAACCCAGTGATCTTCCAACTGATCTTCGTGATTTGATTGATACCCCGCTTGACCAACTGATGGCACGCGCACGGGAGATACGAGATCAACGCCACGGCACACGCATCACCTTCTCCCCGAAAGTCTTTATTCCCTTGACCATGCTGTGTCGCGATAGTTGTGGCTATTGCACCTTTGCTCAGCCACCAGCACGTCTGGAAAGCCCATTTTTGTCGCCCGAACAAGTACTGAAAATAGCCAAGCAAGGAGCGCGTAACGGTTGCCACGAAGCGCTTTTTACTTTGGGCGAAGCCCCTGAAGAAAAATATCAAGTTGCGCGTGATTGGCTCACCGAGCATGGCTACGCATCAACGATCGAATACCTCGTGGCAATGTGCAAGTTAGTACTTGAAGAAACTGGACTACTCCCCCACGCCAACGCTGGAGCATTGAGCAAAGAAGAACTTGCGAGTTTGCGACCCTTCTCGCCGAGCCAGGGAATGATGGTGGAAACATTGCGTCATGATTTGGCCTGTCATCGTGGCGCCCCCGACAAAGACCCAGAACGCCGTTTGGCAACGCTCAACTTTGCTGGAGAATTGCATATTCCGTTTACGACTGGGATTTTGGTCGGCATCGGCGAAACACGCGCCGATCGCATTGCTGCCCTCGTTGCGATTCGTGATTCACACCAAGCACACATGGTCAATGGGCGCGGGCATGTGCAAGAAGTGATCGTGCAAAACTTCTTACCTAAACCCCGCACCGGCATGCAACACGAAGACGCCTGCCCGACCGACGAGTTCTTATGGTCGATTGCCGTGGCGCGCATCATCTTGCCACCCGACATTCATCTTCAAGCCCCACCAAACCTCAGCGACGACTTCGCTCCCCTACTTGATGCCGGTATTGACGACTGGGGTGGGGTTTCGCCTGTGACCGCTGATCACGTCAACCCAGAACGCCCGTGGCCTGACCTTGATATTCTCCGAACCGTTACCGAGTCTCGGGGTCTAGTTTTGGCGCCGCGACTCACCCTGTACCCCGAGTACATCGTCAGTACGCCACACAGTCTCTCCCTTGACACGGCACGCCGTTTCAATCCTGCACAAAATCCATGGATTGATGTGAATCTGCGCTTTCCGATTCTCGATCGTTGCGACGCCGAAGGACTGGGACGCGATGATCCTGGCGCCGTGTGGCCAGAGAAGGTGACTGCTGCTGACGTCGTTCTCGACGGTGCTGAAGTGGTACTTGTCGGTCATCGTTCGACTCAGTGGTACAGCGGAAGCAATAACAAGCCGCCCTTAATCATTGGCGCAAGAAATGACACATCGCTGAACCCCAAATCGCGAGTTGGTGAAATTATTGCTGGTCATCGCTCCGGTCAAGAACTTGGCGAACAGGAGATCATTGACTTGTTTCGTGCCCGTGGGCCTGAGGTTTTGGCGATTGCTGAATACGCCGATTATCTCCGCGAGATGACGGTTGGCGATCAGGTCACGTGGGTACATAACCGCAATATCAATTACACCAATGTCTGCACCTTCAAATGTAAGTTTTGTGGATTCTCTAAGGGTCCACTATCGCTGAACTTGCGCGGTACGCCGTATCTCTTAACTCTTGATGACATTGCTCAACGAGCTGTTGAAGCATGGAACATGGGGGCTACTGAGGTCACCTTGCAAGGTGGAATTCACCCAGATTTTGATGGTGATTACTACTTGCATGTGACTCAAGCAGTCAAAGATGCAGTCCCTGAAATGCATGTCCACGGATTCACGGCATTGGAAATTACCGAGGGTGCGAAGCGCAATGGTGAAGACTTACACACCTATCTGACCAAGATGAAGAAAGCGGGACTGGCATCGTTGCCTGGAACCGCTGCAGAAATTCTTGACGATGAGGCACGCGCCGTGCTGTGTCCCGACAAGGTCAATACCGAAGAGTGGCTTGAATGTCACCGTGTTGCCCACGAAATAGGCCTGCACTCCAACATCACCATCATGTACGGAAGTGTTGAGCATCCAGAACATTGGGCGCGACATATGATCCGTACCCGCGATTTGCAAAAGATCACCGGTGGATTCACTGAATTCATTCCTCTGCCGTTCGTGCACATGGCATCGCCGATCTATCTACAAAAGCGTTCACGGCGCGGACCGACCTTCCGTGAGACGATTTTGATGCATGCCATTGGCCGCATGGCCTACCACGGACTGATTGACAACGTTCAGGTCAGTTGGGTGAAAATTGGCGTCGAAGGTGCCCGCCAATTATTGCGCTCAGGCTGCAACGACATCGGTGGAACTTTGATGGATGAAAACATCAGCCGTGCTGCAGGGGCCAATCACGGTCAGAAGATGAGTGAAGATAGTTTTCAGGCTTTGGTGGCACCACTCGGACGAAAACTCACCCAGCGAAATACTGCCTACGCTTTACTTACGCCCTAGACAAAATCTCTGATGCGTTGGCAACATCGATCGCTAACTGGGTTTTCATTTCCTCAAGACCAGCAAACTTTTGCTCACCGCGTAAGCGAGTAACAAAGCGCAACATTGCGACCTCACCGTAGAGATCAAGATCAGTTTCGCCGATGATATGTGCCTCAATCAATGAAACCGGTGCATTTTCATAGAAGGTTGGTCGACGTCCAATATTGATGGCGCACGGATACATCTCTTCTTTCCCAGCGACCAGACGCACATACCATGCGGCATACACCCCATCTGCAGGAACACACATCGTGACTGGTACCTCAACATTGGCTGTCGGAAAACCAATGGTTCGGCC